>JACNJE010000162.1 GCA_014382705.1 Verrucomicrobiota bacterium | reverse complement strand
CCATGAGGACATTTTAAGCGAGTTCAAAAGAGGACATTTTCATAGAGTTATGACAAAAAATCAGTGAATCTGTTGACAGCTTCCTTGAAGAGGAATACCATGGCCGCTCGTAATCGTCTAATTATCATGAAAAACTTAATGATCAAAATAACTGTTGTGGCAGGCTTGGCCCTGTCAGTGTTGGTGACTAAACCTGTTTTGGCAGACCCGCCGCAAATCGATCCATAACGAAGACGGATATCGATTATTATACGTGGCGTATTGTTTGCGTTGTTAGTAATGGAGGAACCATTAATTGGTGGTTTAACGGTAATCAAATAACTTCGATTACACCGGCGCAGTTACCTTATGCATGGTGGACAACTGCTTATGGCCCTCCAGGAACTTATACGATGTATTTTTATAATAGTGAGGGTTTAGCCTGCGCAGTATATTATTCGGATAATACGACTTACATTTACAACCCCGGCAATTAATTTCTGTGTTATTGCGTACTGGCAGAGGCAGCCTGTTGAGTCTGCTCTTGGTCGCCGTTGTTATTCTGGCCTTACAATCGGTTGATGCACAGATTTTTAGAATTCCATTGATTGAGGCGGTACGCATAGGCAACGCGAAAGAAGTTCAACGGCTTTTAAACAATGGAGCTAATCCGAACCAAAAACCGACGAAGTTACAGGGACCTAACGGGCTTTCAGCGCTTCATGTGGCTGCAATCAGTGATCGAGTTACGATTGCGAAAATGCTGCTTGAAGCCGGGGCGAAAGTCACCATCCGGGACGATTTATTGGGGGGAACACCGTTGTTTGCTGCTGCGGGGAATGCCAGCACAACTTTTGTGGAGCTTTTATTGGAATATGGCGCGAACATCCATTCCAAATCGTCCGATGGCTTCACCCCGTTGCATGGTGCCGCGAAAGGTGCAAATATTGAGGTAGCCAAGTTTCTGATTGAAAAAGGGGCAGATGTAAGCGCCCGGTCAATTTTTGGAGACACACCCCTCGATGTCATTTCCTACACCGACGGTTTTCATCACACCCTGTCTGAAGCAAATGCAATGTTTGATTACCTTATTGGCATGGGAGCAAAAACCGGCTTGGAATTGACGGAACTTAAACTTCGGGTTCGTAACGCGCCGAGGAATGCCCCAGCCCTGTACATTTATGGAGTCATCGGGAAAACATACGAAGTTCAACATTCATACGACTTGAAGGAATGGCAACCCTTCAACACGGTTAAGACCAAATTGACACACACTTCGGATGAGGAGGGAGGGCCGTTTGTGGGCTATGTGAACACGGCCGCCCCAACGCAATACTTCCGATGGCGGCTGGTTGAGGAATAGAGGGGTCGCGCCCGCAGTTGGAGCATGAAGCAACCAAGAAGAACGGCGTTTACGCTCATCGAACTGCTGGTGGTCATTGCCATCATTGCGATTCTTGCCGGGCTCCTTCTTCCAGCCTTGGCCAGGGCGAAAGCCAGGGCGCATTCAGCATCCTGCCAAAACAATCTCCACCAACTCGGCTTGGCCCTTTACAACTACACCGAGGAGTACGACCGGTTTCCCCTTTATGACGCGTTGGTGGACGGGAAATTATGGCATTGGAGCCACATGATGCTGCCCCAAGTCTCGTCCAACACGGCGGTGTTTCACTGCCCCGCACTCAAGCCGTCCCGGCGCTGGGATCCGGCCGACCAACAATTCGCCAGCCGCGAAGGGGCGCACAGCTACGGCTACAACGGGGCGCAGCCGTGGCACCTGTCGCTTGGCCAACGGTTCCCGTACCAGATCGTCGGCCCCAACCCGCATGCCGTCCCGGCGTCGGCGGTGAGAGTGCCGTCGGACATGATCGCCATCGGCGACTCGTCGCAGGACGAAATGCTGGATTGGCTCATCGATGCGAACGGCATGTTGAATGGCAATCCTCATTCCGGTTCCGGCCAGATGGTTTTTGTGGACGGCCATGTCGAGTCGCAGACTCACACCAACTGGGTGCGAAACGCCAACCCCGTCAAACGGCGTTGGTACTGCGACAATCAACCGCACCCTGAGTTGTGGCAGAGATAACTTGCTGATCTGCCGATTGGCGGCTGATTGCGATGCGTTGCGATTCTCACCAGTTCACTCTTTTCTCACATTCGTTTTTCACCGCCGGTCGGGCTCTTTTGGCCAAGCTAGGTTTTCGCTTTGCGCAGGGGCGATCTTGAGGCAGCTTTTCCGGGCACCTTTTTTGTTATGCATTTGAGTGGGTTCCGCACTTTTCTGTCGGGGTTGATGCTGTGTGTGTTTGGCTCAGCCGCCGGTGTTTCCGTTGCTGCCGTGGATTTCGACCGCGACGTGGCTCCGTTGCTGGTTCGGCACTGTCTCGAGTGTCACAACGGGTTTGACCTGAAGGGGAAGCTGGACCTGTCCCGGCGCGATGCCGCATTGAAAGGCGGCAAGCATGGGGCGGCGTTCGTGGCCGGCAAACCAAGCGAGAGTCTGCTGTGGGAGAAGGTTGCCGAAGGCGACATGCCCCCGGACAAGCCGCTTGGCCAAGCGGAGAAGACGCTGCTCCGCGACTGGATTGCCGCCGGGGCCAAGTGGGGCGCGAACGACGAGCTTGATCCGTTCCAATTCACCACAACCAAGCGCGGCGGCTACGACTGGTGGTCGCTGCAGCCGATCGGGCAACCCGAACCGCCGGAGGTTTCGCAGGCCGGCTGGGGGGCCAACCCGATTGATGCATTCATCCTTGCCGGGCTTGATGCGGCGAAACTGAAACCAAGCGCCCCGGCTGATGCCCGTGCGTTGATCCGCCGTTTGCATTTTGACCTGACCGGCCTGCCGCCCACGGCGGAACAGGTCGCGGCGTTCATCGCCAACCCGACTGAATCGGCGTATCGCAAGGCGGTCGATGACCTGCTGAGTTCGCCGCACTACGGCGAGCGCTGGGGGCGGCACTGGCTCGACCTCGCGAGGTTTGGCGAGAGCGATGGCTTCGAGCGCAACAACGTCCGCAACAACCTTTGGCCGTATCGTGACTGGGTGATCCGCGCGCTGAACGACGACATGCCGTATGATGAATTTGTGCGGATGCAGGTTGCCGGTGATGTACTCAAGCCGGGCAATCCAGCCGGGCAAAAGGCGGTCGGTTTTCTCGTGGCCGGACTGCACAACACGGTTGTCGGTGGCAGCGAGTTCATGAAAAAAACGGCGCGCCAAGATGAACTCGAGGAGATCATTGGCACGGTTGGGCAGACGTTTGTCGGGCTCACGGTTAACTGCGCGCGATGCCACAACCACAAGTTCGATCCCATTCAGCAGAAGGAATATTACCAAATGACCTCGGCGATTGCCGGGGTGTTTCACGGCGAACGCAGCGTCGCGGACCCGGAGCTGGCCCGACAACGTGAGGTGCTGCGAAAACAAATTGCGACGTTGAGCGAGGAGCTTGCCGGGATCGAAAACCGCGCCCGCGAAACCGCGCTCGCCAAGCGCAAACAACGCGACCCCAAGGAGAAGCCAGAGCCGCCCACGCCGTCTGCCCGCTGGGAATTTGATACCGGCTTCGAGGACAGCCTCGGCACGTTGCACGGTACGGCCAAGGGAGATGCTCGCCTTGAAGGCGGGGCGTTGGTGGTGGACGGCAGTGACGCATGGGTCGAAACCGCACCGCTTAGTTCGCCATTACGCGCAAAGACACTCGAGGCGTGGGTGGAACTGGGCAGCCTCAACCAAAAGGGCGGCGGCGTGATCGGCGTGCAGAGCAACGACGGCCAGTTTTTCGATTCCGTCGTGTTCGCCGAGCGCGAGTCCCGTCGATGGATGCCGGGCAGCAACGGACTCGTCCGAACCAAGTCGTTCGGGGCACCGGAGGAAAACGAGGCACATCAGCAGGCGGTTCACGTTGCGATTGTTTATCAGGATGACGGCACGATTACCGGCTATCGCAATGGCGCGCCGTACGGCAAACCGTACAAGACCGGTTTTCAGGAATTTGCCGCCGGTAGCTCGCAGGTGATTTTTGGGATGCGGCATCGGGGTGGCGGTAACAATTTTCTCAACGGAAAAATCCACCGCGCCCAGCTGTACAATCGGGCGCTTGGCCCGGACGAAATCGCCGCTTCGGCCGGGGTGGAGTCGTCGTTCGTCGGCGAGGCGGAGTTGGCTGCCGCGCTTGGCCAAGCGGAGCAGGCCCGGCGCAAGGCGCTCAAGGATCAGTTGACCGGGCTGAGTGCGCGAGAGCGGGAGCTGGGCAACGGCTCGCAGATGAAGGTTTACACCGTGGCCGCCCGCGGCAACCCCGGCACGGTGCGGTTGCTCAAGCGCGGCAACGCGATGGACGAGGGCGAGGTTGTTCGGCCCGGTGCGGTCGCCGCGCTGCGGATGTTGAGCAGCGACTTTGGCATCAACCCGGACGCGTCAGACAACGAGCGGCGCAGGCAGTTGGCGCATTGGCTCACGGACACGAACAATCCGCTGTTCACGCGGGTGATCGTGAACCGTGTTTGGCATTATCATTTTGGAATCGGCATCGTGGAGACGCCGAACGATTTTGGGTTCAACGGCGGACGCCCGAGCCATCCGGAGCTGCTCGACTGGCTGGCGTCGGAGTTCGCGGCCAACGGCCAGCGGCTCAAGGCACTGCACCGGTTGATCGTGACCTCGAACACCTACCGGCAGGCCTCCGCGCCCCGGGCGGACGGATTGGCGGTCGACGCCGAGAACCGGTTGCTCTGGCGCAAGTCGCCGGTGCGGCTCGATGCCGAGTCGTTGCGCGACGCCGTGCTCGCCGTCTCCGGCAAGCTCAACTCGAAGATGGGCGGCCCCGGTTTTCGCGACGTCTCCATCACCCCCAACAACGGGACCACCTACTACGAGCCGATTTATCCGGCAGGCGACGAGTACAACCGCCGCACGGTTTACCGCTTCAGTCCGAGGGGGGGGCGCAGCGCGATTCTCGACACGTTCGACTGCCCGGACCCCTCAACCACCGCGCCGCGCCGTGCCGTGACCACCACCCCGCTGCAGGCGTTGGCGTTGTTGAACAACCCTTTCATTTTGAACAAAGCCGGGGCGATGGCTGACCGCGTGGCGTCCCACGCCAAGGGCAGCCTTGACGAGCAGGTGAAGCAAATCTTCCTCGACGCCTTCCAGCGCCAACCGGACGCCGAGGAGCTGCGCTTGGCCAAGCGCTTGGCTGGCGAGTACGGCCTGGTCACGCTTTGCCGCGCTCTGTTTAACAGCAACGAATTTGTCATCCTCAACTGATATGAACGACTTGGGCAGACTCAATCGACGGGAGTTTTTTAACTGGGGCATCCGGGGCATTGGCGCCACGGCATTTGCGAGCCTGCTGGCGCGCGGCACCCCCGCACAGGCATCGGCGCTTGGCCAAGCGGCGTTCCCGAACTTTGCACCCCGGGCCAAGCGGGCGATCCACATCAGTCTCGTGGGTGGCATGAGCCACATCGACTCGTACGACCATAAGCCGGGGCTGGACAAGGCTCACGGCAAGCCGCTAGGCTCCAGTGAAAAACCGGATATCTTCTTCGGCAAAGTGGGTCTGCTGCGAAAAAGCGATTTTCAATTCAAGCCGCGTGGCCAGAGCGGCCTTTGGCTGTCGGACATGTTTCCCCACATCGCAGAGATGGCGGACGAGATGACGGTCATCCGCTCGATGAGCACCGACTCGGCCAACCACACACCGGCGTTGTTTTTCGCCAACAGCGGGTTTGAGTTCAACGGCTTCCCGTCCGTGGGCAGTTGGGTGTCGTACGGGCTCGGCTGCGAGACCGAGTCGCTGCCGGCGTTTGTCGTGTTGAGCGACGGACGGGGTGGCCCGAACGGCGGAGCGTCCAACTGGACCAGCGGCTTCCTGCCGTCGCAGCATCAAGGCGTCGAGTTGCGGAGCGGAAAGACGCCGGTGCGCGACCTGTTTCCGGCGATCGAACAGCCGAAAGGCTCGGACGCTGCTGCCCGTGATTTTCTGCAAAAACTCAACGCGCGCCACGCCGATCGCAGCGGTGAAGATGCGATGTTGAGCGCCCGCATGAGGAGCTACGAACTTGCCGCCCGCATGCAGCTTTCCGTGCCGGAGGTGAGCGACATCAACGGTGAACCGGAACACATTCGCAGCATGTACGGCCTCGGCGAAGGTCGCACCGAGGACGCAGGCCGTCGCTGCCTGTTGGCGCGTCGACTGCTCGAGCGCGGAGTGCGGTTCGTGCAAATCTACTCGGGCGGCCCGATCGGGGGTTCGCCTCGCGCGAGCTGGGACGCTCACGAAAATGTTCAAGACAATCACTCAACCGAGGCCGGCCGAATCGACAAACCGATCGCCGGTCTGCTGCGCGATCTCAAACAGCGCGGGATGCTCGACGACACGCTTGTGCTGTTCACCACCGAGTTTGGCCGGACGCCGTTTGCGCAGTCGAACGCCAATCAGGTTGGCCCCGGTCGTGACCACAACAAGTACGGCTTCTCCTGCTGGCTCGCCGGCGGCGGGGTGAGGGCGGGATTCAGCTACGGGAAGACCGATGAGATCGGTTGGAAGACGGTGGAAAACCCGGTGCACTGGCACGACTTCCACGCCACCGTGCTGCACCTGATGGGGGTCGATCACAAGAAATTGACCTTCTACCACAACGGTATCGAGCGCCGTCTGACCAACGTCCACGGCCACGTTGCCAAAGGGATCTTTGCTTAGTTTTTCGGTGCCGAAAAACCGGGCTACTCGCCGCACAACTTGAGGAACGCCGCCTCGTCGAGGATGGCGACGCCGAGTGACCCGGCCTTGGCCAGCTTGGAGCCGGCTTTTTCGCCGGCGAGCAGGTAGTCGGTTTTTTTGCTGACACTGCCGGTGGTTTTGCCGCCGTTGGCCTCAATCTTGGCCTTGGCCTCGTCGCGGCTCAGTGTCGGCAGCGTGCCGGTGATGACGAAGGTTTTCCCGTCGAACACCCCGCCGCCGCTTGGCTTGCCGCCGCTTGGCTTGCCGCCGCGCGGCTCGATGCCGAGCTTGGCCAAGCGCGCGAGCGTGGCGCGGCCGGTCCCGGACGCGAACCAATCGAGGACGCTGCCCGCGGCCGACGGGCCGACTTCGGTCGTGAAGTTGGGCGGGTGACCACCGTTTTCCTTCGTTATTTTTGCGAAACCAAGCGCCACCAAGCCGTCAAGCGACTCGCGGATTTCCGAAACCAATCCGGTGTATTGCTGCTCGCGCTTGGCCTTGTCGGCGTCGGACTTGGGCGGGTTGTTCCGCGAGCGGGGGTTGATGCGAACGGTCTCGGCGACCTTCGTGTCCAGCGCGATGACGTCGCGCAACAGCGGCGACGCGGCGACGGCGGCGAGGTCGTCGTGAAACTTGGCCAAGCTGCCGGCGATCGTCCGGCCCATCTCGGGAATCGCCAGCGCGAAGAGCCAGCGGTCCAGCGCCATGCCGCGCGCGCGTTCGACCGACTTGACAAGCTTGGCGGCGTTCTTCTCGCCGAACGTGCGCGGCGCGTCGTCGGTGCCGAGGTTGAGCGGCCCCAGTTGTTCGACGGTGAGGCCGAACAAGTCGAGCGGGTCGATGGCGAGGCCGCGCTCGACGAGCTTGTCCGAGACGATGTCGCCGAGGCAGTCGATGTCGAGCGCGGTGCGGGCGGCAAAATGCTCGAGCCGCTGCACCGCCTGCGCGGGGCAAGCCTTGTTGATGCAGCGCCACGCGACAAACTGTTCGTCCTTCGCGATCCCGCCGCCGCACTCGGGGCATTGGCCGCCGGTGGCGCGCTGCATGTCGAACGGCTCGGCACCGGCCGGCCGCAACTCTTTCACGACGCTGATGACGCCGGGGATGACGTCGCCGCGTTTCTCGATGACGACCGTGTCGCCGACGCGGATGTCTTTGCGGGCGACTTCGTCCTCGTTGTGCAGCGTGGCGCGGCTGATGGTCGAGCCGTCGAGGAACACCGGCTCCAGCTCGGCGACCGGCGTGAGCGCGCCGGTGCGGCCGACTTGGATCGTGATGGCGTTGAGCTTGGTGTGCGTCTGCTCCGGCGCGTATTTGTAGGCCATGGCCCAGCGCGGCGCCTTGGCGGTGGCGCCGACACGCTCGCGCAGGGCGAAGTTGTTGAGCTTGATGACGGCGCCGTCGGTGTCGTAGTCGAAGCCGGGCCGGAGGCGGTCCAACTCGGCGATGGCGTCGAGCACCTCGTCCACGCTGGAGCAGCGCCACGTGTGTTGCGGCGTGCGAAAACCCAGCTGGCCAAGCGCGTCGAGTAGGCCGGATTGCGAGTCAACCGCCGGGCCGCCGACGATCTCGCCGCTGCCGTACAGGACAAGGTCGAGCGGCCGCTTGGCCACGAGCGCGGAGTCGAGTTGCTTGAGCGAACCGGCGGTGGCGTTGCGCGGGTTGGCGAACGGCGGCTCGCCCTCGGCCTCGCGGATCTGGTTCAGTTTTTCAAAACCGGAGCGCGTCATGATCACCTCGCCGCGCACCTCGAGCACCCCGGGGGCGTCCGCTTGGCCAAGCGCGTTGAGCCGGAGCGGGATGGTGCGGATGGTGCGGAGGTTCGCGGTGACATCGTCCCCCGCGATGCCGTCGCCGCGGGTGGTGCCAAGCGTGAACAGGCCGTCTTCAAAACGGAGGCTGATCGCGACGCCGTCGGCCTTCGGCTCGACGATCCAGTCGAGCGACTCGTTCGGCAGCAGCTTTTGCACGCGGACAACAAACTCTCGCACCTCCTCCTGCGAGTAAGTGTTGTCGAGACTCATCATCGGCACCGCATGGCGCACTGTCTCGAAGCCGTCGATTGGCGCGCCACCGACGCGCTGGCTGGGCGAGTCGTCGGTGCGGAGCTGCGGGTGCGCCGCCTCGAGTTCGAGCAGTTCGCGATAAAGCTGGTCGTAGTCGCGATCACTGACCGTCGGCTGCGCCTCCACATAATACGCCCGGTCATGCCGCCGAATCTCGTCGGCCAACCCAGCGTGCCGCTGCTGCGGGGTGTCAGGCATCGGCCAAGCGCTCCATCCAATAACCCG
This sequence comes from Verrucomicrobiota bacterium, assembly GCA_014382705.1. Classification (GTDB taxonomy): domain Bacteria; phylum Verrucomicrobiota; class Verrucomicrobiia; order Limisphaerales; family UBA1096; genus UBA1096. Next base: position 11,103 of record JACNJE010000162.1, on the reverse strand, counting down.
GCTGACGGGCGCAATGGGTTACAGCGATGATGTGAATGAAGTTTGGCTCGATGGTGTACAAAATAGCGTAGGGAAAAACGGGGGTTAAACAGCGGCGGACATCCTCTTCAAACAGTCGATATCGTTTGGGATCACTCAGGATATCCTGAATGGTCAGCTCGACCTGTTTGATAAATCTGTGCTGCAATCCATCCTGTTGCTGCGCGTAGTAGGTTGCTGCATGCGTGTACTCCGTAATCGCATCCGGATGAAATTCAAATCTCACCGGGAGACTGATTGACGAACTTGAGCCAACGCTTCATCGCCGGGGACGGTTTTGACTCTCCCGTCACGCACATCATCTCTTCGCCGAATCGCTTCGGCTGCCCAGTTTTTATGGAAGGCAGCATCGGCGTCGTTGCTGAGATTTTCCGCCAACCGATCGGCTAGGATTCTCTTAGCCTCGAAAGGGAGCGCCATGACCTCTTCAGTTAGTTTTTCCACCGTACTGCTCATGGCCTGAATATGCTGTAACAGTGGCATTCAGTCAAACATCTTGCCGGGGTTTAGGATGCCGTTTGGGTCGAGGGATTTTCGGAGTTCACGCATGACTCGCATCTGCGCCTCGCCGGCGAACTTGGGGAGGAATTCCTTCTTGGCAAGGCCGATGCCGTGTTCGCCGGTGATGGTGCCGCCGAGGCGGATGGCTTCGTCAAAAATCTCGCGGAACGCCTCGTGCACGCGGTGGATTTCGTCCTCGTTGCGTTCGTCGGTGAGAAAGGTCGGGTGCAGGTTGCCGTCGCCCATATGGCCGAAGGTGCCTATTTTTAAATCATGCTTTTTTGCAACCCCGGCGACGAACCGAATCATGTGGGCCAATTCGCTGCGCGGCACAGTGGCGTCCTCGAGGATGGTGGTCGGGGCCAAGCGGGCCAGGGCACTGAAGGCGCTGCGGCGGGCGGTGGCGAGTTGGTCGGCCTCGGCGGCGTCGGCGGCCACACGCACGTTCATCGCGCCGTTGGCCTTGGCCAAGGTCTCCATCTTGGCGGCCTCCTCGGCGACGGCGGCGGGGTGGCCGTCGGTTTCCATCAGCAGCAACGCCTCGCAATCGAGCGGCAGGCCGACCTTTGCGAAATCTTCCACACAATGAATCGTCGTCCGGTCGAGGAACTCCAGCGTGCACGGGATGATTTGCGCGGCGATGATGTCGCTGACGGTTTGCGCGGCGGCGTCCATCGCGCTGAAGGTGGCAACCATCGTTTTCTTGGCGGCCGGCTTGGGGATGAGCTTGAGCAGCACCTTGGTGATGACGCCCAACGTGCCTTCGCTGCCGATCATCACGTCTTTCAGCGAAAACCCGGCGACGTCCTTCACGCATTTGTTACCGAGCCACATCATTTCGCCGTCCGGCAGCACGACCTCTAGGCCCATCACGTAGTTGCGCGTCACGCCATACTTCAGCCCGCGCAGGCCGCCGGAGTTTTCGGCGACGTTGCCGCCGATGGTGGAGATTTTCATCGAGCCGGGATCGGGCGGATAAAACAATCCCGCCTCCCCAGCCGCCTCGGCGATCTGGACGGTCGTCACGCCCGGCTCCACGGTCATGGTGAGGTTGGCCGCGTCGACCTCGAGGATCGCCTCCATCTTCACCGTGCACAGCACGATGCAGTCGGCCGCCGGCACACTGCCGCCGCTGAGGCCGGTGCCACTGCCGCGCGTCACCACCGGCGTGCCGGTGTCGTTGGCCAGCCGCAGCACCGCGCTGACGTCTCCCGTCGCTGCGGCGAACACCACGCAACCGGGCGTCTCCTTCATCGCCGCCGTGCCGTCGAAGGCGTACGGGATGAGGTCCTCCTTTGCGGTCAGCACATTGTCCGCACCGACGATGCTCCGAAGTGTGTCGAGTCTGGGTTGATCCAAAGCCATCCGTTGTGCACCCAGCATCCGCGACTTGGCCAAGCGGGGTCAAGTACGGAGCCGCTTGGCCAAGCGGTGCGAATAGCCTGTCGATAAGCGCCGGGCAACTTTCCAACGACTATTCGTTGCGCCATCGGTGAGTTTGAGGTTCCATCGGGTCATGCCTGATGTGCTGGACATGCCCCCCGCCGAGTCTGCGGATCTGAAAAAAACCCCGCGAAAAAAGGAGCCGCTCGCCTCCATTACGCTGGATCGGACGCCGCCCCACGACACCGCCGCCGAGCAGGGCGTGCTGGGCTGCATCTTGCTCGACCCGGAGGAAAACCTCCCCGAGTGCGCCGGGAAGGTCAAGGACGAGTCGGTTTTTTACGACCTGCGCCACCGGGCGATCTACTCGGCGTTGGTGAAGATGAACGATCAAAACGCCCCGATCGACCTGCTGACCCTGTCACACCAGTTGCGTGCCGACGGGGAGCTCGACAACATCGGCGGGGTGGCCTATCTGGCCGAGTTGCAGGACGGGGTGCCGTCGGCCGCGAACCTGGAGTATTACTTTGCCATCGTGCGGGATCGGGCGCTCCTGCGGAAGGTGATCCACACCTGCACCCGGGCGATCGCCGACGCCTACGACGGGAGCGATGAGGTGGAAAGCCTGATCGGCCAGGTGGAGCAGTCGGTGCTGGACATCCAGCGCGAGCAAGGGATCTCCGACAACCCGACCATCAAGGATCATGTCAAAGCGGCGATCAACCAGATTGAAGAATACAGCAGGAACAGGGGCGCCATCACGGGCATTGAGACCGGATTTGACTATTTTGACAAGATGACCACGGGACTGCACGGCGGCGAGATGATCGTCGTGGCGGCCCGGCCGAGCATGGGCAAGACCTCGCTGGCGATGAATATCGTGGAACACGTCGCGCTGAAACAGGGCCTGCCGGTGGGGGTGTTCAGCCTCGAGATGACGGCGGACGCGCTCGTCATGCGCATGCTCTGCTCACTGGCCCGCATCAATCTGCGGGATATGCGGGAGGGATTTCTGCAAAACAAGGATTATCCCCGGATTCTTGATGCCTCCGGCAAGCTGGCCCAGTCCGGGCTGCATATCGACGACTCCGGCGGCCTGTCGATTCTCCAACTCCGGGCGCGGGCGCGCCGCATGTGGCAGCAGCACGGCATAAAGTTGTTTGTCATTGACTACATGCAGCTGCTTCATTCTACTTCGCGCCGCGGCGGGGAGAACCGTCAGCAGGAAATTACGGAAATCTCCAGGGGCGTCAAATCCTTGGCAAAGGACTTGAACGTTCCTGTCATCGTGCTCAGCCAGCTCAACCGCGAGCTGGAGAAGGACAAGAACCGCAAGCCACGCCTGTCGGATCTCCGCGAGTCCGGCGCGATCGAGCAAGATGCCGACCTGGTGGGGCTGTTGTACCGGCCGGCCGGCCCAGATGGCGACGACGATGACGCTGCCAACGATGCGGAACCGATAAACCTGCTCATCGCCAAGCAGCGCAACGGCCCGACCGGCGATGTGCGGCTGACTTTTTTGAAAGGGTACACACGATTTGAGAACGCAGCCAGCGAACGCGACGACGACACCCTGTAGGGCGACCCGCCCGGCACGCTGGCTGCACGCGCTTGGCCAAGCGCTCCCTGCCGCACTGCTGCTCCTGTTGAGCAGCCCGGTACACGGGCAGGCGCCGAGGGCGTTGCCGGTGAAGAAAATTACCCTCCAGCACATCGGCCAGCCAGCCGCCAGCGACGCGCTCATCCGGGCCAACATCCGACTCAAGCAGGGCGACGTCTACTCCATCAAGGCCAGCGACGACGACATCCACAACCTCCGCAACACCGGTTTCTTCGAGAACGTGTACGTGACGGAGAAAAGGGTTGCCGACGGGGTCGAGGTCACCTACACGCTCGTCGGCAAGCCGGTGGTCACCGAGATCCTCTTTGACGGCAACACCGGGGGCCGCAAATACCGGGAAAGCAAGCTCCGCAAGAAGATCCGCTCCCGCACCGGGGAGACCCTCAGTCGGCCAAGAATCTTCGCCGACACCCGCACCCTCCTGAAGGAATACCAAAAGGGCGGCTACCATCAGGCCAAGGTGGACTACGAGGTCCGGCATGACGAGGCGCTTGGCCAAGCGACTGTCGTCTTCCAGGTTGCGCCTGGGCCAAAGGTCACGATTGAAGACATCGTGTTCGAGAATGCCGTCGCCTTTTCCCAGCGCGAACTGCGCAAGGTCATCAAGACCGGCCGGCGGTGGTTCATGTCGTGGCTGACCGGCAGCGGCAAGTTCGAGACCGATCAATGGGAGGAGGATCTCGAGCGGCTCACCCAGTTTTACCAGGACGAGGGTCACATCGACTTCGAGGTGAGGGAAATCGACTTTGAGGATACCGGCGACGGCAAGATGGTGATCCGGCTCGATCTATACGAAGGTTACCGTTATCAGGTCGGCAGTGTCACCTTCGAAGGCAACACGCTTTTCACGGAGGACCGGATCCGCGGCGGGGTGCAGGTTCTCGAGCGGGCGGTGATCCCGTACATGCTCGAGGGCGCGATCTTCACCCCCACCGGGTTGAACAACGACCGGGACGCCATCCGCGACTTTTACGAGGCGCACGGCTACCTCGACACCATCGTGCGGACCGCAAGGATTCCCAACACCGACCGGGGCACGATCGACCTTATCTACACCATCCAGGAGGGGGAATTGAGCCGCGTGGAAAAGGTGGAAATCCGCGGCAACACCCGAACCAAAGACAAGGTGATCCGGCGCGAGTTGGCGATCTCCCCCGGCGAGGTGTTCGACATGGTTCGCGTCGAGCTGAGCAAGCGCCGCCTCCAGGGCACCGCGCTGTTTGAGGGGGTCGACACGCAGGACGAGAAAATCCCCGAGCTGCCCAACCGGCGCAACCTCATCATCGGCGTGGAGGAGGGGCGAACCGGACGCTTCCTGATGGGCTTCGGGTACAGTTCCATCGAGGCCATCTTTGCCCAAGTCGGCTTCGTGCAGGGCAATTTCGACCTGTTCAACCCGCCGTTCTTCACCGGGGGGGGGCAGAAATTCCGCCTTCAGGTCACCGCCGGCACCCGGCGGCAGGATTACCAGATCACCTTCGAGGAGCCGTGGTTTCTCGACCAAAAGAAGCGGGTGTCCGTGGACCTGTACCACCGCGAAATCCAATACTTCAGCCGCTACTTCGAACAGCAACAAACCGGCACAAGGCTGGGCTACTCGCAGAAAATCCTCAACGACCGCATCAGTGCGGGGGTCAACTATACCATCGAGTCCATTGGCATTCACGACCGCTCCTACTTTTCCGACATGTTGTCGGAGCACGACATGCTCATCAACGGCTTGGCCAAGGGCTATCCCGACGGCCTGTCCGCCAACCCGTTCGACTGGACCTACGACACAGCCCGGATACAGGAAGGCGAGTTGTCCGAGCTGAACCACAACCGGCTGGTGTCCAAGCTGGGCCTCTTCTTCTCCCACGACACCCTGAACAACGCGCTGTTGCCCAGCGGAGGCCATCTCACCAGGGTCAACGCGGAGATCGCCGGCGGCCCCTTCGGCGGCGACACCGAGATGTACCGCCTTGAGATCAACTCCGCCCATTACTTTCCCGGTTTCGCCGAGGGCCACATCTGGGAGGTGTACGGCGAGCTGGGCGTCGTCGACACGTTCGGCGACAGCAGGCGCGTGCCGTACTTCGACCGGTTCTTCCTCGGGGGCGGCCGCACGCTGCGCGGGTGGGACTACCGGGACATCGGCCCGCGGATGCAGACCTGGAAAACCGGCGTCGAGAACGACCAGTTCGGCTACTACGTGAACGTGGAAAACGAGGCCGGCGAGGCGGTGGGGCAGCAGTTCGTCCCGGTTCAAAATAGTTACAGCGACAACCCGTTTCACAAGATCCCGGAAATCACCCCCGACGGGAATAACCGGTGGACCCCGGTCATCACCGACGGCATCGAGACCCTGGGAGGCAGCAGCTATTGGCTTGGCTCGGTTGAGTACAGCATCCCGATCATCCCCAAGTTGCGCGTGGCTGTCTTCTACGACATCGGGATGGTGTATGAGGATCCGTACGAGTTTGAGTTCTCCAACTACGCCGACAACTGGGGCATCGGCCTGAGGCTCGTCGTGCCGATGCTCGGGCCGTTGAGGCTCGACTACGGCATCCCGATCACCCAGCCCGACTACGCCGAGGGAGGCGGGGAGTTCCATTTCGGGGTCGGCTTCACCCGCAATTTTTAACCGGACTTGATGAACATAAAACCAATCATGACACGCTCAACCATGCCCAAGCTGGCCGCCGCCGCGCTGGCGCTCGCCTGCCTCGCCGGAACCGCCGCCGCGCAGGAACCGCTCAAGATCGCCACCATCGATCTGCTCAAGGCCTTCGACAGCTACTGGAAAACCAAGCTCTCCAACGACCAGCTCAAGGAGCGCGGGGCCGACTTTGACAAGGCCCGGATCGGCATGGTGGAAGACCTGAACCTGCTGCGCGAGGAATACACCAAGCTGAACGCCAGCGCCCAGGACCCGGCCAACTCCGACGAAAAACGGGAGGCGGATCTCAAGAAGGCACAGGAAAAGTTCGCCGAGTTCAAGCGCCTCGAGCAACAGGTCATCGAATTCAACAAGAACGCACAGAAAACCCTCTCGGACCAGACCCACCGGCTGCGCAAGGGGCGCCTCGACGAGATTCAGGAAGTCATCCGCGCCAAGGCCGTCGAACTGGGCTACGACCTCGTCATCGACTCGTCACAGGACGTGCTGCTGCCCCGCACCCCGACCGTCCTGTTCACCACCGGCAAAAACGACCTCACCGCGATGGTGATCGACATCCTCAACCAGGATGCCGCCGGCAAATACAAGCCGGACGAACCGGCCAAGCCGGCGGCCCCCGCCGCGACGGCCCCGGAAAAACCGCCCGCCCCCGTACCGACGAACCCGTAACAGCCAAGGGACCCCTCTCGAGCGCCGGTGCAAGCCGGCGCTTTTTTTGTGCGCTTGGCCGCGCTTGGCCAAGCGTCAGGTGTGCAGCGGTTTCCCGATGGCGATGTGGGCCGCTTCGCGCAGGCCCTCCGACATCGTCGGGTGCGCGTGGATCGTTCGGGCCAGCTCCTTCGCGCTGCCGCCCAGTTCCATCAACAACACCGCCTCGGCGATCAGCTCCGACGCGTTGGCCGAGAGAATCTGCGCGCCGAGCACCCGGCCGGCCGCCTGGTCGGCGATGACCTTGGCCAAGCCGTCCGCATGCCCGCCGGCGACAGCGCGCCCGTTGGCCTGGAACGGAAATGCCCCCACCGCGACCTCGTGGCCGTTCGCCTTGGCCTCCGCCTCGGTGAGGCCGACGGCGGCGACTTCCGGCGCGGTGTAGATCACCGACGGAATGGCGTCGTAATTCACACTGCCCGACTTGCCCGCCATGCGCTCGACGGCGGCGACGGCTTCCTGCTCAGCCTTGTGCGCCAGCATCGGCCCCGCCACCACGTCGCCGATGGCGTAAATGCCCGGCACGCTGGTTTGCCACTCGGCGTCGGTCTTGATGCAGCCGCGTTCGTCGAGTTCGACGCCGGCCTCGGCGGCGCCAAGACCTTCCGTGTTCGGCTTGCGGCCGACGGCGACGAGCACTTTCTCCGCCTCGAGCACAAGTTTTTCATCGCCCTTGGCCGCCGTCAGCTGGATGCCGCCTACCGTTTTCTCGGCCGACTCGACGCCGGTGCCGAGATGAAATTTCAGCCCCTGCCGTTGCAGCAGTTTTTGCAGCGCCAGCGTGATGTCGTCGTCGAACGTCGCAGCGATGCGCGGCAAAAACTCGACCACCGTCACCGCCGTGCCGAGCCGCGCCCAGACCGAGCCCAGCTCGAGGCCAATCGCCCCGCCGCCGATCACGGCCATCGACTCCGGCGCTTGGCCAAGCGCGACCGCGTCGTCGCTGCTCAACACCGTTTCGCCGTCGAACTCGAGGAAAGGCAGGCCGGCGACGCGGCTGCCGGTGGCGATCAAAATGCGCTTGGCCTTGAGCCGTTGCCGGCCCGCGGCGCCGGCCACCTCCACCGCGTCCGGCCCGGCGATGCGGCCCAGGCCGGCCACACGCTCGATGCCGTTTTTGTTCATCAGGTAGTCAACGCCGCGCGCCATCTTGCGGACGACGCCGTCCTTGCGCTTCATCATTTTGCCGACATCCATCGACAGGCCCTCCGCGCTGATGCCATGCACGGCGAACTGCTTTTGCGCCTCGTGGTACAGCTCGGTGGACGAGAGCAGCGCCTTGCTGGGAATGCAGCCGACGTTGAGGCAGGTGCCGCCGAGGGTTTTGCCCTTCTCGACGATGGCCGTCGTCATGCCGAGCTGCGCCGCCTTGATCGCGGCGGTGTACCCGCCCGGCCCGGCCCCGATGACGACAAGATCAAATTCCATATTTCAGTTCTGGTTGCAACAATTGGCCAGGCGGTGGCTTAACCAACGGGCGAACCGTGCCCCCGCGTCGTTCATGAGCCAATCGGAAAAGGGGTTTGTGAATAAAAACCATCGCAGAGTCGTACCGATTGGCTCAGCGGAGTTTAGCCCTGCACACGCATGAAACGGTTCGCAAACAACCTCACAGCTGGCCGCTTGGCCAGGCTGGCATTGGCTGTTGCAGCCACTTGGCCCGGCAGCGCGCGACCCGACGATGCCGATGCGGCCAAGCGCGCGATGCACCTGCTGCGCGACCACTGTATCCGCTGCCACAACGCCAAAAAAACCAAGGGCGACCTCAACCTCACCAAGCGCGCGCTCGCGCTCAAGGGCGGCGGCGACGGCCCGGCACTCCTCCCCGGCCAAGCCGCGCAGAGCCGCATCATCCGGTTCCTCCAGCCCGACAGCGATCCGCACATGCCGCCGAAAAAGCAACTGGACGACAAACAGATCGCCGCGCTTGGCCAATGGATCGACGCCGGGGCCGAGTGGCTGCCCGCCGAATTGCTCATCGAGGCCAAGCGGCTCGACCCGGCCAAGCTGGGCCAACTGCCCGGTGGATACCGGCCGGTGTTTGCCATCGCCCTCTCGCCGGACGACCAACAACTCGCCGCCGGCCACGGCAACGTCGTCACCGTTCACAACGTCGCTGAAAAAGACCAGCCGCCCTTGGCCAAGCTCACCGGCCACCGCGACGCCGTGCAGTCGATCGCGTGGAGCGCCGACGGCAAGCGGCTCGCCACCGGCGGCTTCCGCAAGGTGCTGCTTTGGAACACCGCCGACTGGTCGTCCGCCGGGGAGATCGCCGACCTGCCGGGGCGCGTCTCGGCAATGACGTTCACCGCCGACAGCGCAGCACTCGTCACCGCCTCGAATGCCGTTGGCCAAGCGGGCGAGGTGGCGCTTTGGGATGTCGCCGGCTTGGCCAAGCGCCGGGCTTGGCAGGCGCACGACGGAACGGTCTTCGCCCTCGCCCTCGCGCCCGGCGGCGAAACGCTGGCCACCGCCGGGGCCGACAAGCGGGTTCGGTTTTGGAGCCTGGCCAAGGGCGGGCAGTTGATGCAGATCGAGGCCCACACCGCGCCGGTGCTTTCGCTCGCCTACAAGCCGGACGGCGCGCTGCTGGCCAGCGGCGGCGCGGACAAGGAACTCAAAATTTGGGACACCAAAACGCGCGAGCAAAAAAACCTCGTGACCGGCCATCCCGGCAACGTCGCCGCCATCGCCTGGCCGGAAAAGAAAGCCGAGTTGATCACCGCCAGCGACGACGGAGCATTGCGCCTCTGCAACGAATCGGGCAAGAGCCCCGCCAAAACATGGGCCAAGGCCGCCGACCTGCTGCATTGCCTTGTTGCCACCGCCGACGGCAAACGACTGTACGGCGGCGCGGCCAACGGGCAGGTCTACGCATGGGATCGCAACGGCAAAATCACCCGCACCCTCGAGCCGCCCGGGCCGTGAAACAAAAACATTGCCAAACCCGGAAGCCGGCAGGAAACTCCGCCTCCCCTTCATTGCGGGTGTAGTTCAATGGTAGAACGCAAGCTTCCCAAGCTTGACACGAGGGTTCGATTCCCTTCACCCGCTCCAGTTTTTCTCTGTTTTATGCCTGTTTTTATTAAAGTTTTCTGGATTTTAGTTTTTTGAGGAGACGGTGCAATGTAGGGCAATAATTGGAAAAGGTTTCCCCTAAATGTACCCTAAATCGATACAAACCCTTTTCGTGTTTTTGAAGCCCAACCCCTAAACTGCTTTCACCCATAATTTGGCTGCCCTAAACTTCTCATTTCCTTCCAGCTTTTGCTGCTTCACCGGACTACCTCCTCTTCTTGTTCTTCCGCAACCCAATCGGCAAAAACACGATCATAGTGCTCCTCCAGGTGCGAGTAGATTTCCGAACTGATTGTCGTGAAGTCTTCTAGGCTCTCACGATCTAATCCTGAATCTGCATTGGAGTTGTTGTAAGCCAAGGAGAGTCCTCCTGGATACCCAATGCCTTGGCTCGACTTATCCAGAAACTCTATCAGATCCTTCAAGCTAAACGGCTCAAGGCTGGAATCCCTCCATAGCCTGAATTCGTGATCGTCGTACTCGTCGGTCACTGAATAATGGAGTTCTCCGTCCTCCTCCTTGGCTCGAATGCTGATGACATCCTGCATGGTGGATCGTAGTGTGACTCGAGCGATCTCGGTTTCGTTGGAGTTACAGTCCGGCAAGTATTCGCCGCCCATGAACATCGGGTGGATGCTTGCTAGGCGATATCGTTCCTCGTCCGAAAGACTGGCCTTGGTGAACGACTCTTCCAGCTCCAGGAAGTTTCCCTGATCATAGTAGGCCTTGATCATCTTTCGACGTTCAGCTCCTTTGACGTCACGAAGAAGTGCTTGAAGGACGTTGTCTTCATCCCAGTAGGACTTGGGGCGAAAGCTGTATTTGATGCCTCGGTAGCGCTTCATGATGTCACCCCCTTTCGGAAGACTTCGCCTGTCCACTCTGCTAAGAGCTTGTCCCGACGTTGACGGGCTTCCGCTATGTCCCGGGTGTGTAGAGGGACTCGGTGGCGTTCAGCCGTGTAGTCCGGCTTATGTGCCGTGAGGTGACACCACCACTTGCCGTTATTGTTCCAGAGGTGATGGTTGGCGTTCTTCCGGTTAACCCGGATCGACAATGTTGACTGTTTCATATGCGTTATTCCTTTCGGTTAAACGCATCAGGTTGGGACAAA
>JACNJE010000091.1 GCA_014382705.1 Verrucomicrobiota bacterium | reverse complement strand
GCGAGCTGAACCGGGGCGGGCAGGTGTTCTTCCTGCACAACCGCGTGACCACGATCGAGACGATGGCCGACCGCCTCCGCGCGCTCGTGCCAAAGGCCCGGCTGATCGTCGGCCACGGCCAAATGGCCAGCGGCACACTCGAGAAGGTGATGACCCGGTTCGTCAACGGCGACGCCGACATCCTGCTCTCGACAACCATCATCGAGAGCGGCGTGGACATCCCCAACGCCAACACGATCATTGTCGACCGCGCCGACCGGTTCGGCCTGAGCGAGCTGTACCAGTTGCGCGGGCGCGTCGGCCGTTACAAGCACCAGGCGTTTGCCTACCTCATCCTGCCGCGCCACGCCGCCCTGCTGAACGACGCCCGCAAGCGCATCAGCGCGCTCAAGCAGTACTCGAAGCTCGGCAGCGGCTTCAAGATCGCCATGCGCGACCTCGAAATCCGCGGCGCGGGCAACATCCTCGGCGCGCAGCAGAGCGGCCACATCACCGCGGTTGGCTTCGAGCTGTACTGCCAGTTGCTCAAGCAAAGCGTGAAGCGGCTCAAGGGCGAAGCGGTCGGCCGCCGCGTCGAGGTGCGCGTGACGCTCGATTTCCTCGCGATGAACCCTGGCGAGGAAAAGCGCGCCGAACGGGCACCGCGCAAGGCCGCCCCGCCGCGATTCGAGGTGACCGTGCCGCGTGAGGCCGTCCACGAAGTGCAGGAGGAAGAGGAGACGCCGCCCGCGACCGCCGAGGAGCCGAGGGACATCGGTCGCGTGCCGGCCTACCTGCCGTTCAACCACATCCCGGAAATGCGGCAGCGCATCATCCTTTACCGCAAATTGGCGGAGTTGACCGGCGCGGCCGAGCTGGCCGGGCTAAGGGAGGAGGTTCGCGACCGGTTCGGCCCGATCCCGAAGCCGGTCGAGCGGTTGTTGCAAATGGCCGAGCTGAAACTGCTGGCGGCCGCCAAGAGCGTCACCGGGATCGAGGCCAAGGGCGACAAAATCATGCTAACCCGCAACGGGGAGTTGATCACGCTTGGCGGAAAATTCCCGCGCTTCACCAAGCACTCGCCCGACGGCCGGCTCAAGGAAATCCGAACGCTGCTCAAGGCGCTGTGAGGGAGGGGCGAGTTCCACCTCGCCCCAAAAACCAACCGCAAATGGACGCGACAAAGAGAATCACCGGACGCGCTTGGCCAAGGGCCATTCACCCTCACACAACCTGCACCTTGTTTTCATTCGCATGCTTTCGCATGCTTTCGCGGTTGAAAAAATGGTTTGGGGCGAGGTGGAACTCGCCCCTCCCGATCGCGCTTGGCCTACACCTTCCAGATCATCTCGGCGACGGTTTTGCCGGCCGGGATGAACGGGAGCACATGCTCGGTGTACGGGACGACAACGTCGAGCACGTACGGCTGGTCGGAGTCGAGCATCCGCTGCAGCGCCGCCCGGAGGTCGCGCCGGTACATCACCCGCTCAGCCGGCACATCGAAGCCCTTGGCCATCGCGATGTAGTCGGGGTAGATCTGCTTCATGTCGTCCGGGTCGCCGAGATAGGTGTGGCCCCGGTTGCCGGCGTAGAAGCGGTCCTCCCACTGCACGACCATGCCAAGGTGTTGGTTATTCAGGATGATGGCCTTGGCCGCGATCTTCTCGATTCGGGCGGTGGCCAGTTCCTGCACGTTCATCAGGAACGAGCCGTCGCCGTCGATGTCGATCACCTGTTTGTCCGGCCGCGCCACCTTGGCCCCCAGCGCCGCTGGGTAGCCGAAGCCCATCGCCCCCAAGCCGGCGCTGGTGAGCAGTTGGCGGGGTTGCTCATACTGGTAATACTGTCCGGCCCACATCTGGTGCTGGCCGACGCCGGTGGTCAGGATGGCGTCGCCGCCGGTCAACTCGTAGAGCGTCTCGACCACCATTTGCGGCAGGATGACCTCGTCCTCCGAGCCGGCGAGGTGGTCCTTCATGTGCTGCGAGTTCATCACCTCGTCGGTCACGCGGTAGCCGAACGGCGCCTTGGCCTTCCACGCGGCGATCTGCTCCTGCCACGCGGTGAATTTTTTCTGCAACGGCCGCTCGCTGACCATGTCGGCCAGGCGCTCGAGCGCATAGCCAATCTCGCTCACCACCGGCAGGGCAACCTTTCGGTTTTTGTTGATCTCGGATGGGTCGATGTCGATGTGCACGATCGTGCCGTGCTCGCAAAACTTGTCGACTTTGCCGGTAACGCGGTCGTCGAATCGCACACCAAAAGCCAGCAGCAGATCGGCGCCGTCGGCCACTTTTTCCGTGTTGCCGTCGGCATCCTTCTCGAACTCGCCGCTGACGGCCCAGTTGGCAAAGGCCGAGCCGTGCATGCCGAGCCAGCGCAGGGACAGCTCATGCGTCTCCGGGAACGCGCCGACACCCATGATGGTGGTCGTCACCGGGATGCCGGTCGCCTCGACCAGCCGGCGCAACGCCTCGCTGGCGTCGGCGCTGATGATGCCACCGCCGACGTAGAGCACCGGTCGCTCGCTCTTCTCGATCAGCCCGATGATCTCGTTGAGTTCCAGCTCGCTCGCCTTCCGATTCTCCGGGTCGAACCCGGCGATCTCGACCTCAGCCGGGAAGAAGACCTGCGCGCGGGTCTGCTGGATGTTCTTCGGCACATCGACGACCACCGGGCCGGGTCGGCCGCTGGTGGCGATCTTGAACGCCTCCTTCACGACGGTGGGAATCTCGTTGACGTCGGTGACAAGGTAGCTGTGCTTCACCACTGGCAGGGTCATGCCGTAGAAATCGGTCTCCTGGAAGCCGCCCTTGCCGATCATTGCCTGAGGCACCTGGCCGGTGATGGCGACGAGCGGGATCGAGTCCATGTACGCGTCGGCGATGCCGGTGACGAGGTTGGTCGCGCCGGGGCCGCTGGTGGCCATGCAGACGCCGGCCTTGCCGGTGGCGCGGGCGTAGCCCTCGGCCGCGAACGCCCCGCCCTGCTCGTGGCGCGGCAGGATGGTGCGAATCTGCTCGGACCGCGTCAGCGCCTGGTGAAACTCCATGCTTGCTCCGCCGGGGTAGGCGAAGATCGTATCGACGCCCTCCCGCTCGAGGGCGCGCACGAGGATCTCGCTGCCGAGCAGGCTCGGCCCAATCTCGCCCTTGGCCTTGTCTGGAGTCCCTGTCTTGGTCTTTGTTGTCTCGCTCATCTGGTTTCTTGGTTTTGCAAAAAAAAACCCACGACCGTCGGGGTCGTGGGTGTCTTGGAAAGTTCAGCTTATCCGCAACAAGCCCGACCCCGGCCGAGTACCAGCACGACCAGTTCCATTACGATTGTTGCCACCCCATTTACCATAGCGGGCGGATTGGTAGCCCGGCCGCCCCTGCACGTCAAGCGGGAAAAGTGCCAACATTGGCCCGGCCCGCTTGGCCAAGCGCGGGTTTGCTTGAATGGATGGGTCGCGGATGAACGCGGATTATCCGGATTAAACAGATTTTCCATCCTGCTGATTCGCGTTCATCCGCGTCCCATTTTAGGGCACTTCTGGAAACCCCCAAAATAGTTGTTGAAAGTTATTGACATAAGTGATAAATAATGTATGTTTTGGCCATGCGGTATCGTGAAGCATCGCCCCAACTGGATGTGTTCTCAATGTTGTCCCATGCGCAAGCGCTCACCCAAGAGGTGAAAGGGATCAATAAGCTAAGCAAAGTGATTGACTGGGAGTTGTTCCGGGAGGAACTGGAGTCGATTTTGGGCTATGCCCAGCGGGATTGGAGCAAGGGAGGGCGTCCCCCCTTTGATCCGGTGCTGATGTTTAAAGTGCTGGTGATGCAGAAGTTTTATGCGATGAGCGATGAGCAGTGCGAGTTTCAGATGATGGATCGGTTTAGTTTCATGAAGTTTCT
>JACNJE010000004.1 GCA_014382705.1 Verrucomicrobiota bacterium | reverse complement strand
CCCCTTTAGCCCCGTCCTGTCTCCGAATTAGTGCAACTTGAAAACTATCATTCCCCCCCCTAAAACCCCCCTCTTAGCTTCTTTTTCCTCCCACCTGGTGACTGCCAACTGCTGCCCCCCCCCTTGCTTCTTCCGACTGAACTTACTTTTTCCACCCTTGGGGCGGGCGTTTTCGGTTACTTCATTCTCAAATCCCCCGCCCCCCAGTTTGTCGCCTTCCTTCGGAAACCCGCCGAGCCGTTGTGTGAGCAGACCGCTGATCGTCGAAATCCCCTCTTCCAATGCCGATTCACCCACCAAATCTTCAAGCTCGTGGACAGGTAGCATGCCTGAGGCTTCCCAGGTTTCATCATCCAACTGTTTTAGCTGAGGGGTTTCCTGGTCAAACTCATCCTGAATTTCGCCGACCAGCTCCTCGAGGACATCTTCAATCGTGACCATGCCCACAGTGCCTCCAAATTCATCCACAACAATGGCAAGGTGAAGTTTTCGTTGAAGAAAGAGTTGCAGGAGCTTTTCGAGTCGGCAAGTTTCAGGAACATAAATAATTTTGTGAGATGCGGATAGCAAGTCTGCTGCAAGTTTGGCTCGGTGTTGTCGTCCGTAGATATCCTTGATGTGCACAACACCAACGGTGTGGTCAAGGTCATCATCTTCGCACAAGGGGAAGCGGGAAAAATTGCTCTCACTGGCGATGCGGACACATTCATCGATTTTGGTGTCGGTATCGAGTGCAACGATACTTGTTCTGGGTTGCATTACTTCACGAGCGATCCGGTTGCCGAGATCCAACGCATTCATAACGATTTCTCGGCCGAGTGGCGAGCGTTTGGCCTGCTCCTTGTTTGAGGCTACGAGCAGGCGCAATTCCTCCTCGGAATGATGCTCCTGCAATTCTGTAGCAGTTCCGATTCCTACAGTTTTGAGAAGTAGTTGAGAGGCCCAGTTGAGGGCTGCCACGAATGGATACGTTACTTTGTAGAACCACATCATCGGATAGGCAACCCATAAACTGGTTGGGAGTGGTTTCTGAATGGCCAGCGACTTGGGGGCAACCTCGCCGACGACAATATGTAGGACTGTAATCACAGAGAAACCGAACCCGAACGAGATGGTGGACTTGGCGGTTTCAGACTCGATCGCCAACCAATGAAAAACAGGCTCCAAAAGTGTCTCGAATATGGGTTCCCCGATCCATCCGAGTGCTAAGCTGGCTAAGGTGATCCCTAGTTGGCAGGCACTCAGAAAAGCATCCAGATTATCAACAATGTAATGTGCAATCTTGGCTCTTCGTTGCCCCTCGTCAACTAATGGCTGAAGCTGTGTTACGCGAATTTTGACTAAAGCAAATTCCGCCGCCACAAAAAAACCATTCATGCCGACGAGAAAGAAAACCGCCACTATCTTGAAGGCCATCAAGAGCCAATCTATATCACCGTTTGCTTCCATTAACGTCCCACTTCACCAAAGAGAACTCTCAGGATATCCTGTAGAGCAACAATACCCACTTCACGGCGGTCCTGTCGGGTGACGATTGCAAGCCATTGGCCGCTGCGCTGCATCCGTTTAAGCGCACTTTCCAAATGCAAATCTTCAGGCAAATACAACGGCGGCTGGAGGTAGTCGCCTGCCTGCTTGGCCGGGTCAAAATCCGGCTCGTACAGCGAAGTCTTGAGCGTTACCACCCCGATCACTCGGCGTTGCCCGGTCTGCAAACGCCAGACTGGAACCCGCGTGATTCGTTGCGCTTGGCACAACTTGATCACTTCCTCCATTGGTGTCTCAGCTGAAACGGTGATCATTTGATGCAGTGGCTTCACGACTTGGCCAAGTGTGCGCTCATTAATATCGAGCACGCGATTGATCATCATTCGTTCGTCATCGGTTAAGCCCTTGGCCTCGACCTGCATCATTTCACGGAACTCATCACGGTTTCGGAACAGCCGGTTGGCCAGCGGTTGGCCGGTCGCGGCTTTGAACGCGTTTCCTAACAAGCCGCGAAAGATTGCCACAAACGGTGAGAGCATTATCTGCAGAGTGCGGAATGGGCCTGCCAAGGCAAGGCAGAGGCGGTTGGGGTATGTGCGGAACAATGTCTTTGGCAGCAGGTCGCAAATGATGAACAACACCAAAACACCGAAAAGGAATGCCGCCCAAAACCAGCCTTTCGCCAGCGTCGGTTTCAATACAGTCACAAGTAGCGTGATGATAGCTGCGTTAGCCAGGGTGTTGCCGACGAGGATTGTCCAGAAAAACCGTTCCGGTTCGCGGTAATAACTAAACAGTAATTTTGCCCTGACTTGGCCGGTTCTCATTTGCTGGCGGATGCGGAGTCGGTTGAGCGAGAACACACCGGTCTCCATGCCGGACAAAAGAAACGATACACTTGCACAAATGAGGATCAGAAGGATGTAAATAGCCAAGTCCATTTTAGTGCTAGCGATTGTTTCTTTTCACCACAAGTTCTCGGACGCGGCGATCGTCGGCGACCACTGCGATGAGCTGAAGTCCGTCGATTGCTGCAGACTCTCCAACGCGGGGAACAACCTCTTTGAGCGCGACGAGCAAACCTCCCATGGTGTCCACCTCCTGAAGCCCCTTGAGGGCGGGATAAACTTTCTGGAAATCTTCCACCGGCAGCATGCCGTTGACTCTCCATCGGTTGCGGTCGAGTTTTTCTACCGTGAACTCAGCCTTTTCGCCTTCATCCCGGATTTCACCGACCATTTCCTCCAGGATGTCCTCCACGGTCACCAATCCGGCAGTGCCACCGAATTCATCCACCACAATGGCCAGGCCCCGCCGCTGGCGCTGCATGCTCCGGAGCAGATCCAGCAAATTCATGCTGGCTGGCACAAACGATGGAAACTCGATCGCTTCGGCCAGGTCGGCTTCCGGATCGAGCAGCAATTTGCGGGTGTTCAACACGCCAACGATTGTGTCTGGCGTTTCGTCAAAGATCGGCAGTCGCGTAAACTTGTGTTCGCGAGCAGCAGCGATCATTTTTTCAGGCGTCAAGTCGTCATCGATGCTGGCCATCTCGGAGCGGGGTTTCATCACGTCCTCAGCCGTGCGCCGATCAAGCTGGATGATTTCCTGCATGGTATCCCGCTCGGACCGATCCAGCACACCTTGCTGATACGCCCAATCCAGCAGCTCGGCATATTCCTCGTCGGATACCTTCGGGTTCGGACTGATATTTTTTGGGATACAAACCTTGATCGCAAAATCAACAAGCTTCTGTGAGATGCTGCGAACCGGAAGCGCGATTTTTTGAAAGAGCCAAACCGGCTTGGCCAGACGCAACACCCATTTCTCCGGCGAGCGAATCCCGAGGGTCTTAGGGAGGATTTCACAGAATCCTAGGATGAAACCTAGGAGTATTAGGCTGTAACCAACAATCTGCCAAATCGAGCCATCAATAATCATCAGGAGGCCAAGCCCGAGAATGATACAGTTGGCAAATGTGCTACCGAGCGCCAGGGAAGAGATCAGTTTCTGCGGTTGCCCAAGCAATTGGGAGACCAGTTCGCCTCGATCGGGTTGCTCCTTGGCCAAGCGGCGAGTCTGCCATTGGCTCAAGGAAAAAAATGCGGACTCGGCTGCAGCAAAAAGAAAACTAGCTACAGAAAACCCAGCAATGAGAGACAGCGACAGGTATGGCTCCATTAAGGATTGAGTTGCAGAGCCGGATTTTCGACTATCCGGTTGTGCTTGGCCAAGTGGGTTATTAACATTAGGATGGAAGTAGGACAGCCCATCGATTTGGGTTTCTGCATAATAATCTTTTTGTCACTCCATCATATCGGAATCCAAAAGGAGCTCTGGAGGAACAGAGTAGTCCCATAAGGAATGTTTGACAAATAATTGAGGTAATTCATTTTTTACTGTCATAACTCTATGAAAATGTCCTCTTTTGAACTCGCTTAAAATGTCCTCATGG
>JACNJE010000157.1 GCA_014382705.1 Verrucomicrobiota bacterium | reverse complement strand
TCGTGCTCTTTCACGCCGCAAATCATATCAAGGTATAAATCTAATGTCTACTTACCTACGCACTCCTTAGTGAGTGTGGCGTCGTAATAACTTTCCAGCAAGATGTTGCTCTCCACAATTTGGCCGTGCCGGACCGTCAACTCAAAATCCAGACTGTCCGGATACACGCAGCGATCCGCGTACCGAACCCGGACATGGCTCAGGGTCAACGCTGTCATCGAGTAGCCAGGGTGAAACACGTCAAACCAGCCGCTCGACGGCATGCCACTCGTCACGCGTTGCCCCACGGTGCTGTCCTGTTTCGCCGTAAAGTAGACCGGCCGATACATGTCTGCCTTGAACTCCGCTGTTCCCGAGATCGCCAGATACCCATCGCTATCAAATTTCAACACGGTACCCCCCTCGAACGTGGTCGTCCCTGACAAGGTGAGTGGCCCGGAAATATAGTAGGTCTCATCCCCTCGAAACGTAAAGTTGGACAGGCTGCCGCTGCTTGTGGTGTAGTCGATCACCAACCCGGCTTGGGCTGGCATCTTGTCCAGCACCGCAATCCGCACCGGCTTGACCTCCGCTCCCGGCGGCTTGGCCTTGCCCGGCCCGGGGCGCCCCCGGCCGATGCTCGCCACCATCGCAGCCCGCCCCCTCATCGGCTTGTGCTTCGCCCGGGCCTGTGCCTTGGGTAACGCCGCCAAGTCTCCCTCGATCTCCATATAATCCACCGACTCAACCAAGTAGGTGCCTTTCTCTTTCATCTCAAACCACTGCTTGCCCACCGGCACGGAACGGCTTCGGCGCTCGTTGAGTTCGCCCTCGGCATCCACCAGAGAGAAGGCCACGCCCGCTCCCATCTTCATCGCCCCAAAATCCAGCACTTCATCCAATATGTCCGGCGACACCATCTGCTCCGGTTGCTCGTCTTCCTTCAATATTCGGGGACTCTTGTGCGGACTCGGCGCTTCCACAAACTCGGTCCAGACTTCCAGCACGGTCGTTGCCGGATCCATCCCGTAATCCTCCGGCTCAACCGCTTCCCTCAAGATCACGTCCTGCTCCAGGCCGGATCGCGTGTAGGTATAGCGCAAATCGGCCTTCACCCCGTCAAAGGCGTCCAGATAGAGCACCATGTTCGGCGGCAACAACACCGCCTTGCTGTCCCGCAACTCTGCCACCAACACGCTCGGCCGGTTTTGCGGTCGTAAAACGCCAGCCCCAAGGGATACGACCTGAGCCGCTTCTGATCCGAGGTGAACATGTCCACCGCTCCAGGCGCATTGATGTTGTTCCCCAAGATCACTTGGGTCTGCCCCTTTCTCGCCACCACCCCATCCCGGAACGGCTCAAAGACCGCCTCGCTCTCAATCCACTGTTCCCCCTCCAGATAATGCAGGCCCGAGACCAACTCCGTATAGCCTCCCACCGGTTCCCCGCCTTGGGCTTCATCTTCAACGTCCGCTTCCCATTCTTCCTGCTGCCCCTCCACAATCACCACCCGATGGTTCGGGCCGACGCTGGCCACTTCGCCGCTCCACGCCTGCGCGCCAAGCGACACCAAGCCCAACAGGACAATGACATTTTTCATAGCATTACAGAAAGAGCACAGGGATTGGGTTGCGACCATCGGCATAATACAAATTCATCATGATAAAAAACAAAACACCCCTCGAGCCCCCCTCGGCCGATCCCGGCAAAAAAGGCTGAAAATCCTTTGAGGAATAAATGGTATCGTGTTCACAGAGCGAACCGTGCGGACAGCACCCCGCACGTCAAGCATTAAAAAATTTTGGCTAGTTGCCGCATGACTGACAGGCGAACGATGCCCCCCCCATCGCCGGGCAAGGGCGGAACTTGTGATTGGGAGTTTCAAGTTTTCAGTTCGGTGCCTCTTCAAACTTTAAGCTGATAAAAAGGTGTCGTCGCTGCGCTCTGCCACCGCACTTTAAATTGTGCCGTTTCCTTCGGGTTGGCGCTGAACGGGCGGATTACAATCGGAAGTCGGTTAAGATTTCCGTCTGCTCGCGACTTTGGAGGACTCGGGCCAATGGGGTGTCGCTTCCGTTGGCCAAGGAGACGCGCAACGCCTTGGCTTTGCCTTCGCCGGAGGCGAGCACCCACACTTCGCGGGCAGCGGCCAAGGCGGGGTAGCCCAGCGTGATCCGGCGCGGCGGCGGCTTCTGCCCAGTCACCGCGCGGTACACCGCCCGCGACTCGATGGCCTCGGTGTCGCCGGGGAAGAGCGAGGCGACGTGGGCATCCTCGCCCATGCCGAGGAACACGAGATCGATCACCGGCTGGCCGTCCACTTGGCCAAGCGCTTGGCTCGCGGCGTGTTGCAGCAACGCGTCGGTGGCGCGTTGCACCGCCTCGGCTTCGCTGCGCTCGGTCTGCACGCGGTGCAGTTGGCCAAGCGGAATCTGCAGCGGCCGGAACAGGCCGTCGTCCGCAAGCTTGAAGTTGCTCTCGTCGTCGGTCGACGGCACGACGCGCTCGTCGCACCAAAAGAAATGGACGTTGTCGAACGCGTTTGGCTGCGCCAGTTCCACCACTGCCTCGTACAGCAATTTCGGGATGCGTCCGCCGGAGAGAGCGACGGTGAACGGCTGGCCGGTGTCGCGCTTGGCCAAGCGCTCGAGCCATTGCGCGGCGGCGTGCCGGGCCAGTTCGTGTTTGTCTGCAAAAACTGTGCAGCCGCTCATTGCCTGGACGGTTTTGGGTTGTGCCACTTGTGGGTGTCCGGCTCGAGCAGGTCGTCCGCCGCGACCGGCCCCCACGTTCCGGCGGCGTAGAATTCGCGGTTCGACAACGGGGTGCCGCCCCACCCGGCGCGGATGTCGTCGACAATCTGCCACGCGGTCTCCACCTCGTCGCGGCGGATAAACAGCGTCGCGTCGCCGGCCATCGCCTCGAGCAGCAGCCGCTCATACGCCTCCGGCGTGTAGGCGCCAAACTCGGCGTCGTAGCCAAAATGCATCCGCACCGGACGCGTCTTGATGCTGTTGCCGGGCACCTTGCCGTTGAAGCGCAGGAAAATGCCCTCGTCCGGCTGGAGGCGCAGCGTCAGCGCGTTGGCGTGCAAATCGAGATGGCCCTGCGCGGCGAAAAGCACGTTGGGCGTCGGCCGGAACTGCACGCGCACCTCGCTCGCCCGCAGCGGGAGGTTCTTGCCGGTGCGCAGATAGAACGGCACACCGCTCCAGCGCCAGTTGTCGATGAACAGCTTGAGCGCCGTATAGGTCTCGACGTTGGACTCCGGACTTACGCGTTCCTCCTGCCGGTAGCCTTCGCGGGGGTCGCCGTTCACCGTGCCGGCGAAATATTGACCGCGGACAACGTTCGCGGCGACCGACTCCGGGGTCATCGGGCGGATCGACTTGAGCAGCTTCACCTTCTCGTTGCGGATGTCCTCGGCGGCCAGCGACGGCGGCGGCTCCATCGCCACGAGCGAAAGAATCTGCAGCAGATGATTCTGCGTCATGTCGCGCAGCGTGCCGGCCTCCTCGAAATACCCGCCGCGCCCCCCCACGCCGATATCCTCGCTGACGGTGATCTGCACGTGCTCGATCGCCTCGCGGTTCCACAACTGCTCAAAGATGGCATTGGAGAAGCGGAACATCATGATGTTCTGCACCGTCTCCTTGCCGAGATAATGGTCGATGCGAAAAATCTGCCGCTCGCGCGCGTGGCGCAGCAAGTGGTTGTTCAGCAGATGCGCCGACTGGAGGTCGTGCCCGAACGGTTTCTCCACCACGACGCGCTGCCAATGCGCGTCGCCCTCCTCGAGGCGGTGCAGCAGGTCGGCGGCGTGCAGTTGATCCACCACCTCGCCGAAGAGGCTCGGCGAGATCGCTAGGTAAAAAACGAGGTTGTTGACGAGCCGCGGTTCGCCGAAATCAGCCAAGCGCTGGGCCAAGCCGGCGTAGGCGTCGGCATCGGTGAGGTCGCCCCGGTGATAGGAGAGATTCGCGGCGAAGGCGTCCCACCGAGCAGCGTCCACCTGCTGCGTGCGGGATAGAGTCTCGACGCCGGCACGCATCTCGGCGCGCCAGATTTCATCCGTCTTTTCGCGGCGCGCGAAGCCAACAACCCGGAAGGAGTCCGGCATCTGCCTCTCGGTGTAGAGGTGATATAGCGCGGGAATCAGCTTGCGCGCCGTCAGGTCGCCGCTCGCGCCGAAGATGACAATCGTGCAGGGCTCGTCCGCCTTGCGCCCGTCCTCCAGACCGGGCATGGAATGTGATTTGGACGAATCCACCATAAATTTGCTGTGTGCTTTGGGTGGGAAAGAAAGTGGTGGCTGGACCCGGAATCGAACCGGGGACACACGGATTTTCAATCCGTTGCTCTACCAACTGAGCTATCCAGCCAACTCCCCGAAAAAGGGATGCGCATCCTACGCATCCGCCCCAACCGCCTCAAGCCATTTTCGGGATAAAATCTCCGCTTGGCCAAGCGGGGTTACTCTTCCTTGAAATCGTTGTGGAACTCGCAGCCTTCGCGTTATTTTGATTTGCAGCTTTTTTGATTGCATCCGTTTCAATCCGGCTTGACGCTCGGAATCGTTACGAATCATGAAAACGCCGCTATTGATCCTCGGCTCGGGACTCGCAGCATTCGCTGTGTTTGCCCAACTCTCAGACAGCACTGTTCGCTCGAACGAAGAACCGTCAAAAACCGTAGTAATAAAGCGAGGCCAAGACTTCGCTGTTTACGAACAGACAACACAATTTATATCCGGAAACGGAGCATCACAAACTCAAAAGAACCAATATACAATTCTTGGCAATGCCATGCATTACCTTGAGGACGGCCAGTGGAAAGAAAGTGAAAATATCGTGGAACCCTTCCCGGATGGGGCCATTAGCAGGCGAGGCCCGAATCAGGCAATCTTCAGCCCAAACCTTAACGCAGAATCTGTTTTTGATATCCAAACACCGGACAAAAAACGCATTAGAGGCGGCGTTCGGGCAATACTCGTCACAGACTTCTCCACCGGACGCAGCCATATCTTGGGGACGGTAAAAGACAATGCTCCCGGGAAGTTATTCCCTCCCAACTTGGTGGTTTATGCCGATGCGTTTGACGGCCTGATGGCGGATGTGGTTTTGGAGTGGCGTCAACAACATTTTACCCATGACGTTGTTCTGCGAGAGCGACCGAAATTGCCTGAAGGATTCGACCCGCAAACATCACGACTGGAGATTATCACTGAAATTGTGGACAGCCCGATACCTGAAATCAAAGAACAACCACTCGAGATAAAAAGTGACAAGCCCATCAAACCTGTCCCGGATCATGTTTTGATCAAGTTGGATTCACTTTCAATGATCATGGGGAAAGCGTTTCTCACGAATAATTCAGATCGTTGGATCGCAACCGACCCCGGCTCAATCCCGGAAGGAGCTTCATCGGTTTTGAAGCAATGGCTGGTAGCCGATGACGGCAGGGATTTTTTGGTGGAGTCAATCTCTTGGCAGGACGCGGAGGATGATTTTAAGAAACTGCCGGAAGGAGACCAGGCCAACATCGGGAAAGCCAAATTGAATCATCAAATTACCGCAACGCGTACATGGCCCGAATCGGCCGAGAAACTCAAAAAACGTCATCCGGTTCAAATTGCACAAACAGCGTACGAAGGTGGTGGCTTTGTTTTGGACTTCATCGTCATCCCCGATCAGGAGTTTCCAACCGTGTTTGAATCCGGAAAAACTTACCTGATACAAGATTCGTTCTACTCCGGCGGGCATCTCTCGTTCCAACCTGGGGCGGTCATTAAATACAGTCATGATACGTATTTGCTCGTTTACGGTTCCGTGAGCTTTCCCGAGTGCGGAACCCCCGTGATATTCACTTCCAAGGATGACGATGCATTTGGAGAAACGATCACCGCGATTGACGGCATGGTGGCGGAAGGCAGCGATGGGGAACCGTCTGATCAAATGGCTTATGTTTCCTTGTGGCTATATTATTCATACTACAATTCATACATTCAGAACGCTCTTTTTCGATGGGCACAGAAAGGAATTCAGTACGATTCCAATCCCGGAACACTAACCGCGCACATGATCAGCAATTCCAAGATCGAATCGTCGTTGATCGGAATAGAAAATAATCTGCCCGACAGTGATCTTGTGTGGATAATGTAATACAACGGTCTGTTAACACTCCAATGACCGGCTATGGCTACAATCCGTATGCTGTCATGATTCAAGAACAAACCGACCCCAGAGTCGTATCAGTCGCTTTGGTAAACGATCCCACTCAAGACTTAACGGGCGATATTAACAAGAACAGCCAGTCAGAGTGCAGTTTTGTTCTGGGAGAGAATTCAACAATCATTGCCGCATATTGGGATACGCATCATAGCATTTATGGCCTCGGAGGGTACGATGAGTTTACCAGTAATGGGATATTTGTCCAATCAACAGGCTACTCCATTTCAAATAATGGCGGCGAATCATTTACAGACAAAGAAACATTACTACAAAGAAAAGCGGAGAACATTCACGAAGGCGACGCCGGTGATCCAGTGATGGCACGAAACACAATTCAAGGGCATCCCAACTACGGACAAATCTACCTCGCAACAATCCCATCGCGTGAAGAATGGAAGGGATTACGTTTTTGGGAATTCGACAGCGATGCAAAACGATTTAATCTCAAAAGCACCGACATAACAAATGGAGATATCTCAGAGGCCGATAAACCAATGATTGCCGTAAACAACTTTATTGATGAAGATGGCTCATATTTCTCCAACTCAGGTCATGTTTATATATCATTTACTGCTTATTCTACGACACTAAATGACGGAGCTGTTCACCTTACTCATTATGATGGAAAAGATGGAGCATGGAATAAAACAGTCATCGGAAAAGGTCACGGTTCAAGCATTGCTATTTTGCCTGACGGACAAGTATTCGTCTTCTATGTGACACGTGAAGACGAAACCAATTTTTTAAAATATAATGAATTTTATGAAGGGATGGAGATACCCAATACGATCCCAACCATTCCCGCCCACTCAACAGAAAATATGTCACTATATTCAACTGATTACAATGGCAGCGCAAATCTACTTAGACAAAACGATTCCCCAGAGGATGATAACTTCAAAACAAACGCTTTTCCAAGAACGACAGTTAATCCAAATAATGGGAGCATTTACTTAGTCTTTGCTGACCATCCATCCAGAACAATCGAAGAAGGTATGCAGGACAAAAGCGATATTTACATCATGGAAGGTGTAAGAATCAGTTCAAATGAAATAGATTGGAAGCAGTCGATCCGTGTCAATGATGATAATACTGACACCGACCAATGGCTCCCAGACATTTCGATCAGTCCGAGTGGAAACAAATTATTTGTTGGATACTACAGCCGACAAGATAGCTCGAATAATTCATCCATCAAAGCATATGGGGCCATTGCGGACATTTCAAATGGATTGACTTCTAATTCCTTCGAGTCGTTCCCGCTTAGTACAAGCTTCCCCCCACTATTCGCAGGGGCTGTAACTATTAATCCTCCAGAAAACCTATGGAATTTTGAT
The DNA here is from genome assembly GCA_014382705.1 of Verrucomicrobiota bacterium. Classification (GTDB taxonomy): domain Bacteria; phylum Verrucomicrobiota; class Verrucomicrobiia; order Limisphaerales; family UBA1096; genus UBA1096. The sequence goes on along the minus strand of JACNJE010000157.1, from coordinate 13,509 downwards.
CACGTATGGCCACAAAGAAATGTTCGAATAGATATAATTAATGGCATAGCAACCGGTCCTGCAATTGAGACAGATCACCTAGAACCAGACTATCCTGATTACATCGATACTAATAAGAATTACGTTGATTTTTGCGCCGATGATTACACTTGGGCTGATGCCGATGATACATACTTTTACTTTGCTTGGTGTGACCGCTCTTTTTCATCAGGTATAAACGGCAAATGTCGCCCTGATGCGAATGCGAAGCTTGCTAAAATAAAATATTAAAAACGATGAAACTCAACAATCTTATACTCTCACTGTCAGTCTTATTGTATTCACTCATCCCGTCCAACGGACAAGATACTGCCTATGGCAACATTAATCCGACAAATTATAAATCCGGACCGGACGGTGTGTTTTACGACAACAAGGGCGTTAAACTTTCCGGAGATACTCATCTTGTCCAATTGTACTCTTGGAAGGAGGAGTTGGGATTTGTTGCGGTTGGCGAACCCATTCCTTTCTCGAGGAATTTTCCCGGTTTATTCTACAGCACTGATATCGTCGGTGTCTTCAGCATTTTTCAATGCGGTCCGGCTTGGATACAATTTCGGGCTTGGGAAAAAAGCAAAAGAAAAAGTAGAGAAGAGTCCTTCGAAGCAGCTGCATTATCGGGGGCTTGGACAGGGTGCTCCAACATCATCTTAACACCAAGTACGGGCTGCTCAACTGGCAGCCCTCCACGAATTCCCCCGCGTCTAACCGAAATCAAATACCCCGGGCCGCCTGTTATCGTGAAGCAACCCGAGCCTCAAACCATTCAGGCCGGATCTCGAGTGGAGATCTCTGTCGTTGCCAGCAGTGGTGTTGAGGCCAAGTATCAATGGTATAAGAACCCCAGCGATTCACCGGGTGGAATCATCTACGGTGCGAACCGTCCGACGTATGTCCCAGAGAAGGGCGCCCAAGAAACCGAATTCTGGGTAATCATCAGCAACGTCGCCGGGGCAGTCACCAGCAAACACGCCAAGATTTCCGTGACAGACACGCATCTGCCATGGTTTCAATTTCGATATATATATAGAGGATCTATTCATTATAATATTATTGGAAAACCAAATACGGAGTACTTGATCCAATACAGCGATCGTTTAACGAATCCTAATTGGTCGTTATTGGAAAAAGTAAAATTATGGCATACCGGTCATATACCCATTCACATAAAAATCAACCCAAACCAACCTTCCCGGTTTTTGCGGCTCAAAGAAGTTGCCAAGCCGTAGACGACGATGTAACGAGCCAAGCGCTTGGCCAAGCGGATCACTCCGCCCTGAAATCGTTGTGGAACTCGCGGCCTTCGCGGGTCTCGGCGACGTAGCCGGTACGGATAACAAAGTCGCCGAATCGCTCGCCTTCGTTTCGCTCGCTGGCGTATCGCTCGAGGATCGGGCGCAGGATGCCGACGATCTCCTCCTGCTTGGCTGAGTTTTTGTACAGCTTGTTCAAGCGGTCGCCGACGAAGCCGCCGCCGAGGTAAATGTTGTACTTGCCGGGCGACCGGCCGACGAAGGCGATCTCGGCGATGTACGGGCGGGCGCAGCCGTTCGGACAGCCGGTCATGCGGATCGTGATCGCGTCATCCCGCAGGCCAAGCTCGCCGAGCACGGCATCCAGTTCGGTCAACAAATCCGGCAGATAGCGCTGGGCCTCGGCCAAGGCCAAGCCGCACGTCGGCAGCGCGACACACGCCATTGAGTTGAGCCGCAGGCTGGATTGGTTGTGGCTATCGGCCAGTTTGTACTCGGCAAGCAGCGACTCGATCCCGGCGCGCTTGGCCGGAGAGACGTTGGCGATGATCAGGTTTTGATTCGCGGTCAGGCGGAAGTCGCCGTCGTGCACCTTCGCGATTTCGCGCAGGCCGGTCCGCATCGGGGATTCGTCGGTGTCGACGACGACGCCGTTTTGGATGAACAGCGTGAGATGGCTGTTGCCGTTTTCGTCGTCGATCCAGCCGTAGCGATCGCCGTTGTGGTCGAACTGAAACGGCCGCGCTTGGCCAAGCGCGTAGCCGAGTCGCTTCTCGACCTCGCCGCGAAACCAGTCCAAGCCGCGATCTTCGATCGTGTACTTGAGGCGGGCGTGTCTGCGGTCGGCGCGGTCGCCGTAGTCGCGCTGCGTGGTGACGATTTTCTCGGCAACGTCGGTCACCTGTTCCGGCGTGCAAAACCCGAGCACATCGGCGAGGCGCGGGAAGGTGGTCTCCTTGCCGTGGCTCATCCCCATGCCGCCGCCGACGGTGACGGTGTAGCCGACGATTTTTTCGTCCTCGATGATGGCGATGAAGCCGAGGTCGTGCGCAAACACGTCCACGTCGTTGCTTGGCGGGACGGCGACGACCGTCTTGAATTTCCGGGGAAGGTAGGTTTTGCCGTAGATTGGCTCGGCTTCCGGCTCGGGACTTGGCGCGACGTTTTCCTTCTCGCCGTTTTCGTCGGTCAGCCAAATCTCGTGGTACGCCCGGGTCGCCGGCGTGAGGTGGGCGCTGATCGCGTTGGCCAACTCGAGCGCCTCGGCGTGCACCTTGGGTTGGTACGGGTTCGGGTTGCACATCACGTTGCGGTTCACGTCGCCGCAGGCCGCGATCGTGTCCATCAACGAGTCGTTGATTTCACGAATGGTTGTCTTGAGATTTTTCTTGATGATGCCGTGCAACTGGAACGCCTGCCGTGTGGTGAGCTTGAGCGTGCCGTTGGCGTAGTCGGTGCAGAAACGATCCATCGCCAGCCACTGCGGCGGCGTGCAGACCCCGCCCGGCACGCGCACGCGCGTCATGAACGCATAGGCCCGTTCCTGCTTGGCCTTGCGCCGCTCCCCCCGCAGGTCGCGGTCGTCCTGCTGGTAAATGCCGTGAAACTTGGTCAGTTGCGTGTCGTCCGCCGCCAGCGCGCCGGTGGAGTCGTCGAGCAGGCCGGCGGCGATGGTCCCCCTCAGGTAGTTGCTGGCCGACTTGATGGTTTCGTTCTTGGCCAGTTTCGGCTCGTCGGCAGGTTGGTTCGGGTCAGTCATTTAAGAGTCACATCGCGGATTGGCGAGCGGCCAAGCTAGCACGAAAGCAGCTCCGAACTCAATCCGCGCTTGGCCAAGCGGAGGGAGAAAATGACGGAAAAACGCCTTGAACCTTCGAAAAATCAGACATATCATCATATCTTGATTTGTTGATATCAAATGAGCCGCTTGCGGCTGAAACCACTTTTTTATGGGTAAAAACTACATATTCTCCTCCGAGTCGGTTGGCGAAGGCCATCCCGACAAAGTCTCCGACACGATCTCCGATGCCGTGCTTGACGCCTGCCTCGCGCAGGATCGCCGCAGCCGCGTCGCCTGCGAAACGTTCGTCAAGAGCAACGTTGTCTGTGTCGGCGGCGAGATTACGACCAAGGCCACGTTCGACGTCGAGCAGGTCGTGCGCGATGCCATCCGCGGGATCGGCTACGTGAATGACGATGATGTGTTCCACGCCGACAGTGTGTTCGTCAACAACTACCTGACCGCGCAGAGCCCGGACATTTCGCAGGGCGTCGATGCCAAGGCGGCATCCGGCAAGGCCACCGCCGAGCAGGGCGCGGGAGACCAGGGGTTGATGTTCGGCTTCGCCTGCGACGAGACGCCGGAGTTGATGCCGGCGCCGATCATGTACGCGCACCAGCTTGGCAGCCACCTGACCAAGCTGCGCAAGGCGGGCAAGGCCAAGTGGCTCCGGCCCGATGCCAAGAGCCAGGTCTCCGTGCAGTACGTTGACGACAAACCGGTGAAGATCACCAGCGTCGTCGTCTCCACCCAGCACGCCGCCGACGCCTCCAACAAAACCATCCGCGACTTCATCACCAAGCAAGTCATCCAAAAAGTGTTGCCCAAAAAGATGCTGTCCCGTGACACACAGATTCTCATCAACCCGACCGGCCGCTTCGTGGTCGGCGGCCCGGCGGGCGACAGCGGCCTGACCGGGCGCAAGATCATCGTTGACACCTACGGCGGCATGGGCCGGCACGGCGGCGGCGCGTTCAGCGGCAAGGATCCGAGCAAGGTGGATCGCAGCGCCGCGTACATGGGACGATACGTCGCAAAGAACATCGTGGCTGCCGGCTTGGCCAAGCGCTGCGAAATCCAGTTTGCCTACGCCATCGGCTACCCCGACCCGGTCTCCGTCTGTGTCGACACCTTCGGCACCGGCACCGTGGACGACGAGAAAATCGCAGCAGCCGTCGAGAACGTGTTCAGCTTCAAGCCAGCCAACATCGTCCGGCAACTCAAGCTGTTGCGCCCGATCTACTCGAAGACCACCAACTACGGACACTTCGGAAAAGTGGACGACTTGGACACGATTACCTGGGAAAAAACAGACAAGGTGCCTGCACTCAAGCGGGCGGTGAAATAAGACATTTAAAATGACTACCACACTGACGGAACCAACAACAGACTACGCCGTCCGCGACATCAATTTGGCCGATTTTGGCCGCAAGGAAATTGATATCGCCGAGAAGGAGATGCCGGGCCTCATGGCCACGCGCGAAAAGTACGGCCCGGAAAAGCCGCTCGACGGCGTCAAGATCATGGGCTCGCTGCATATGACCGTGCAGACGGCCGTGCTCATCGAGACGCTCGTTGAGTTGGGTGCCGATGTGCGCTGGTGCTCCTGCAACATCTTCTCCACGCAGGATCACGCCGCAGCAGCCATCGCGACAGCCGGTGTACCGGTGTTTGCGTGGAAGGGTGAAACACTACAGGAGTACTGGGACTGCACGTTCAAGGCGCTGACCTGGCCGGACGGCTCCGGGCCGGACCAGATCGTCGATGACGGCGGCGACGCGACGCTGCTCATTCACAAGGGCGTCGAGCTGGAGAACGGCAGCGACTGGGTGAATACCGGTTCCGGCAGCGAGGAGGAGCAGGTCATCAAGGAACTGCTCAAGCGCGTGCAGTCCGAGAAACCGATCCACTGGAGCAAGGTGGCCGAGGCGATGGTGGGGGTTTCCGAGGAGACCACCACCGGTGTGCATCGCCTGCTTCAAATGGAGGAACGCGGCGAGCTGCTTTTCCAGGCGATCAACGTGAACGACTCGGTAACCAAGTCGAAGTTTGACAATGTGTACGGCTGCCGCCACTCGCTCGTCGACGGCATCAAGCGCGCGCTCGACGTGCTTGTCTCCGGCAAGGTCGCGATGATTTGCGGCTACGGCGACGTGGGCAAAGGCTCCGCCGAGTCGCTCGCCAACGAGCGCGCGCGTGTGATGGTCTCGGAAGTCGACCCGATCTGCGCGCTGCAGGCCTGCATGGCCGGTTACAAGGTCACGACGGTTGAGGACGCCCTGCCCGAGGCCGATATTTACGTCACCACCACCGGCAACAAGGACATCATCACCGCCGACCAGATGAGCCGAATGAAGGACCAGGCAATCGTCTGCAACATCGGCCACTTCGACAACGAAATCCAGGTTGCGCAACTCGAGGCGATGGACGGCGTCACCCGCGAGGTAATCAAGGACGACTCCATCCCGGGCGGCCCGGTGACGCGTTTCACCTTCCCGGACGGGCACTCGATCTACCTGCTCGCCGAGGGGCGGTTGATCAACCTGGGCTGCGCCACCGGCCACCCGAGTTTCGTGATGTCCAACAGCTTCACCAACCAGACCATCGCGCAGATCGACATTCGGAAAAATCAGGATCGCAAGGTGGGCGTGTACCGATTGGACAAGAAACTGGACGAGGAAGTGGCGAGACTGCACCTGGACAAGCTGGGAGCCAAGCTCACCACCCTGTCGCAGGAGCAGGCCGACTATATCGGCGTCCCGGTCAACGGCCCGTACAAGCCGGAGCATTACCGCTACTAGGCCAAGCGCCGGCTATTTGCCGCTTGTGTCAACGATGCGTTGGGCGGCTTCGCGGACGGATTGGGCCAGCTCGGCCGGCTTGATCACTTGCGCGTTGCCGCACCAGGTCATCACCCAGCGCTGCACCTCGCTGAGGCTGTCGAGCCGCATGGTCAACTCCACGCCGCCGTCCTTCAGGTTGCGCTGCCGCTGTGTCGGGTGCCACCGTTTCTCGCGGATGTAGTCGGCGACGAGGTCGTTGAAGCGAATCACGATCTCCTGCTCCTTGTCGCCGGTGACGATGGCGAAGCTGCCGCGCAGCCGTTTCTCGAGCGAAAACTTTTTCGGCGGCTTGAACGTCTTGCCGGTCGGGTTCATATCGCTGATCCGCGCCGGGGTGAAGGTGCGGATGTCGTTGCGCAAATGGCAGTGCGCGAACAGGAACCACTCGCTGTTGACATTGGCCAGGTGATACGGGTCGACGACGCGCGATGAGGCCTTGCGCGCGCCCGGTTTGCGGTAGCTGAACTGCAGTTGCCGGTGACCGGCGGTGGCCTTGGCCAAGGCGTCGATGACGTCCAGGTTCAACACCGGCTCGGCGCTGGTGCGGAACGAGATGCTCTGGTCGAACTCGTCGAGGTTGAACGAGAGGGTGTCGGTCAGCGAGTCGGTAACCTTGCGGAAGGCGCTCACCAGCGGCTTCTCGAAGTTGGTGCCGCGGTATTGCTGCATCGCCTTCTCGGCGACGAGCATCGCGAACAGCTCGCCCTCGCTGATCTGCACAGTGGGGAACGCCCCCACCTCGCCGTCGTAGCCGTAGCCGTTGTACGCCGGCTCAAACACGACCGGCAACTCCATCCGGTCCCGCATGAAGGCGATATCGCGGTAGATGGTCTTGGTGGTGACCTCGAGCTCGCTGGCCAGTTGCGTGGCGTTGGGATGGCTGCCGGCCTTGAGCAGGTTGTGAACCTTGAGCATCCGCTCGATCGGCGGGCGGGACAATCGCTCGGGAACTCGTTTGCGCTTGGCTGGCATGAACGCAGGCCAAGCTAGGCCAAGCGCCCCGTCCCAGCCAGCAAAAGCCGGGGATAAAAAAACGGACCCGACCGGGTCCGTCATCAAATATGTGGCGCTTGGCCAGGCGCTACTTGAGCGTGTTCAGGAACTCCTCGTTGGTTTTGAACTTGGCCAAGGCCTGCTTGATCGTCTCCATGGCGTCGATCGGGTTCATGTCGGTCATGGTGCGGCGCAGCTTGTGGATCGCGTCGAGGTGCCGGGGGTCAAAAAGCTGCTCTTCCTTGCGCGTGCCGCTCTTGGGAATGTCGATCGCGGGGTAGACCCGGCGCTCGGCCAGCTTGCGGTCGAGCACCAGCTCCATGTTGCCGGTGCCCTTGAATTCCTGGAAGATCAGCTCATCCATCCGTGAGCCGGTGTCGATCAGCGCCGTGGCGATGATCGTGAGCGAGCCGGCCTCCTCGGTCTTCCGGGCGGAGGCGAAAATCTTGCGCGGGATCTCGAGCGCGCGGGCGTCCACGCCACCGGTCATCGTGCGGCCGGAGCCACCGTGCACGGAGTTGAAGGCGCGGGCGACGCGAGTGATCGAGTCGAGCAGCACGAACACGTCCTTGCCGGACTCGACGAGTCGGCGGCAGCGGTCGGTCACGAGGCGCGACAGGCGCACATGCGTCTCGAGATCCTGATCATTGGAGGAGGCAATCACCTCGGCGTCCACCGAGCGGGTGAAGTCGGTGACCTCCTCGGGGCGCTCGTCGATCAGCAGCACGATCGCCTGCACGTCCGGATGGTTGGCGGTGACCGCGTTGGCGATCTGCTTGAGGATGGTCGTCTTGCCGGTGCGCGGCGGGGCGACGATGAGGCCGCGGGTGCCCTTGCCGATCGGCGTCACCAAATCGATGATGCGCGTTTCGACGACATCCGGCGTGGTTTCGAGGTTGAATTTCTCGACGGGATTGATGGTGGTCAGGTTTTCAAACCGCACCACGTCGGCATACTCCTCAAACGGGGTGCCGTTGACACTGATGACCTCCTTGAGCTGCGGACTGGTGCCGCGATGGGGCGGCTGCAGCTTGCCCTCGATCAAGGCGCCCTCGCGGATGGCGGCGCGCTTGATCGTGTCGGGCGTCACGAAGATATCGGACGGCTTGGGCTGATAATTGTTGTCCGCCGAGCGGAGAAACCCGAAGCCCTTGTCGGACACCTCCAGGAATCCGGAGCCGGTCTCGGGCACCTCGATCTGGGGCCGCTTGCGCTTTGGCCTCCGATGGGACGCATTCCGGGGAGGATTGTTCCGGTTGGAATTATTCCTGTTGGACGAGCCCTTTTTGGGCCTGCTGTTGTCTTTGAAACTACTCACACCTTGTAAATCACGAAAAACCGTGAATTGAACTATTCAGAATTGAGAACTAAACCAACTGCCAGAAATGGCGATTTATTCATTGGTTCCGGCGAAAGAAGCCCGCCGGGACTGTCCATAAGCCCCCCGGCGACCGGGTGCAAGCCTTATTTTCACCCGTTTTGCCGGGCGTAAACCACAAACCAAGCGCTTGGCCAGGCGCGGGAGGGTCACGGCGACAACTCGGCGGCCACCGCCTTGACCTGCTTCAGGTCCAGCTTGCCGGTGCCCAGATAGGGCAGCGCGTCCACCTCAAAAAACTGGTCGTGGCGCGGCTTCCAGATATTCGGCAGCTCGGAGGCGGCCAGTTTCCCGATCACCGACTCGACCGCCGCCGCGTCAAGGTTCTGGTACAGCACGACCAGCCGCTCGCCCTTCTTCTCGTCCGGCACGCCGGTCACGGCGAACGTCTGCTCCGTCAACTCACCGAGCTCGTGCAGGTTTTCCTCCACCTTGATGTGCGGCACCATCTCGCCGCCGATCTTGCTGAAGCGGCTCAGCCGGTCGGTGATCGCGAGGAAGCCGTCCTCGTCCATCGCCGCGATGTCGCCGGTCGTGTACCAGCCGTCGCGCAGCACCTCGGCGGTTTTCTCCACTTGGCCAAGGTAGCCCTGCATCACGTTTGGCCCCTTGACCAGCAGCAGCCCCGCTTGGCCAAGCGGCAACGCCTCGCCGGTGTCGGGGTCGACGATGCGCGCCACCATGCCGGGCAGCGGATGCCCGATGCTGCCGCGCTTGGCCCCGACCTGCCGGAAACCGGCCGAGCGGAAGTCGCGCGTGTTGATCGTCACCACCGGCGAGGTCTCAGTCGTGCCGTAGCCCTCCATCGGCCGCAGGCCGAACCGATCCTCGAACGCCGCGGCCAGGCGCTCCGGCAGCTTCTCCGCGCCGGCCAGCACGAACTGCACGCTGCCAAACTGTTCCGGCGTGCAGGCGCGCAAATAAATCTGCAGGAATGTCGGCGTGGCCAGCAGGAACGTCGCCCGATGCCCGCCCACCAGCTCGCCGATGCCCCGGCCGTCGACCGGGTTCGGGTGATACACCGCCCCCGCCCCGAGCAGCGGCGGCAGCCACAGCGTGCCGGTGAAGCCAAACGAGTGGAAAAACGGCAGGATGCCGAGGAGGCGGTCGGTTTTGTCCAGCGCGAACGCCTGGCCAACCTGCTGGATGTTCGAGACGACGTTGTAGTGCGACAGCATCACGCCCTTCGGCGTGCCGGTGCTGCCGCTCGAGAAAATAACCGTGGCCAAGTCGTCCATCGCCGCACGGCGCTGGCTGCCAAGAAACTTCTCCAATAGGCCGACCGGCAGCAGCGCCGCAGCCAAGGCGGCGGTGAGCTTGCCGCCGAGGCCGATCGACTGGGCGACGTCCTCCAGCAAAATCGTCTCCGCCGGCACGTCGAGCTTGATCTGCGCGAGGAACGCCCTCGACGTGACCACCGTGCGGATGTCGCACTGCTTAATGCAGGAGCGCAGCGCCTCAGTCGACAGGGTGTAATTCAGGTTCACCGGCACCCGGCCGCCCAGCGAGGCGGCGTAATTGACCAGTGCGCCGGCCACCGTCGGCGGCATGAGGATGCCGACCATCTCCTGCCCCGCCCAGTTGCGGCGCAGCGCTTGGCCAAGCGCCACCGCGCCGACCAGCGCGCCACCGCAACGCACGCTGCCCCGCTTGGCGTCCGCCGCGAAAAACCGGAACGGATGTTTCCGGAACGCCCGCACGAGGCTGCGGTGCAGCGGCTTCATGTGGCGCTTGCGATGCGCCCAGGCGTCCGCGCCCAGTTCCTGCACCGCCTCGCGCACCTTCACCGGCGGTGCGTCGGGCGGCAGCGCCGCGCCGTAACTCACCGTCACGCGGTACGGGATGCGCCGGGGCAGCTTGAAGAAAAACCGGCTGCGCGAGTAACTGAAGATGCTGCCCCACACGCCGTCGAGGTGAATCGGAATGATCGGTGCGTCGACATCCTTCATGATTTTCTCGTACCCGCGCCGGAACGGCAGCATCTGCCCCGTGCGTGTGATCTGTCCCTCGGCAAAAATGCAGACGACCTCCCCGTCGCGAATCGCCTGACTGGCGACCTTGAGCGACTGGATCAGGTCACGCGGCCGTGACTCGGAGGAGATCGGGATGCACTTCATGATCCGGGCGAAGGTGCCCATCACCTTTTGCTTCATGTACCCCGCGTACATGATGAACCGGATCGGCCGGTCGGTGGACGCCTGCAACAGCAGCACGTCGATGAATGACAAGTGATTGCAGACGAACAACGCCCCGCCCCGCTCCGGGATATTGTCCCGCCCGACAACGTTCAGCCGGTAAATCGTCCGGGTGATAAAAAAGCCCAGCAGCCGAACAAGCGAATCCGGCAGCAGGTAAATGATGTACGCCGTCCCGAGAAACATCAGCACCCCGATCGCCAGAAATGTGTCTTGTGCGGACAAGCCCATCACCTTGTCCGAGGTCAGAAGGTAATAGGCACCGGCGGACAGCAGGATGCCAACAAAGGTTAGCGTCGCCGACGCCGCCACCACCGTGCCCTTATCCTTTTTGTCCGGCCGTTGCTGGATCAGGGCATAGATCGGCACGAGGAAAAAACCACCCGAAAAACCAAGCACACCCACGTTCAGGTACGCCCACGTGTTGCCGGGGTTGTCGACCGACATTAAGCAACTCGAAAACACCATCCCCAGCGCCCCAAGAGGGATCAATCCATACTCGATTTTTTTGCCGGACACGAACCCAGCGGCGAGGCACCCCACCCCAATCCCAACCGCGATCGTCGCTTGGAGATAACTGCTCTGCAGATCGTTCATCTCGAGAACCTCTTTCCCATAAATCACGAGATGCAACTGGATCATCGCTGCGATGAAGAAGAAAAACATCTCACCAAGAACGGCAAAAAACAGGGGTCGATCCGGATAAATCCGTTTCACCTGTCGGTACAACTCGCCGGCGAAATTAAGACGAAATTGCTTGGAGCTATTTGAACTGGGAACGCGCGTGATACCCAGGCTGAAAATCAACCCCATAACTGCCAACCCCACCAACACCAACCCGGCTGTCGGGGTGCCGGCATCGAACCGATCCGAAATGAATCCGGCGGCGATCATGCCGAGGATGATCGCCATGTTGGTTCCCATCCCGATCACGCCGTTGCCCCAAGCCAACTTCTCCGGCGGCAACAACTCCGGCAGACTCCCGTACTTGGCCGGGCCAAAAAACGCACTCTGCGTGCTCATCAGGAAAATCACCCCCACGATGAACATCACATTGCCCTGCATCAACGCGAACGTGGCGACAATCATGATCAATACCTCGGCCACCTTGGTACCGATCGCGACCATCTTTTTCGAGTAGCGATCCGACAGGTACCCCCCCGCAAGCGAAAACACGATGAACGGAATCGAGAATACCCCACTGATGACCGGGATCAGCGAATCGATCTTTGCGCTGTCCCCCTGAAACGATTTCATCACAAAAAAAATCGCGAGAAACTTGTACAGATTGTCGCTGAAGGCGCCTTGGAATTGGGTGGCGAAGAGGCTCCAGAAGCCGCGGAGCGATCCGCTTGGCCTAGGGTTGGGTTGGGTTGCGTGGTCCATCATCCGGTTGGCGGGGCGCAGCCTACCCGCCGCCTCCGGTTTTCGCCAATTGATAAAATCGATGGCACCATCGACCCAGTCGATACTCCCGCCGCTTGCGCTTGGCCAAGCGGCCGGTGTAGGTTTGGCCCCGTTCACGGATGGATTTGCTGGCAGAGAACCGGTTGGCGCTGACACGGCGCGAGTTCCTTGGGCGCGGCGCCACCGGCATCGGCGCGGCGGCTCTGGCCTCGCTGCTGGGACAACGGCTTGGCCAAGCGGCGGATCGTGGCTTGGCCGGCTTTCCACAGTTTGCGCCCAAGGCCAAGCGGGTGATTTACCTGACCCAGTCCGGCGCGCCGTCGCACACCGACCTGTTCGACTACAAGCCGGGGCTGAAGTCATGGCGCGGCAAGGAACTGCCGCCATCGGTGCGGATGGGCCAGCGGTTGACGACGATGACCGCCAGCCAAAAACTGGCGATCCAGCCGACGGAGTTCGCGTTCAACCGGCACGGGCAGAGCGGCGCTTGGCTCAGCGAGTTGCTGCCGGGCATTGGCGCGGTGGCGGACGAGATTTGTTTCATCAAGTCGATGCACACCGAGGCGATCAACCATTCGCCCGGGATGACGTTGTTCATGACCGGGAACCAGATACCCGGCCGGCCGAGCATGGGTGCCTGGCTCAACTACGGGCTGGGCAGCGAGTCGCAGGAGCTGCCCGGCTACGTGGTGATGATGTCGCGCGACCAACACGGAACGTGCGGGCAATTGTTGTTCGACTACTACTACGGCTCCGGCTTCCTGCCGTCGCGGCTGCAGGGGGTGAAGTTCCGGACCGCCGGCGAGCCGGTGCTGTACCTGTCCAACCCGAAGGGCGTCAGCCGCGAGGTGCGGCGCGGCCAACTGGACGACCTGGCCAAGCTCAACGAGATGAAGTTCCGCGAGGTCGGCGACCCGGAGATCACCACGCGCATCGCCCAATACGAGATGGCGTACCGCATGCAGATGAGTGTGCCGGAACTGACCGATTTCAGCGACGAGCCGGATCATGTCTTCGACCTGTACGGCAAGCATTCGCGCACGCCCGGCACGTACGCGGCCAACTGCATCCTCGCCCGCCGGCTGGCCGAGCGCGGCGTGCGGTTTATCCAGTTGTTCCACGTCGGCTGGGACACGCACGGGAGTCTGTCGCAGCAACTGCGCATGCAGTGCGACGACACCGATCTGGCCTCCGGGGCGCTCGTGCAGGATCTGCGCGAACGCGGGCTGCTGGAGGACACGCTGGTGATCTGGGCCGGGGAGTTCGGCCGCACGCCGTACGTACAGGGCACGGTGGATTCGCCCAAGTACGGCCGCGACCACCACGGGCGCGCCTTCACGGTCTGGATGGCCGGGGCCGGCGTGAAGCCAGGCTTCATCCACGGCGAGACGGACGACTTCGCCTACAACGTCGCCCGCGACCCGGTGCATGTGCACGATTTTCAGGCCACAATCCTGCACTTGCTCGGCATCGACCATGAGCAGTTGACCTTCAAGTTCCAGGGCCGCCACCATCGGCTGACCGATGTCCACGGCCAAGTGGTGCGACCCATCCTCGCCTGAGCGCTGTCAAAACTCTTTTAAAATGTCCTCTTTAAAACTCAAGTTAAAATGTCCTCATG
>JACNJE010000106.1 GCA_014382705.1 Verrucomicrobiota bacterium | reverse complement strand
CTCGCCAACCCCAATTTCAACCCTTCATGACCCCCTCAGATAAACAGAGTTGCTGAAAGGGGTGTTCAAACGTGATTCGATTGTTGCGATTGAAGTGCCCTTACAGGGCACATCGGGTTTATCGGTCGGATTCCGAGGGCGTTGCCCTCGGCTACGCAGACTCAGGCTTGCAGCCTGATTTCGGGCTCGCGGGCGACGAGGTCGCGCGCTTTTTGGATCAGCCGCCAGTCGTCGACGAGGTTGCCGAACTTGAAATCCGGCAGACCACTCTGCGCCTGGCCCAGCAGTTCGCCCGGGCCGCGCTGACGCAAATCCTCCTCGGCCAACGCGAAACCATCGACGCCCCGCTCCATCACGTCGAGCCGCCGCCGGCCGTCGTCGGTGGCCTCGCCGGCGACGAGGATGCAGTGCGATTCGTGCGCGCCACGACCGATCCGCCCGCGCAACTGGTGCAACTGTGCCAGGCCGAACCGGTCGGCGTTCTCGACGAGCATGACCGTTGCGTTGGGAATATCGACGCCGACCTCGATCACGCTCGTCGCCAGCAGCGCGTTGATCTCCCCGCTCAAAAAACCGCTGATCACCGCCTCCTTTTCGGCCGACTTTAGCCGGCCGTGCAGCAGGCCGACGGCGTGAGGCGCGAGTTGTTTGCGAACGGTTTCGAGTTCCTGATTGACCGCCTTGAGGCTGCCGCCCTCCGCGTCATCGACGCGCGGGTAAACGACGTACGCCTGCCGTCCCTCGGCCAGTTTGTCGCGAACGAACCCCCACACCTTGGGCAGGCTCTCCGGCGTGCGGACGTGTGTGCGCACCTGGCCGCGGCCCGGCGGCATCTCGTCGATCACCGAGCAGTCGAGGTCGCCATAAACGGTCAGGCCCAGCGTGCGCGGGATCGGCGTGGCGGTCATCACGAGCACGTGCGGGTACTGCCCCTTGCGGACGAGTTTTTTTCGCTGCTCGACGCCAAACTTGTGCTGCTCGTCGATGATCGCCAGCCCGATGTTCTCCAGTACGAATTTCTCCTCGACAAGCGCATGCGTGCCAATGACGAGCGGCGGCAAATCGAGCTTCGCCAAGTCCAACTCGGCTTGGCCGGGGTCGCCCAATGTTTTTTTCGCGCCGGTGTGCAGGTGCACGGGAATGCCGAGCGGCTCGAGCCATTTGCCGAACACGCGATAATGTTGCTCGGCCAATATCTCCGTTGGCGCGAGCACGACGACGCTGTATCCGCTCTCGATGGCCCGCAGCGCAGCGCAGGCGGCGACGGCGGTTTTGCCGGAGCCGACGTCGCCCTGCAGCAGCCGGCGCATCGGGTGCGAGCCGGCCATGTCGCGGGCGATGTCGCCCCACGCACGCTGCTGCGCGCTGGTGAATGCGAACCCAAGCGCATCCAAAAACGGCTTCACCAGCCGGTCGTCCCCGCCACACGGCAGCGCCTTGACCTTGGCCTGAAATCTCTTTCGCCTCTCGCGGATTTGCCGCTGAAACCGGATGAACTCCTCCAGCGCCAGCCGCTCGCGGGCCAGCTCAGTTTGCCCAAGATCATCGGGGAAATGCACCGCCTTGAACGCCTCGGGCAGTGGCAGCCAATGGCTGTCGTCGCCGGCCAGCAGCTCGGGGTCGGTGTCCGGCACCATGCCGGCGAACTGATCCACCGTCCGCCACATGACGGCCCGCAGCCACCGCTGCTTGACGCCGTCGGTCAACCGGTACACCGGCACGATACGCTTGAGGTGGATGAACTCCTCGCCCTCCTCGGCGACCTCGGCCTCGGGGTGATCCATCGTCCGCGGTTTCTCCGAGGTGAGCCTGCCGTGTACGTGGACGAAGTCGCCGGTTTTGTAGTAGCGCTCCATGTACGGCATGTTCCACCACCGGCAATGCAGCCGTGCCGTGCCGTCGTCGAGGATGAACTCGAACAGGCTTTTGCCGCGCCGCATCCGCTTGACACCGGCCGCGACGATCGGCCCGGCGATCGTGCCGATGTCGCCCTTGGCCAAGCCCTTGGCCTCATGCGGCTGGTTGCGGTCTTCGTAGCGACAGGGGCCGTGCCACAGCAGGTCGATGACTGTGTGGATGCCCAGCTTGGCCAGGCGCGAGGCGCGTCCGACGCCGACGCCGGGCAGCGCCGCCACCGGCTGGCCAAGGGGGTCTGTCTCGCTCCCGGACACCCCGGCAGTTGTAACGGCAAGCGCCCGCTTGGCCAAGTCGCTCGTCGCTTTCCCCTTTCGCCGGGCCAAGCCAAGCCGTACAATCTTCCCCCGATGGCCGACGAGCAGCTCCCGGAACATGATCTGTTGTGGAACGAATACAGTCAGGTGTTTATGGAGATGGACGACCTGTCGCTCGCACGCTGGATGGCGCAGACGCTGGGGCAGTTCTCCGGCCAGGCTTGGCGGCTCTCCCATCCGCTGATGCTGTCTTACGAACTGGCGGCCGGCGTCGCGCATGAGCGGCAAGTCTGGCTCAAGGGCATGGGGATCATCCCCTCCGGCTACATGGGTGCCGAGTGTTGCCGCGCGCCGCTGCTGCCAATGTTCTCCCGGGACGTGTTCGAAACCGGCCTGCTCTGCAAACATTGCAACGAGACGTGCGTCCCGTTCGACGACCTGCCGGAGCAACTCAAGCCGCGCCTCGACAAGTGGGCGGCGGAGTACGACAAGGTGCACACCATCGCCCACTGGGAGGAGGACGGCGTCAAGCTGCCGCCCGATTACGACCAATTGCTCGAACTGGCGGCGCAAACTGCGGAGAGTCTTCTGGCGGAAGGCGGCACCGTGCTGGCCCCGGCACTGCTCGAGTTCTATCCGGCGGTCGCGTGGGAGGACCGGGATGACTGCCTCGAGGTGCTCCCCGAGGACATCGACGCCTGACCCGGCTCAGAGCCGGTTTTTTTGATCGGGGAACCTTTCCTTGATTGTGCGAACGAGGCGGTGTTCGTCAGCCGGCGCCATCTTGCGGCGCGGGATGCGCCGGCGGACGCCGTCGAGCAGTTCCAGCCAGTCCTCAAACACCGGGTCGGGGTAGCTCTCCCATCGATCAAAGCGCCGTTCGCGCCGGAAAAACTTCCAGACGTTCCGCTCGTTGCGGGCATAGCACTCCATCCGCTCGCCGTACTCGTCGCGGCGCTTCCAGCTGATCTCGCCTTTGGCCCCCATTTCAGTCCGGCAGATTCACGCCCGCAACCGCCATCGCCGCCATCCCCTCCCCGCGCCCGAGGAACCCGAGCAACTCGTTCGTCGTCGCCTTGATGCCCACCCGGTCGGGCGGGATGGACAACGCCCGGGCAACCGCCGCCTTCATCGCCGGCACATGCGGAAGAATCTTCGGCGCCTCCGCGATCAGCGTGGCGTCGACGTTCACGATGCTGCCGCCGGCCTCCGTCACCAGCCCGGCCGCCTTCTCCAGAAAAATCCGGCTTGGCGCGTCCTTCCACTGCGGCTCGCTGGGTGGGAACAGGCTGCCGATGTCGCCGTGGCCGATCGCCCCGAGCACCGCGTCGCAGATCGCGTGCATCAGCACATCGGCGTCGGAGTGACCGTCGAGCCCCTTGTCGTGCGGTATTTCCACGCCGCCAAGCCAAAGCGGCCGCCCCTCCACGAGGCGATGCACATCGTACCCGATTCCTGTATGAACCACGGCCGAATTATAGGCACAAACCCCGCTTGGCCAAGCGCGGACCGCGGACTACTCCGCTTGGCCAAGGGCAAACATGGCGATGCCGGCGGCGACGGAGGCGTTGAGCGAGTTGACCCGGCCGCGCTGGGTGATGCCCACCACGTCGTCGGCCATGTTGAGGATGAATTGGCCGACGGAGCGATCCTCGCCACCGATCACGAGGAGCAGTTTCTCCGGCTTGGCCTCGGCGACGGACTCCAGCGACGTTTTGCCCCCCGCGTCCAGTGCCACGACACGGTAGCCGGCCTCAGCGGCTTTGCGGGCGTAGCCGTTGGCTGAATCGTTGCGGCAGATTTTCATGAACTCGGCCGCGCCGGCGCTGACCTTGACCACCGACGGATAGATTTCCGGAACACCCTTTTTCGGCAGACAAACGGAGGTGAAGCCGAACACCTCGGCGCTGCGCAGGATCGCGCCGACGTTGTGAGGATCTTCGACGTTGTCGAGCAGCAGCAGGCGCGGCGCGCCGAGTAGTTCACCAAACTCGGCGTACGGGTAAAGCGACGTCTTGAGCACAACGCCCTGATGATCGCGGCTGCCGGAGAGCTGCATCAGTCGCCCCTTGTCCGTCCACTCAACCTCAACTTTGCCACGCTCCAAAACACCGAGCAGTTTTTTGACGCGGGCATTTTCGCGCATGCCTTCGTTGAGATGAGCCGAGAAAACGCGGCGCTTCCCCGCCCGCAACACCTCGAAGGCGGGGTTTAATCCGTACACATGTTCTCGGCTCGACTTGGCCATCGGCGCGGCGCGCAACTTACGGCAGGCCCCGCCCAAAACCAAGTTCGCGCCTGATTTGAGTTCCGGGAATGAAACGCAGAGGCGCGGAGGGTAGCTGAAATGCGTCCTCGTCCTTCGTACCTCGTCATCGAAAAAAAACTCACGCGAAGGCGCGAAGGCGCGAAGAAAAAATCGAACATGGATGGGCAGGATACACAGGATTTTTTTGGGTTCTTCGACTGAAACCGGGGAATGGAGCCGGATGACAGGGCGGCTTCGGGGCAAATGCAAAAGGCGCGGACTACTCGCACCAGGGCGTTCTTTAACAACCGCGAATGGACGCGAATAGACGCGAATGGTTCGGCCCGTTCCTTCTCCCCCACGGGGGAGAAGGTGGCCGAAGGCCGGATGAGGGGGCTACGCGTTTAACCCGCATTTGAGGCAAATTCGGTTCGTTTTTCACGCCGGAGGCGTGACAGCCATTAGCCTCCGGCTTCATTCCGGGCCGAGTCGGCATGAAGCCACCATGCCTCTGTCTCCTGTCATCAACCTCCAATTTCACGAAGAACCATTTCCCCTCCATCCTGTTCATCCTGTTTATCCATGTTAAACCAAGGCCGGGGCCGCCACTTGCCATTTTGTCGGATTGGCCGATACTCCCGGCGTGAGTGAAAGCATCACCCGGTTGACCAATGAACTGATCGCCTCCTACGCGAAGGTGGGCGGCATCAATCATTTGGACGGCGGCAACCTGCCGTCCAAGTTTGCCATCGCGTCGATCACCACCGACCTGCTTCGGCTGCTGCTACCCGGTTTTTTTGACGAAAAACCGATCCAAACTGCGGAATTGAAGGTGGAAATCTCCATGCTGATGGACAGCGTCAGCGGCCGGCTGGAGGATGAGATTACCAAGAGCATCGAGTACAAGCCGCCCGGCGACAATGCGGGCACCCCGAGGCAACTGGCCCGCGAGTTCACGGCCGAGTTTCTTGGCAGTTTCCCCGCCATCCGCGAACGGCTCCGGACCGACGTTGAGGCGGCTTACGCAGGCGATCCCGCCGCCATCAGCCATGAGGAGATCGTGGTGGCGTATCCGTTCATCGAGACGATCGCGGTGCAACGAATGGCGCACCGGCTCTACCAACGTGGCGTGGCGTTGATCCCGCGCATCATGAGCGAGTGGGCGCACGGCCGCACCGGGATCGACCTCCACCCCGGCGCCAAGATCGGCTCCCACTTTTTCATCGACCACGGCACCGGCACGGTTGTGGGCGAGACGACCCGTATCGGGGATCATGTAAAGATTTATCACGGCGTCACGCTGGGGGCGAAGTCCACCGCGCGCGTCGAGGAGTTGCGCGGGGCCAAGCGGCATCCGACCATCGAGGACAACGTCACGATTTATCCCGGGGCGACCATCCTCGGCGGCGACACGGTCATCGGCGCGAACAGCACGGTGGGCGGCAACGTGTTCCTCATCCACAGCGTGCCGGCCAACTCCCTCGTCATCGCCGAGGACGTCAGCGTCAAGGTGATGAGCAAGGCCGACCACTACGAGATCTGACCCCACGTGTTTCGTGTTGATTCCTTCTCCCTCAGGGAGAAGGTGGCCGCAAGCCGGATGGGGGTGAAAACCCTCGAGTCTTTACAGCGGTAGCCATAATTTCTCCCTCTCCCCGGCTCTCTCCCGCTGTAAGAGGGAGCTTGGCCAAGTTATTTCTTATTTTCGCGTTCCGCTGCTCTGGCCTTGAACGCGGCGACGGCCTCGACCCACTGGGTGTATGAGCCGGCGATGTCAGCGGATTGGGCGTCGCCCTCGTGAAACAGGATGCCGTAGCGGAAATCCTGCTGTTCCCCTTTCTTGAGCTTGAAGTCTCCGACGCCCTTTTTCTTGCCCTCGAAATTGTGGATACCAAACGGGTTGGCGGCAACGAGGCCGTAGTCCCGGGCGTGCCACCAGGTCGGGTGCCGCAGATTGTCCGGGTGGTCGAAGATGGCCACTCCGACCGTGTGGCCATCGATCTTGCCCCAGTAATCGACCCACTTGGCGCGCTTGCCCCACAGTTCCTTGTCCTTGTTGCCGGCACTGTTGAGCGCATGGCCGTTGGCAGTGGTGACGCCCTTGCCGTTGGTCAGGCGCAGATTGGGATGCGTGCGGATGCCCATGCTGCCCTCCTTCGTGTCGCCAAACGTCACGTCGCCTTCTGAGGCAAAGATCGTCACGCTGTACGACACGAACGTGCCGCCGAACGCCTTGTAAAAATTGATCGAGGTCCGGTCGGTGCAGATAACCTTGCCATCCGGGCCAACCCAGTTGTTTTTCGAAACGATCGACCCGCGGCGACCGCCCTTGGCGCGCACCAACTCGGCCGGGATGATTTTTCCCGTATTCTTGGCGTTGTGCCAAAAGCTGATGCCGTTGACCTCGCCGTGCGTGAACCACAACGATGCATGGTGCACGTGATCCTTGGCCTCACCGGCAACCTCTTTGAACGGATAATTGCGCGTCATGCCGATGCCGTGCGGACCGATGACCGGGTAAAGCACCGGCTTGTTGTACCCCTTCGGGATGTATTCGGTGAACAGTTTGCCGTCGATCTCGACGCGATAGTTGTCGCCGTTCTTCTTAACCACGAACGGCCCGTCCTGTGCATTCGATCCCGCTTGGCCAAGCGCCAACAGCCCCGTGAAAGCCGACAATAAAAAACGTGAGTTCATCGCGGTGGAACCTAATTTTCGGAAGGAGTCTCGTCAACGCAAAAGCGGGCGCTTGGCCAAGCGGGGCAAACCGGCCTTGGCATGGCGCAACCGATCCGGCTACATTGCGGCGTGCCGGGTTTCCTGCGATTTTTGGGTTTGTTCAACGCCGCCGTGTGGGTTGGCGGCTCGGTGTTTTTCTCGTTCCTCGCCGGGCCGGTGTTTTTCTCGCCGGAAGTGAAGTCGATCACTCCTCCGCCGTACAACGGAATCGTCGCCCAGGCGATGCTTGGCCGCTACTTCACGCTGCACCTCCTTTGCGGGATGGTGGCCATCGGGCATCTGCTGCTCGAGCGGTTGTACAGCGGTGACGTCTTTCCGGGCCGCGCCATCGCGCTCGTCGGTGTGCTGCTTGGCCTCGCGCTGATCGGCGGCAAGTTTATCGGCCCCAAGCTCACCGTCTGGCACCAGCAGGAGTACCAGTTCAAGCTGAAAAGCGAGGGCGAGCCGCCGATGATCGAGCCGGCCGCATACGAGCCGAACGTCATCCAGAATGCCAAGTGGAAGTTTGACGTCTGGCACGGCGTGTCGCAGTTGATCAACCTCGTGATGCTGGGCCTGCTGACCTGGCGGTTTTGGCGCCTGACCCGCTTCGACGGGCACGACAACTCGAGCACCTTCGGGCAGCGAAAGCGAAACCTCTTCGGCAAATGACCATCGCGGCGTCGCCGCGGATCGGCTACGCCACGGACACGGACTGCTTGATGCCGAACTTCTCGATGCGCTTGCGCAGCGTGGCGCGCGTGATGCCCAGCAGCTTGGCCGCGCGCACCTGGTTGCCGTTGGTCTCGCGAAGCGCGTGGGCGATCAGCTCCCGTTCCACCGCCGGCAGCACGGCCAGCTCCGGCTGCTCCTTGGCCCAATGGAACAGCGTCGCCGCGATGGAGCCAAGGTCGTTGGCGGCGGCCGGTGGCGGCTCCGCTTGGCCAAGCGCTTGGCCCGGCGCGGGTGCCGCCCCGCCCGTCCGGATATCCGCCGGCAGATCGTCGGCGCGGATCGCCTCGCCCTTGGCCATGACGATCGTCCGCCGGATGACATTCTCCAGTTCGCGCACGTTGCCGGGCCAATCGTGCCGCACGAGTAGCTCCTGCGCATCCTCGAGGATCGATTTCGGCTTACGCCCCTCGGCTTGGGCGATAGTCTTGAGAAAATAGTCGATGAGCAGCGGGATGTCCTCCCGGCGTTCACGCAGCGTAGGCAGGCTGACGCGCACGACGTTGAGCCGGTAAAACAAATCTTCGCGAAACTCCTTGGCGGCGACCGCCTCCTCGAGCCGCCTGTTTGTTGCGGCGATAATGCGCACGTCGACCTTGATCGGCTTATTGCCACCAACACGCTCAATGGTGCCGTTCTGCAGCACGCGCAAAATCTTGGCCTGTGTCGCCAGCGTCATGTCGCCGATCTCGTCGAGGAACAGCGTCCCCTTGTCGCACTGCTCGAACTTGCCGACACGCTGCGAGGTCGCCCCGGTGAACGACCCCTTTTCGTGGCCGAACAACTCGCTCTCGAGCAGGTTCTCCGGGATCGCGGCGCAGTTGATCGGCAGGTACGAGTTGTCGTTGCGCTGGCTGTTTTGGTAGATCGCGCGCGCAACCAGTTCCTTGCCGGTGCCGCTCTCGCCGGTGATCAACGCCGTGGCATCCGAGCCGGCCAGTTGGCCGATCATCTTGAATACCTCCTGCATCGGCTGGCTGCGGCCGACGATGCCCAGGTCGTAATCCTCCGACTCGAGCAGCGGCTCGCAGGCGACGACCTGCTTCATGTCGCGCGCCGCCTTGAGCGCGTCGGCGACGAGCTGCTTGAGCTTGGGCACGTCGAACGGCTTGAGCAGATAGTCGTACGCACCGAGTTTCATCGCCTCGATCGCCGTCTGCGTCGTGCCAAAGGCGGTCATCATGATCACCGGCAGCTTGGCGTCGTCCTGCCGGATGCGGCGCAGCGTCTCGAGCCCCGTGATGCCACCCATGCGGACGTCCATCAGCACGAGGTCCGGCTGAAAACGCTTGATGACCTCGAGGCCCTCCTCGCCGCTGGCGGCGGTCTCGAGATCGAGTTCGGGCGAGGCAAAGATGCGCTTGAACGAGTAGCGCACATCATCCTCGTCGTCGATAAGCAGAAGTTTATCCATCGCTTGGCCCCTACAGGGCTTGCGCAGGATAGGCGGCACAGCCGGTTTTCACAACGCCAAGAAAAAAGTCGCCTTGGCCAAGCGGGAAAACTACCCTCGCTAGACACGTTTACTGACATGAAACCGTTGACTCGCCGCCACTTTCTGGCCGCCACCGCCGCTGCAACCGCCACCGCCGCCCTGCCCGGCCGGGCGCTTGGCCGCAAGCCCAGGCAGGAAATCATCGACCTGCACCAGCACACCAATTACAGCGGCCGAAATGACGAGCGGTTGTTGGGCCATCAAAAGGCGCTGGGCGTGAAGTGGACCGTGCTGCTGCCGGCCGGTCGGCTGTACGGGCTCGCCGCCAACTGCGGCGGCAACAAGTCCGTCCGCAGGATCGCCGTCAAAAACCCCCGCCACTATGTCCACTTCGCCAACGAGATCGCTGACCACCCCGAGTGCATCGCGACAATCGAGTCGTTTTTGAAAAAGGGCGCGGTCGGCATCGGCGAACAGAAGTTCCGCGTCGAGTGCGACTCAAAACACATCCAGCGCATCGTCGAACTGGCGCAGGAATACGACGTGCCGGTGCTGATGCATTTCGAGCACGGCCACTACAACACCGGCATCGAGCGGTTCCACACGATCCTCGAGAAATTCCCCAAGGTGAACTTCATTGGCCACGCACAGACCTGGTGGGGCAACATCGACAAGAAACACGACCAAGCCGTCATGTACCCCAAAGGCGCCGTCACGCCGTCCGGCATCAGCGACCGGTTGCTCAGCGACTACCCGAACATGTTCGGCGACCTGTCGGCCGGCTCCGGGCAAAACGCGCTCGTCCGCGACGAGGCGCACGCGGTCCGGTTCATTGAGCGCCACCAGGACAAGCTGATCTTCGGCAGCGACTGCAACGACATCATCGGCCGTGGGCCAAGCTGCATCGGCGCGCGCACGATCGGCATCCTCCGCCGACTGATCCCGGACACGAAAATCCAGGACAAGCTTTTCAGCGGCAACATCCGCCGCATCGTCCGCATCCCAACATAACCCGGTGCTTGACAGGCCGGTCGAAAGTAATTACATTGAACTTACGTGAAGGCGTCGATCGTCCAAATTGGAAACTCGAGGGGAATTCGAATCCCGAAGGTGATGCTGGAACAGTGCGGGCTTGAGGATGAAGTCGATATGGCTGTTCTCAACCGGAAACTGGTCATTTGCCCGTCTGCCCAACCTCGCGAGGGCTGGGCGGCGTCTTTTCAGGCGATGGCGAAACGGGGCGACGACACCCTGCTCGAACATGCCGCAAAAGCTGCTCCCAAGTGGGATGATGAAGAATGGGAGTGGGAGTGATGAAACGATTTGACGTTTTCCTCATTTCACTCGACCCAACTTGCGGTGCCGAACTTAAAAAGACCCGCCCCTGCCTCATCGTCTCGCCCAACGAGATGAACGACCACATCTCGACAGTCATTGTCGCGCCCATGACCTCCAAGGGGAGAAATTACCCCACCCGGGTCGCCTGCCGGTTTCAGGGAACCCAAGGCCAAATTGTGCTCGACCAGATTCGCACCGTGGACAAAACCCGCCTGGTCAAAAAACTGGGCAGAGTATCAGGCAGAAGTCAGGAAAAAGTGCTGGCCGGCCTGGCCGAAATGTTCGTCAAATAAACTAGGCGCTTGGCCAAGCGCGGCGACTAACAGCTCGTTGGCACTTCCTGCAGCACCTTGATGCAGTGGGGAATGGCGCCCACGACAAACTCGAGGCACTCGACGGCGCCTTTCGGTTTGCCGGGCAGACAGATCACCAGTGCCGAGTCGATCACGGCGGCCAGGTTGCGAGAGAGAATCGCGTTGGGAGTGATCTTCATCGACTCGATGCGCATCACCTCGCCGAAGCCGGGCAACTCGCGCACCGCCATTTCCCGCACCGCCTCGGGGGTCACGTCACGCGGGGCGACGCCGGTGCCGCCGGTGGTCAAGATGAGGTGGCAGCCTTTGTTCACCTGCTCGCGCAGCGCACGCTGGATGTCGCGAATCTCATCCGGCACCACTGCCTCGGCGGCGACCTCCCATCCGTATCCCGCAGCGGCCTTCTTCAACGCCGGCCCGCCGGCATCGTCGTAAACGCCCTGCGTGGCACGGTCGGAAACAGAAACAAGACCCACCTGAATTTGCATTGCTCGCGATCAGTAAATTAGCTGGAACTCCGGCAGCATCGTCACCGCCCAAAGCACGTCCTCGACCGACTCGGCCGCGTTTTCACCACCAGCCAACTTGTTGAGCATTGCCGTTTCGGCGTCACTTGGTCCACGGCCAAGAGCAAGTTGAAACACGCGCTTGGCCAAGCGCGGTTGTTTTTCCTCTCCCTTGGCCAAGGCGGCAGCGCCTTCTTTTATGATCTTCGAAAGCACCTCGCCGTTGGTCAGCGCGAGCGCCTGCAGCGTGGTGGCGACCGATGGGCGACCGGTGGTCACCTGCTCGCGGTTCGGCCGGCCAAGCGCGGTGGTCAACGCCGTTTTATTTTGCAGCGACTCGCGGAACCGCCCGCCAAACGCCAGATCGGAACCGCTGATTTTTATCCGCTTGGCCAAGCCCCACGGGGCCATGTCCGCCCCACCCAGTTCCGAGGCCGGACGCCACTGGGTGTCGTTGAAATCCGGCTTGTTCCAGCCGTCGGCATCCTCACTGCTGGCTTTCCATGATTTGTCGGAGATCAAATCCATCGTCGAGCCGTCCCCGAACTCAAACCGAATGCCCAGCCAAAGCCCGGCCGGGTTGTTGCCGGAGCCTTCGTTTGTGGCCGACACGGCAATCAGGTTGTTGCCTTTTTGAAACCGCCCGGCGAGGTTTCGAAACTGCGGCTCCTCCCAGTTTTTACCGGCCATCCCGTTGCGCCGGTTCACCAGCAGGACGTACGAGTTGTCCGCCACGGCAATGACGTTTGCCGTCGTCGGCTTGTCCGGCAGCTCGAAGCGTTTGCGAAAAAACGACGTGCCCGGCCCGACGCCGTTGGCCGCCTTGGCCGCGCTCCAAATCCACTTGGCATCCGGCACGTCGGGTTGTTTTTTCTTTTCCAGATTCGCCCCGTCCAACTCGATCTTCTTTGCCGGTGACGGCTTCCAGTTGCCGGTGAGTGTTGCCACGGCATCGACAAACTGCTCGGCAGTCATCCGGCGCACCAACGGCCCGCGAAAGACGAACTCTTTTTCCGCCTGCTCGGAGCCGTTCACCGCCGGCAGCTGATAGGCGCGCGACGTCATGATCTGTGCCATCGTGAACTTGAGGTCGTGCCCGTTGTCGACCAGGTCGCTTGCCAGCAAATCAAGCAGGTCGGTGTTCCACGATTCGTTTTCCATTTCGTCAACCGGCTCCACCAGCCCCCGCCCGAGGAACCGCGCCCAAAGCCGGTTTACAATCGTGCGGCTAAGGCGTCCGTTTTTCGGACTCGTCACCGCCTTGGCCAATTGCTCGATGCGCTTGGCTTTGCTGGCCTTGGGGTCGATCTTGCCCAACTCGGGATGGATGAAGCGCACGTCGGAAGTTTTCCCGGTCGGCTTGTCGCACTCGACCATCTCCAACGGCTTGTCGGCGTAGACGCTGGCCAGCGCGTAGGCATCGGCCAACGACCAGTCATTGATGAAACTGTCGTGGCACGAGGCACACTTGAGGTTCACTCCCATGAAAATCTGCGAGATATGTTGAGCCGCCTGCATCGGCGGTTTTTGACTGGCATTCACCACGCCACGCCAAACGATGCCCTTGGTGAACCCCTGCGACTGCTCGGTCGGATTGACCAACTCGTACACAAACCGGTCGTACGGTTTGTTGTTGTAAAGCGCACCGTAAAGCCAGCCGGTGATCTGTTTGCGACCCCCGTCGATGTAACCGGTGCCGGCATAGTCGTTGCGAAGGATGTCATTCCAAAACGCGAGCCAATGCTCGGCGTAAGACTTCCGATCGGCGAGCAACCGGCGAACCAGTTTGCGGCGCTTCCCCGAGTCCGTGTCCTTGACGAACGCCTCGAGTTCCTCCACCGGCGGCAGCAGTCCGATCGTGTCAAGGTAAACGCGCCTCGCAAAAATGCGATCCGACACCACCGCACCCGTCTCGACGTTGTGTTTGGAAAAGTACGGTTTCAGCAGACGATCAACCGGATGCCCCCCTTCCGGCCCGGGCAACTCCGGCCGACGCGGCTGGAGATTCAGCACCGGTGCCTTGGCGAAGTTCGCGCCCTCCTCCCACACAAGCCCCTGATCAATCCACGCCCGCACCAGGCCGACCTGTTCTGGGGTAAGCCTCGAGCCTTTCTGCGGCATCACATTGTCGGGGTCGATCCCGGAAACCAACTCGACGAGGGAACTCCCGGCGCTGTTGCCAACCACCACCGATGCCCCGGTATCGCCGCCGGCCAACAACTGCTCGCGTGTCTCGATGCTGAAGCCGCCCTTGGCCTTGCCCTTGCCGTGGCACTTCGTACAGCTCTGCTCAAGCAGGGGATAAATCTCCTTAGAAAAGCTGACCTTGTGATCCGCCGCCGGTGGCAGCTTCTCCTTTTGCTCGGAGGTCAACTCAGCCCAAACACCCCCGGGCAGCGCCAAGAGCAAACCAGCACACGCTACGGTAACTCGACCAACAACTTTCACTGTGCCCGAAAGATAGAAGCCCAAATCCCGCCGGAAAAGAAAAATGCGTTACGGCTGACCCGCCAAAATCTCGTAAACGAGCAGGAGCGATCCTTCGCCCAACTGGTTACTCACATTTTTGAAAGCCGGATCACGCTCCATCATCCCGGCCAACGGCGACTTCGGAAGAACGATCGCGAATCGGGCACCTGACTGCTTGTAAGCACCGAGGCGCCCACCTTCACCCGCGCTGTTCGACACATCCCCATACCAAGGCTGCCCGAGATGCCAAGCGACGTACAACCCAACCCGGTGACCTTCCGCCGAAAAAAACGTCGAACCGACAATCGGCCCTGCCAAGCCGGCTTTTCCCATCCGCTTGGCCAAGTCTTGAGCGACAACACCGGCTCCCGGCTCAAGCGGCGTTCGCCAAGCCAGCGGCAGTAAAAAAATCAGTGCACACACCCAAGCGACCGGTCTCTGCTTCGTGAAAGCCACCCCCGCTTGGCCAAGCGCGAGGAGGAGGAGCAACGGAAGAAAGAGATAAAAATAACGCTGATCCACCGGCATCACATAGACCGGCAGGTAAATGCCGCCGAGGCAGATCAGCGGGATAACCATCCATCGCCAGCGGTCGGCAAGCCAGAGTTTCGCCCACGGTCGCTTCGCAAACAGTGCCAAGCCAATTACCAGTGTCCCGACTCCGAACCATTTCAGCAACGCACCGACTCCATCGAATGCGGCCATAAACTGAAGGACGGTTTTCGCGTTGCGGCCGATGAGCGTGAGTTGATGTGAAAAATTGTCTCCGCTCTCGAACGGCGACCAGTAGTCGTAATCCATCCGGCTCGGATCCTCCCACGCCGTCACCCGGCCCGGCGCCGGTTGGAAAATCGTGCTGCCGAACGGATGCGGCGCCGGCCGATCGTTGCCCGGCCCGACAATCGCATGGGCGATTGCGCCGGAAGTCGAGAACGTCGGTTTGTCGTATTTGAGCGAAAGCACGACGATCCACGGCAGCGAAACCAACAGGAACATTCCAAGCGCTTGGCCAAGCTGCCGCCAAGCCGACTGTCGGTTTTCCGCTTGGCCAAGCCGCCAGCACAGAGCCAGCAGCAAGCTCGCCACCACGCCGACCGGCAACGCCACCGCCTTGGCCAAATAGGCCAAGCCCCAGGTTACGCCGGTGCCCAGCGCTCGACGTCGGTTTGTCAACCAATCTGAGGATACCGCTTGGCCAAGCGCGAAGGCCATCAACCCGGCGACCAGCAAGTCCGGCGTCACGTAGTCCGCCATCCAGCCGGGAATCGTCAGCGCCAGCACCCAGCCCACGATCAACTCGTCGGTCAATCGCAGCCCCACCGAGCGGACCAAAAACAGGCTGCCGTGAAAAAACACCGCGCCGGAAATCAGCATCGCCAGCTTGCCGGCGAGCAACGGCTCAACGGCCAGCCACAAAAACGGCACCATCAGCCAGCTTAACATCGGCCCCCAGTAGCCATTCACGGCGTACTCAAGATTTCCGACCGACCAATACTCGGCGACGCGCATGTAGGCGATGGCGTCGGTGTTGAGTCGCGGCAGATTGTTGAGTATCGACACCAGCATCAGCGCGTACGCCACCACCCAAGCCATCCGCAGCCAAAAACGCAGTTTCGGCTCGCTGACACGCTTTGTTTGCTTGGGCGACAAGATGAACTAGGCGTTTTTTGTAAAGACAAACAGGTTGTTCAACCCGAGTTGAAATGTCTTGTGGGTGTGCAGGCGGAAACCGGCCGACTCGAACAGCGGCGTCACTTTGCCCGGGTCAAAGCCGTGATGCTCCTCCAGCGCCGTCCCGTCAGCCAAGCGGAAGAACCGCAGCACGGCCAGGATGGCATCGACCCTCGGCGACGGCACGGTCAGCACCACGCGGCCGCCGTCGGCGAGCAACCGATGACAGGCAGCCGCCCAAGCCGGCTTGGTGCCCTCGGGGACATGCTCAATCACAGCCAGCATCGCGACCGCCTCGAACGGTTCGCAAGCCGGCAGATCGCCGGGGAAGTTCCCTCTCACCGACTGCACACCGGGCGCGTCCTGCGGGTTGGTCAAACGCGGATCGATCCCCACCCCGAGGAAACCGTCACCGGCGAGTCGGCTCAGAAGCGTGCCGTCCCCGCAGCCGACGTCGAGCACCCGCCCGGCCTTGGCCAAGTGCGGAAGCGCCTTGCGGATGCGCCAGCCCCGGAGGAAGCGATCGAACCATTTCACCCTTCGCCTCCCTTGCTCTCCAGCCCAAGCACGCTGAGAAAGAAACTGCCAAGCACGATTTGAAAGCCAAGGGCCAACGCCAAGATCGATGGAATCACCTGACGCAGCACCACCGACGGGTTGAGTTCGCCAAAGTCCTTTTCGCTCCA
Organism: Verrucomicrobiota bacterium; assembly: GCA_014382705.1. Classification (GTDB taxonomy): domain Bacteria; phylum Verrucomicrobiota; class Verrucomicrobiia; order Limisphaerales; family UBA1096; genus UBA1096. The sequence goes on along the minus strand of JACNJE010000106.1, from coordinate 4,816 downwards.
GCCGAGCGTCGCCGACACCGAGCCGCCGAAGCCTGCCAGCATCAGGACGCCACCGAGCGCCAAGCCGGTCTCGAGGGTGATGTAGCGGGACGGTTTGTTGGGTGCCGGGCTGCCGGGAAACAGTCCCCGCTTGATGGCGAACGTCCGCGTGTAAATCGCGAACAGCACCGACTGGAAACCAAGCAGCACGGCCAACGCCGAGTAGGCCAGCGTGTGCACGTCAAGTTTCGCCTGGCCAAGCTGCCGCGTCTCGGGCAACAGCCATCCGCCGACGCCCAGACCGAGAAGCATCAGCAAAAGGCCCGGGTACAAAAACAGCCAGCGCGGACTGAACAGCAGCATGAACCGCAGATTCCGCCAGCCGTCCCGCCAGCTCCGCAGATGGGGCGGCCGGCTGCGGCCGTCCGGCGAGAGCGTCGTTGGCACCTCGGCGATTCGCAGGCCAAGCAGCGTCGACTTGACGACCATCTCGCCGGCAAACTCCATGCCGGTCGTTTGCAGTTTCATCCGGTCGTACGCCGCACGACTGAACCCGCGCAGCCCGCAGTGAAAGTCCCCGACCGGGCAGCGGAAAAACAACCGCCCCAGTCCGCTTAGCAACGGGTTGCCGAGGTAACGGTGCAGCGGCGGCATGGCCCCGGGCGCGATACCACCCCGGAAGCGGTTTCCCATGACGAGGTCAAAGCCGTTGCGCAGCGCCTCGATGAACGGCATGAGCGCGGAGAAGTCGTAGCTGTCGTCGGCATCCCCCATGATGACGAACCGCCCGCGCGCCGCCGCGATGCCGCCCGTCAACGCGCTGCCGTAGCCCTTGGCCTTGACCGGCACGACGCGCGCGCCTTCGGCCTCGGCGATGGCCCGCGAACCGTCGGTGCTGCCGTTGTCGGCGACGATGATCTCGCCGGAAATGCCATTCTCGGCAAGGCAGGCACGGGCTTTTTGGATGCAAACGGCGACGGTCTCGGCCTCGTTGAGGCACGGCATCACCACGCTGAGTTCGGGTGGGTCGCTGGTCGGTTGCCCGGTCATAAGTCGCGCTTGGCCAAGCGCTTGGCCAAACGATGCCCGAAAGCCGGCGGCGCGACAATCGGCGATTGAGGGCAAGTTTTTGAGACCAGTCTCATTGACTCAGCCAAGTTTTTGGGTAACAATTCGCGCTGTGCAGACGGAAGTGAGAGAAGTTGCGAAGAGGAAATTCATGGATTTCCTCGAGAAAAAGAATCTTCGCATCACCGAGCAGCGGCGCGTCATCATCGATACGGTGTTCGACACCGAGGAACATTTCACCGCCGAACAATTGCTCGAGTGGGCGCGCGATAAGGATCGCTCCGTCTCGCGCGCCACGGTCTACCGCACCCTGCCGCTGCTCACCGAGAGCAATCTCGTGCACGAGATGGACTTCGGGAAGCCGTACAAGTTTTACGATCCGAACTACTCCGACCACCCGAACCACAACCACCTGATCTGTGAGGACTGCGAGAAGATCGTGGAGTTCGACAGCGAACAGATCGAGTCGATCGAGAACGAGATCGGCCACAAACTGGGCTTCACGGTCAAGTCACAGAAACTGCAGCTCTCCGCCTCCTGTGATGAATTGAAACGCAGCGGTGCCTGCGACAACAAGGCCTGCGACTAGGCGGCGTTCAATACGACTTTAGCAACAGGCGGTGATCCACCCTGCCCTGCTGGTGATGCTCAAGCGGCGGCAGTTTGCAGAGCGTCGGCGACCCGGTCTCGGCAAGGAGGGTCTTGGCGTGCTTTTGCAGTTCGGTCCAGCGCGGCCACTCCAGCTCCGGCGCGTGGGTGATCTGCCGCAACAGGCTGCGCCACTCGATCACCGCGCGGTCGATGTCCCCCGCGCCCAGCAGGTCGCTCACCCAGTTGGCCTTGTTGCCGGGGTTGTCGTGCATCGCCGCCACGACCTGTTCCGCACCGGCCCCGTAGCGCACCGGCAGGCCGGCGTCGAGATACCCCGGCACCGTCACGTCGCCGTACCGCTCGCGGCAGGCGGCCGGGATGCGCCCCTCCCAGCGATTCTCCTCGCTGCCAAAACGGTGGCCGGCATCGAGGTTGGCCAGCTCGTAGGCCAGCTCGTCGATCGGCAGTGACTCCTCCTCCAGCGCCGCCGCGATGCCCAGCCCGTAGCTCTGCGAAAAAAAACTGACGACCCGGCCGCGCCTTGTCGGGCGGCCGCTCTCACCGACCAGCTTGAGCCGTTTCCAGAGCAGCGCCGCGCCGGTGGCCGGCCTGAGTTCGCGGCAGTCGCCGTGCAACCCGCAACCGGCACAGGTCGGGTTGACCACCTGCCGCTCCAGCGGCCGGAACTGCGCCACGCCGTGCGAATCGACATGGGCGGGGACGGGGAGCTGCCCGAGCCGCAACTGGACCAGGAGCCGGTTCTCCTCCCGGCGAAATCGTTCCACCGGGGTTTGGTTCGCCGCCAATGTTTCCTCGAGGAGCGGCTGGATTTTCTTTTGCCACAGCTTCAGGGGCACCACGCGCATCCGCCAACCGGTCAGGCGCCGCACCCACTTGGCCAAGTCGAGGCGCTCGTTGTTGAGCCAGTCCGCCACTGGTTGCTCCCGGCCGTACGCTTGGCCAAGCGGCAACAAAACCAGCTCTCCGGCACCGGTTCGCCGCAGCACCTCCGGCTCCAGCAACGCCGGGCGCAGTGAGGGCGCTTGGCCAAGCGGCGGCGGCCCATCCTCCGCCCCGTCGCCGCTTGGTTGTTTCGGAACGAACACCTCGCCCAGCGGCATCGGCTTGGCCTTGGGCCACGGCTCCCAGCCGCCTTGGCTGTTAAGCATCTCGCGGACCCGCTTGCGGGATTTCCGCGCCCGCTCTGAATCGGTGCCCAGACCGCACGGCGCGTCCGGATGTTTCATCGCAAACTCCATGCCGAGCAAAATCGGCTGGGTGCTGAACAGCCGCTGCTGCACGCGCACCGCCTCGGCGTACGGGTCGCGCCCCTGCTCCGCCGCGCCGTGCATCAGGCCCAGCAGCGACGCCCAGTCCACGAGGCCGTTGCGGGAAAGAAGACAGGGATGGCCGTCACGGATGCGAATCTCGTTTCGCGAGACCAGGCCGTAGCCGACCTCGTCGATGCCGCGCCGCCCGGCGCGCCCAAACATCTGGTGAATCTCATCCGGCCGGATCGGTATTTCCAAGTGATCCCGCCGGTAGGAATCGGCAGCCAAGGCGACGCTGCGCAATGAGAAGTTGATGCCGGCAGCCAGGCCCATCGTGGCCACGACCACCCGGAGTTGACCCACCTTGGCCAACGGCTCGATCACGCCGGCACGGACGCCGTAGCTCAACCCGCTGTGGTGATACGCCACCCGCGCCTGCAGCATCCGCGCCAGGCGATCGCCGACAAGTTCCCGTTGCCAGGCGCTCAACTGGAGTGGGTTCGGGTTGGGCAGATTCCGGGCAATGTCGGCGGCGAGCGCCTCGGCGGCGCGTCGGCGCGGCGCAAAAACCAAGACCGGCCCCAGCCCCTCCGCCAGCGCCTTGGCCGCGAACCTCGGCCAATAACCGCGAATCTCCGACGGGACATTGTAATTGAGCATCCCGGCGTACACCTCCTCGAGCGGCACCGGCCGGTCGTCGTGCCACACCCACTCGGCGTCACGGCCCAGGCGCTGCAGCCAAGCGACGATCTGCCTTGGGTTGGCCACGCTGCCGCTGAGCAGCAGCAACTGGGTTTGGGGCGGCGCCATGGCGATGGCCAACTCGTAGTTGAGTCCCCGTTCGGGATCGCCAAGCATCTGGTACTCGTCGATGACCAGCAGCTTGGGACCGTCGCCGTTGATGAGCCGGTTTTTCTGCGTCTCCAGCGTGGCGACGATAACCGGCGCCTCGAGGTTCTCCGACAGGTCGCCGGTGGCAATGCCGACATTCCATCCGCAAGTCCGCCACTCGGCGAGCTTGTCGTTGGCCAAGGCACGAGTCGGCACGGTGTAGATGGCTTGGCCCGGGTTGCGGCCCTCGTTGGACCATAACTCGAAAATGAAGGTTTTGCCGGCACCGGTCGCCGCATGAACAACAACATCCCGGCCGGCCCGCAGATGCTGCACCGCCTCCTGTTGCCACAAATCCGGCACGACAACCTGATCCAGGGCGGAAAAACGATCCAGTTGCGCCCCAAACTCCCGCATGAGGCAGGATTAGCAAATTATGGGAAAAAAACGAGTAAATGAGCCCGAATCAGGAAACATTCCGCATCAACTGCGATTGGCATAAGCATTGCTCAGTTGAGCTGGAGTTTGTGCATTTTTGCGCAAATGACCGTTGTTCTTTTCTATTTGGTTCAGGGTTGATGTGGAATTGATTTGCACGAGGGTCAGATTCCGCCCGGAGTTTGACAACTTCGAATGAGACTCTGGACAACTTTGCGGGTTGCGGGCCTCCGGCCCGTACGAGCCGCGATCGATTGGTCGGCCTCCCTGTTAGGTTACTGACAAGTCCATAACCTAAGCTGCACACAAAGGGCCATCACACAGATGCCCCAACCCCTTGGGAGGTCGACCTTCCCTATTTCACCCGATCAAAGCAATGGGGCAGCGCCGAAACGCTGCCCCATGCTGCACGAGGATGGGATCACTGTTCTTCCACAACGGGAAGAGGATCCCTGCCCCAATTCCATTAGCCAATGAGCTGGAGAGCCATTGAAGGAAGCATGTTGGCCTGTCCCAACATCGCTGTGCCGCTTTGAACCAGGATGTTGTACCTGGCGAACTCGGTGGCTTCGGTCGCCACATCCACATCCTTAATCCGGCTGTTGGCAGCTGACATGTTCTCATTCAGGATGGTCACC
>JACNJE010000079.1 GCA_014382705.1 Verrucomicrobiota bacterium | reverse complement strand
TGAACACACAACCGACCATTCTTCCCGCGCACAAACGGTGGCACGATCTCGACGCGCTGCGGGCGTTCGCCATGCTGCTCGGGATCGGGCTGCACGGCTTCATGTCGTTCGTGGCGCTCCCGATGCCGGTCTGGCCCGCGCAGGACATCCACCAGCACGACAGCTATCTGTTCGCCCTGCACGCCATCCACGGCTTCCGGCTGCAGCTCTTCTTTTTGGTCAGCGGCTTTTTCACGATGATGCTGTTCCGGAAGCGTGGCCTGCGCGGACTGGTCAAGCACCGGGCCAAGCGCATCCTGCTGCCGCTCGTCGTGTTTACCCTCATCCTGGCCCCGGTCATCGTGGGGATAGGATATTACTCCATCACCACCGACAAGGCCCGCGCTGACACGATTTGGGCGGCAGCCCAGTCGGGCAACACCGAGGCCATCGGGCGCCACTTGGCCAACGGCACCGATCCCGACCTGCCGGACGCCGCCGGGCTCACCGCCCTCATTTGGGCTGCGCTGCTTGGCCAAGCGGATGCCGCTGTCGTGCTGATTGACGGCGGCGCGGACATCCACGCCACAGACAGCGACGGCTACACCGCGCTTCACTTCGCCGCGTTCATGGGCGAGGCGGACACGGCCCGGCTGCTGATCGGGAACGGGGCCGACATCCACGGCGAAAGTGACAACGGGGACACGCCGCTTTCCGTGACGGAGACCGACGAGGGCACCACGCGATTCCTCGCCGGGTTGCTGCAGGTTCCCGTGGAGATGGAAAAACTGGACGCTGGCCGCACCGAGATCGCCACGCTGCTCAAGTCCAACGGCGCCCGGCCCCGCGCTGCCGTCGAGCAAGAGCCGCTGGCGTGGCTTTACCCGATGCTCCCCGGCTTAAAGCCGGTCGTCGATCAACTGCCTGGCTGGGCGCAAACCGCCGCGGTTGTGCTGGCCATCAACTGGCTGCTCTCGATCATCCCCATCTTTCAGCACCTGTGGTTTCTGTATTACCTCATCCTGCTGGTGGGCGGCTTTGCCGTGATCGCCTGGGTGGCGCGCAAGCTCAACTGGAAGCCGGTTCCGGCATGGTTCATCACCTCGCCGCTGCGCCTGCTGTGGCTCGTGCCACTGACGTTTGTGCCGCAGTTTTTCATGGTGACCGACTTCGGGCCGGACACCGCCGCGAGCCCCGTCCCGTGGCCGCCGCTGCTGGCCTATTACGCCGTGTTCTTCGGCTTCGGGGCGCTGTGTCACGGGCGGGGCGTGCTCGAGAATGTCGCGGATCGCGCTTGGCCGGCGTATCTGCTGCTCGCCGTCCCGACGCTGCTGCTGGGGCTGCATTGGTACGAGCTGCGCGGCGGCCTGTTCGTCACCGGCGAGTCCAACGAGCTGGCACACCTGTTGCACAACAACCTGCTCTGTGCGCTGTTCAGCGTCCTGTACGCTTGGCTGATGATCTTCGGGTTGATCGGTCTGTTCCGCCGGTTTTTCTCCGGCGGAAACCGGCGCATCCGCTATGTCTCCGATGCCTCGTACTGGCTGTATATTGTTCATATGCCGCCGATCATGATGCTGCAGATCTGGGTGGCGGATTGGCCTTGGCCAAGCGCAGTCAAGTTTCTCGTCATCTGCTCGGTCAGCACGGCGGTGCTGCTGGCGGTCTACGAGGTCGCCGTGCGCTACACGTGGATCGGCACGATGCTCAACGGAAAGAAAACGCGGCCAGAGACAGGTGGCGCGGGTTGAAACATTGCACCGGGCTTCCGGGGCCGGTATTGTTCGCCGCGATGCTCTTCGGCACCCCCTCCCCCCGGCAGGGATCCGGGCCGGGATGATTCCATGAACCTTTTCAAGACCGTTTGGAAGGCAATCTATATTGCCCTCGCGATGTCCGGCCTCCGGCTGGATGCCAGGCGTTTTCTGTTCGCATGGGTGCCGTTGCTCGCTGGCAGTGTCTGGCTGGCGTATCAGGCAGATCAGGCCGGGCTGCTCGTCGAGTTCGCCGTCGGCGCCTGGGTGTTTTACTACGTCGGCATCAGCCTGATCCTGGGCACGGGCGTCAAACGGCTGATGCTCCACCGGCTCGGCAAAAAAAACGCGACACAGCTTTACGACACGATTTGCGGGCTGATGTTTTTTAACCTCGGCTGCGGCGTGGGGGCGGCGGCCCTGCACGTCGGGGAGACCGTCGCGCTGGCCGCACCGCTCCAGTGGGGTCTGTTTTGGCTGTGCGCCATCGCCGGGTTCGGCGTCAAGTTTTGGGCGACCTGGATCGTCGGCGTGGACACCTACTATTTCCGGGATCTGTTCCTCGAGCAGTCCCACGGCGAGTTCTCGGCCCGGGGGCCGTATAAGTGGCTGGCCAACCCGATGTATGGCGTGGGCAACCTGCACCTGTATTGCACCGCACTGTTCACCGGATCCCTTTTCGGGCTGTGGTTCGCGCTTGCCTGCCACGCCAGCATTTACGCCTTTTACCTCATCGTCGAGCGGCCGTTCATCCGCCGAACCTACCAACCCGCCTGAGTCATCCGGCCAAGCGCTTGGCCAAACGGCGTTTTTCGGAATAAACTGCGGCGTTGTGCGTAGTACTCCCGACGTGGTGAACTGCCTGCCCAATGCGACAAGTCAACTGCAATGGCCCATGCCCGGTGAAATGACGACCGGCAGCCACCTCCCTTCCCGCGCCGAGCTGGAGGCATTGAGCGACTCCGGCTTCGCGCTGGCCATGCAGTTGCTGGGCCGTCGCGAGGATGCCGCAGACGTGGTGCAGGACGCCCTCCGCAAGCTGGTTCACGGCGGCCGTTACAATTCCCAAAAGGGCAGCCGCCTCGGCTGGTTTTTGAAGGTGGTGCGCAACGGCGCGCTCGATACCGTGCGCCGACGCAGGCCCAACGACGACGTGGCCGTCGCCAGACTGGCCGCGACCGCCCCGCCACCCGACGTTGCGGTTGAGCGGGAAGAACTGGCAGGGATCATGCGCCGTCAGCTCGAGGTAATGCCGGTGGCCCAGCGGGAAATCATCCTGCTGCGCGACTTTCACGACTTGAGCTACGCGGAAATCGCCGAGGTGCTGGGCATCGCGACCGGCACAGTGATGAGCCGGCTGCACCGCGCCCGGGGCGAGCTGCGCACGCGCATGAAAAAATATCTGCGATGAAACACGACTGTCAGGAAACCGAACCGCTGATTTCCGGCTACCTCGACGGGGAGCTGACCCAGTCCGACCGGCAACGCGTCGATTTGATCCTGGAGGAGTGCGAGCGATGCTCCCAAGCTTTCGCTGAGATGAAGAAATTGCGCAACAGCGTGAGCCATCTTTCTTTCCAACAATTGACCGAAACGGAGAAAAGAGACATGACACAAAATGCCATATCGGGAACCGGAGCGAACCTGGGCCAGATCCTGGCCATCGCCGGCTTGATCCTTGTTTACGGCGTCGGCGCCTGCTGGCTCAGCTGGGAGCTGATCACCGACGCCAAGTTTGCCGAGACTGGCAACGCGGAGGACAAGGTGCCGCTGTTCATCCGGTTCGGGTTGCCGGCGCTGATCGGCGGGGTCGGCATCCTGTTTTTCACCGTGCTGTTCCAGCGCGTGAAGGCGGCCAAGACCGACAAGTACCGGGACGTCCAGATTTAAGCACCATGAGCGAGACAACCAAAATCATCGTCGTGACCACGCCGGGGATTCCCGGGAAAAACGTCGTGCGAACGCTGGGCCTCGTGCGCGGCAACACCATCCGCGCCCGCCACGTGGGCAAGGACATCATGGCCGGACTGCGAAACCTTGTCGGCGGCGAAGTGACCGAGTACGCCAAGCTGCTGGCCGAGAGCCGCGAGCAGGCACTCGACCGCATGGTCGACCAGGCGGAGGAACTCGGCGCCAACGCCATTATCGGGCTGCAATTCCAGACCTCGGTCATCATGGGCGGCGCGGCCGAGATGATGGCCTACGGCACCGCCGTCGTGGTGGAATAGGCCGCGCTTGGCCAAGCGCTATTTCTTTGAGCCGCCCTTGGGCAGGACGTGCATCATGCCACGCATCATCAACGCGTGGCCGGGGAAGGTGC
>JACNJE010000114.1:56702-73741 GCA_014382705.1 Verrucomicrobiota bacterium | reverse complement strand
GGCATGAAGGTCGGCTTGCTGGCGGCCACCACGGCGTTCCGCACCAGCGCGTTCTGCGCGTACTCGACGTTGGGCTGCTCGTCGATGACGTAGATCGAGCGCGTGTCCTTCCCGCCGGTGATGGTGTTGGTGAGCCCGCTGCGGGTCTTCAACTCCACCACGGCGCCGCTGTAAAACCGTTCCGGGTTCCAGTCACCCGCGAGGTTCCATTTTGCGGGAACCATCTGCACGTCAATATCAATGTTGTCCGACCCGGTTTGCTTCACCAGGATCGCCTGGTAGGTTCGGTGATACTCGGGGCTGTCGGTGGACCCGAGCGTCATCAATGAGGTGTCAAAGAAGCCCTCGAACCCGAGCCCCGCATAACTGCCCCCCCAGTTGACGTATCCCCCGTAGGGAGGCGCGTAGGTTGAGTTCATGGCGTACGGGGAGGTGATCTCCGTCCAGACCAAGTCCACCGGCCCCGAAAACGTGTAATTGCCCGGCGCGCCGAACATATCCGCCGGTGTCGAACCCGGAACCGTGGCCCCCAGCCTGCCGCCCCAAAAGATGTCCCGAAGCCCCCAATCCTGCTGAACCACGAGATAGTTCGCCCCGGACGGCACATACCGGCGCTGTTGGTACGGCCCGAGCGACCCGTTCAGGCCGTTGCGGTTCATGCCCCAGTATAGCGGATCGCCAAAATCGTCGAGCCCGCTCACATGGTCGTAGTTCCGCCCCGCCTTGATTTCCAGCGCGCCCCAGCTCAGGTCCACATGATCGCCCTTGATGGTGAAGATGCCGGCGTTCTCGGCCGAGATCAGGCCGCGATTGATGACGCGCCGGGCCTCGATGTTGATTTTCCCCGAGGTCTCGGCGTCGGTGACGCTGATGATTTCCCCGCCGCTGCGGTTGTGGAACACGGCGGCCTTCTTCGGCTCGAAATCGATCGCACCGGCCGGGTCGTCATGCGTCCGGTAGGTGCGGTAATCGAAATCCCGGAAAATCTTGATCGAGCCGGAGTTGGTGAAGTATTGCGTGTTGAAGAAATAAAACGGCACCTCGTCCGGGGTGGCGGCCTCGATGACGCCGCGGTTCTCCACCTGCACCGCGTTGACATGGGGGGTCTCCAGCAGCACGGAACGGTTGATCCAGACCGGGGCGGTCTCATTGCCGGGTTCCGGCGCGACCGGCTCAGGCACGCCCCACGCCGCAACGGCCATGCCGAGGGTCAACAGGCCGAACGTGACCCCGCCGGACACGGTGTAAGAGTCAAATGGTTTGCGTTGTTTAAACATGTCGTTGCCTATTCGCCGCCGGTGTATATCTGCCGTTCCAAGTCCCGGATCGTCTGGCTGTCCGGGAACACCATCGGCTCGCCCATGGAGCCGTCGTAGTGGCCCCAGACCCAGCCGGGCTGCTGGTTGTCCTCGTTGAAATAAAATCTCGTGTCGATGTCCCAGTGGATGCCGATCTTGTTGAACCCGAACACCATGTTGCCGGACGCCTGGATGACCCCCGGCCCGCGCAACCCGGCCGTCTGCAGGCCGTTGATGGCGTTGTTGTTCACCACCGCGGCGGGCGCCATGTTGGTGGACGTGACCGTCGGCGGCGCGTTCATCGCGCTGAACAGGATGTCCGGCCGGGTGAAGAACTTGATGAAGGTGCCGGTCCTGCGGACGCCCTCCTCCACGTAATCGACGTTGTACTCGAACGACGGCAGCGCGGCGTTGGTCGCCGCCTGGGTCGTGTTCGGGATGAGGTAGGTGAACGTCTGCTCCTCAAGGCTCGGGAATCGGTAACCCGGCAGGAACCGGTTGGCCGAATAGTTCGTCGTCACCAACGAGTCGCCCTGCATGCGGACGTAGCGAATCTGGTCGATGCCCCCCAGCAGCATGGTGTTGGTCTGCAGCGTGATCGGGTAGGCCAGGTAGGCGTGGTTGGTGCTCTGCCACACCTCGTCCTCCATCACGCCGACGAAATTGGTGATCGCCGCGCCGCCGGCCCCGAGGCCACCGGCCTGCCCCGGCAACGCGCCGCCCGGGTTGGCCAGGTTGTTCGTGTCGGTCAACAGGTTAGTGAGCGTGTTGACCCGTTCGAACTGCATGTCGGTAAAGTGATACCCGGCAACGTTGGTGGCCGGCAGGATGATAATCTCGCCAAGGGGACAGTCGTCGTTCATCACCGTGGTGGTGTAGTTGGTGGTGGTGGGCACCGAGCCGATGACACTCCAGAGCGGGGCCTTGGGCACGACCTCCCACGAGCGATACAGCACCTCCGACTCGGCCGCCGGCACGTGGATGTTGGTGATCACGTTGCCGAAGATGTAGTCGTAGCTCGGCTGGAACGTGCGGTACTTGTTGGTCACATACACCAGCGTCGGTGGCTGTCCGATGGGTGTCCATGGGAAGTTGGTCAGGTACGGCGTGACGTTAGTCGTCCAGCCCATCGCCCACGAGACGTTGGTCTTGAGGATCAGCAGCGGCGGGGTGCTGAGGTTGGTGTAGACCGGCCCCCACCATTGGTTGGTCGCCACGAACTGCCGGAACGCCGTCGGGGTGTTCGTCCTCGACTCCTTGCAGAACCAGCGCAGGTCGATGCTGAAGATGGCCGGGTTGGTCAGGTTCGGCTGATTCGTGACCACCTGGTAGGTGAACGGCGGCAGGCCCTCCACGTTGAAGTTGTCCTTCCGGTACAGGTAACGGTAGCCGCCGATATCGTCCCGTGTCGGGGCCACGAGGTATTTGCCCTCGTCGAGCCGTGGCACGCGGTGGTCGGCGGTGCCGGCGAGCGTGATGATCGGCTTGGTGACGTCGATCGGGAACGGCTGGGCGTTGGTGCCGCCGAGCACCGTCCACGACAGCAGGGTGCCGTTGACGTACTTGCTCGGGCCGTGGCTGATCGGGTCCCAGTTACGCAGCGCGACCGTGCCGAACTCGATCTGGAACGCGCTGTCCTCCGGGTTGCCCAGCCCCATGAAGCCGAACAACTCGGCCAGGGCGTACGACTTGAGATCGAGAATCCGGTCGTTGTATGCCCTCGGGTGGAAGCGGTCCGGGCGAACCGGGTAGTTCCAGAGATTATTCTCGGTGGCGTTTGCCGGCGGGTAGTTGGTCTTGATGGTGGAAGCCGGCGGGATGGCGTTGAGGATGTCCATCGCCTTCTCCACAGCCACCACGCCGTTCGACCCGAAGTAGTTCAGGAACGACTCGTCGTAGGTGTAGGTGATCACCGGCGAGTTCCACCGGTACTCCTCGCCGAGGTTGTTCACGACCATCCGGTTGGTGCCGTTGGCCAGGGTGAAGGCGTGTGCCCCGGCCGCCCCCGCAAGGAGGAGCCCCACCGCCCACACCGTTCGTTTTGAAAAATTCAGCATACCGTCAACGGATCTTCTGGATCCGGTAAAATTTCATCTGCCCGGCCGACTCCAGCGTGATGCCGGCCCGGCCCTCAAGGGCCAACACCGGCTCACCGACATTCGCCCAGCCGCCACCCAGCGTGCCGGCCTGCTGCAACTGATACAGCGCCCCGGGCCGCGCGTCCCACTCCAGCCGCGATCCCTTCTCGAGCTTGGCCAAGCGGAGGCTCAACGCGTCCGACGCATCCGCCGGGTCGGTGCCGGCGGCAAATTCCTGCCCGTTGGTGGCCCCGTCACCGTCGCTGTCTGCGCCAGCGGTTGGCCAAGCGGAGGCCGACGCGCCAAAGTGCCGCTGCTGCCAGTCGTCCGGCAGGCCGTCGGTGTTGTAGTCGCGGCCCCAGGTCTTGTTGACGCCGTAGCCGGACAGCTCCGAGCGACGGCCGTTCTCGAGCACGTACGCCACCCGGAAGGCGTACTCGCTGCCGGGACGCAGCCCGGGCCAGACGATATGGTTGCCGGTGAACACCTTCGGCGTGGTCAGGTCGCCAATATAGACCTCGTAATGCTTCACGTTCATGCCGTTGACCGCCGGCCACGAGACGAGCAGTTCCGTGTCGCTGACCGGGTTGACGAACACCTCGGCGAGGGCCGGCAGCAACACCGGCGCCTGCTTGCTCCCGTACCGCTGGCCGACCACGTCGAACCCGCTCTGGCCCAGCCGCGGCGTGGACCACGCCACCAGAAACCCGCCCCCACTGGAGGCAGTGACCGCCGGCTGCACCTGCGAATGGGCCTGTGCGGTGTTCACGCGCACCTCGTCATCCAGCAACCGCCCAGTGGTGCTGACGAACCGGCCCATGACCGCCTCGCGGGATTGGTCCTGCCCGAGGCTGTTCCACACCAACATCGCCCCATCCGCACTGCCGCGCAACTGCGGCGCGAACTGGTCGCCAACCAGGTGCGTGTTGGCCAGCACCGGCTCGGAAAGCGGCTTGAGGCTGAGATCGAAGCTGCGCGCGCCGATGTCCCACCGGTGCGTCTTCTGCTCCAGGTTCAACTGCTCCCAAGCGACCACGAGGCTGTCGCCGGCCACGGCCACGCTGGGGTTGGCGCTGACGCCCAGCGCGTTGGCAACGACCTCGCCGCCCAGCGGCTGGCCGGTCGCGGAGAAAAGGCGCACCACCACGTCGATCGACTTGACGTCCTGCTGCTGGTCGGACACCCACACGGCGGCGAACCCGCCGCCCGGCAGGGCCGCGACGCGCGACTTGTGCTGGTTGCCCGGCGTGAAATCGTTCAACCGGAACGGATCGGTCACCGCCGCGCCGTCCGCCCCGATGACGCGGGCCGAGACGCCCTTGACGCTGCCGTCCTCGCGGTAGTCGGTCCACGACAGCACGGCGTTGCCGCTCTTAAGGACCGCGAGTGACGGCTCGGTCTGCTCGCCCGACTCCGGGCCGGTGGCCAGCACATCGCCGGCGAGGAACACGCCGTCCGGGTTGGCCACCCGGTATTGCACGCGGTGGAACCCGCTCGCGCCGCCCTCCCAGGCGAACACCGCGCCGCCACCCGGCAGCAGGCCAACCTGCGGCCGCTCCTGGTCGCCCAGGAGCTGGCTGTTGATGCGCACCGGGGCGCCGACCGGGTTGCCGGCCGCGTCCACCCGCAGCGCGCTGATGCCGAGCCCGGACTCGTCGGTGGCGTTGTCCTGCCAGACGAGGTAGCCGCCCTTGGCCCCCATGGCCAGGCGCGCCCCGACCTGGTCGCCGACGAGCTTGCCGGTCAGGTCGAACTCCGTGCCGTTGGCCTCGTAGCGCCGGTCAGCCGTGGCGGTGGAGAGTCCCGCCGCCGCCAGGCCAAGCGCGCAAGCCAAGCGCATTGTCTGTACTGTGTACTTCAAAATCATTTTTCAAACAGGGCGCCCTGCCGGGCCTCCCGCAAATTATTCAACAAGGTATTGAAGCCCCACGCCTCGTAAAGCACCTCCAGCCGGGCCGAGTCGTGAAAGCCCCGGCGCAGGTCGTCCAGTCCCGGCGCACCCGGCAACTCCAGCTTCAGGGCGACGAGCGACTGGTTGCGGCGCACGTCCGCCTCGGCGGCGGCCAGCGACTCGCGCAGCTTGTCGCGCTTGACCTTGGCCAAGCGCCCGTAAATCCCGTCCACGGAGCCAAACTCGTTGAGCAGCGCCGACGCGGTCTTGACGCCGACGCCCGGCACGCCGGGGATGTTGTCGGCGGCGTCGCCGACGAGGCTGAGCCAGTCCACAATCTGTTCCGGGCGCACGCCGGTCTTGGCCACGACGGCGGCGGCGTCCATCGGCGTACCAGTCTTGTCGGCCGGGTTGAGCATGCTCACCCGGTCGTTGATCAACTGCAGAAAATCCTTGTCCGAGCTGGCGATCACCACCTCGAGCCCGTCCGCCTCGGCGCGCTTGGCCAACTGGCCGATCCGGTCGTCCGCCTCGACGCCGTCGTCACACACGCTGGCCCAGCCGGCCGCCTCGAGGTAGTCGGCCATCGCATCGAGCTGCACCTCCATGTCGTCCGGCATCGGGTCGCGCTGGGCCTTGTAGTCATTCAATTCCTCGACGCGCCCCGCGTCGAGGCCACCGTCCCACACCACCACGGCGTGGGTGGGCAGCACCTGCGCCTCGAGCTTGGCCAGCATCTGGATGAAGCCGTAGATGGCGTTGGTCGGCTGGCCGGACGGCGACGTGAGACCACGGATGGCATAAAACGCCCGGTAGGCGAACGCATGCCCGTCTATGATCAAAAGTCGCATCTGCTTCTCTGTTGCCGCCAACGGTTTCCTCGCCGATCAGTTCCCGGCCTGGTCCAGCACCGGCGCCTGTGTCGGGATGGAGTTTGAGTTGTACGGCCAGTCTTCCTCAGTGTGGATGGGGTTGCCCGCCGGGTCGATGATCCGCGGGCTGACAAAAATCATGAGGTTCTTCTTCTCGGTGGCGGAGCGCTCGCTGCGGAACAACCGCCCGATAAACGGCATGTCGCCGAGCATCGGCACCTTGTCCTTCACCTTGACGACGTTCTCGGCAATCAACCCGCCGAGCACCAGCGTCTGGCCGTCCCACACGTGCACCGAGGAGGTGATGTAACGCACGCGGATGCTGGGCAGCGCCAGCGGCTGCTGCAGCGCAGCGGAGACGGTGTTGCCCACGCCGGCGATCACCTGGTTCTGGAACGGGGCATCCTCGTACCCAAGGAACTCGGTGATCTTCGGGATCACGGTCAGGTGGATGGTGTAGCCGTCAGAGGCGACGTACGGGATCACGTCGAGTGTGGTGCCGAACGGCATCGTGGTGGTCTGGTAATTTTGTGCGGCGGAACCAAAACCAGCGCCACCGAGCAGGCCACCCAAGCCGCCGCCTGCCAGACCGCCCGCGGTCTGGCCGCCACCGCCGAAGCCGCCACCGCCCATGCCGCCGCCCATGCCACCCATGCCGCCACCCATGCCGCCACCCATGCCGCCACCCATGCCGCCACCCATGCCACCGCCGCCGCCTTGGCCAAAGCTGCCGCCGCCAACAGAGCCGACAACGGATACCTGCGGCACCTCGATCGGCTGGCCGCCACCGCCCTGGCTGCTGGTGGCGATCGACTTGAGATCGGTCACGGTGATCTGCGTCTGGCGTCCGCTCAGTGTGGTCACCTTCGGCGCGGAGAGCAGGTCGACGCCGTCGCGCTGCTCGATGGCGCGAATAATCATGCGGAACTGCGGGTCGGTCAAAATACCGGTGATCGTGCCCAGCGTCGGGATGCTGGGATTCTTGCCCACCGCCTGGCGCAAGCCGGAGGTGAGCAGCCCGTCGGTCTCAGCAGGCAGCATGACCGTGGGGCTGTAACCGTAAGTCGCGCCGCCCTGGCCGGCGCCACCGGCACCCGCGCCCCCGACGCCGCCCTGGCCAACGGCGCCCCCGGCACCGCCCGCGCCGCTCGGGTCGATCGCGCCGCCTTCCGGCCCGACGCCCGGGAAGACGCCGCCCTTGCCGTCGTTAAACGACGGGGCGGATCCGGCCGACACGCCGACCTTGCCGCTGCCCAGGATCCAGTTGCCCAGGATCCAGTCGAACCCGATGGCCTTGGAGTCGTTCTGCGAAAATTCCGTGAACTTGGCCTCGATCTGGAGCTGGGGCGTGGCTGCATTGAGAATCTTGATGCCTTCCTCCACGATATCCAAGTCTTGGCGCGTGGCCCGCACCAGCAACAGGCCGAGGCGGTCGTTGAAGAAAACGACTTTTTGATTCGGCCCGGCACCCCCGGCCCCCGCACCAAGCGGGTCGCCTCCAGCCAAGCCACCACCCAAGCCGCCCGCACCGGTTCCGGTCACCCCACCCGCAAGATCCACACCACAGGCGATAAAGAATTCACGAACCAACTGCTGCACATACTGTGGATAGGAGGTGACCGTCACGCCGTACAGGCCACCCTGTTCGAATGCTGCCGAGGCGCCGCTGCCTCCAACGCCCCCCTGACCACCCAGGCCACCACTCGTGCCACCGCTCATGCCGCCACCCATGCCGCCACCCATGCCGCCCATGCCGCCGCCCATGCCGGAATCTGCGCTGACATAGGAAACGCCCACCGACTGCAGGCCTTGCATGAAAGTGTCGGGATCCACCCGGTAGGTGCGGGTCTCCAGACGCGGCCCTTCGGCGGGTGCGTGGGAGAACATGATGCCCCAGTCCTCGATTGAGTACTTGATCGGGATGTTGGAAAGTTTGATGATGATCTCCATGGTCTGGCCAAGCGTGACGTTGCGCAGCGGCGGATCGATCGTGATGCTGACCTCCTGCGCGATGTTGACCTCCTCCGCTTCCTGTGCCTGCGGGAATCCGCCGCTGCCGAACGGGTCGTTCGGGTCAAACCCGCCCGAGGTCGAATCATCCCCGGTGAAGGATTGCACGAGGACCCCGGTGTTCTGGTCGATGATGATATTGACGCCCTCCTCGTCGATCTGCGAGATCGTGTCGTGAAGATCCTTGACGATGTCCTGCAGCGAGAGGCTGTCCACGATGCCGGTCACGGGGAACTTCTCCAGCCGGATGTTGTGGAGCAGGCGATGGATGCGCATGCGGCCGGGGCCGGTGTAAATGCGGTCGGGGTAGCTGTTGGTCGGCGCGATGTTGGCCAGCGGGTTCGGGAACACCAGCCCCTCGCGGGCCTCGGGATCACCCAGGTCGAAGCTCATGCCCGGAGCCACCCAGTCCTTGGTCACATCCTTGATGGATTCGCGGGAGGTCATGTCCCGTTTCTTGACCTGGATCATGTTCTTGGCCTCCTGCACCAGCACCATGTAGTAGGAGGCGCCGCGGTTGGACGGGTCAATCTTGAGCGCCTGCCTCAGCTTGGCCTCGGCCTGGTCGTAGCGGGCCATCTCGTAAAACAGCTTGCCGTCCTGCACGAGGGTGGCCGCCTGGATTTTCTCTTCAACGACATCCTTGACCTCCTCGAAGGTTTCCTCGGTGGGCATCCGGCCCCGGAGTTTCTCGAGCCGGGCGTCGATGGACTGCAACTGCGCGCGCGCCGTGAGATTCCCCGGCGAGAGCACCAGCACGCGCTGCACCTGCTTGCGCGCCTCGGTGAGGTTGCCTCGGGTGGCATGATTCTCCCCCAAGGCGAGGCGTACGCGGGTCAGGCCCTCGAGGGTGGCCGCGCGCTCGGCGTCGATCCCGCTGGCGTTGAGGCCGATCGACTCGACCTCCTTCTGCGCCTCCTCGTATAGGATGGCGGCCGCAACGAGGCTGCCGCTCTGCTCGACCGTGTTGGCCTCGGCCAGCTTGTTACGAAGTTCAATGATGGCCGCCTGCCGTCGCACCACTTCCCGGGCTGCATTCTGGGCCGGGGTCTGCGCCTGCGCGAGCGGCAGGCCGAGGACACCCAAAAGCATTGCGATGCCGGCTGTCTGGATTGGTTTGATCATGATTGCTTAAGTCAGTCTGTTAAATAGGTTCGGTTCGGGGTGGAATAGCTGCCGGGTCAGTTCATCGAAAAGGGGTTTGTCCCTAGCACCGCATATGCCACCGGCAAAATGCCGTTGGCAGCGGGTTTTGGGCTGGTCACAGCGCTTGGCCAAGCGCTGGCCGGGTGTGAGCGGGACACGTTATGCGTGAGTGCCACGCAGGTCAGCTTGGCCAAGCCGGCCCTTTTCCGGGCCAAACGCAATAGGCCGGGACTCGGGTGGCAAACAGCAAAACCCCCTCGGGATACGAGGGGTGCCTCTCGGTTGCACGAAACCGGATGGTACTCCATTGATTGTTGGTTCTAGCGCAGGCGGATTGTGGTCCGCTTGGACGTTGAAGCGGTGGAAAGTACTACTTCACGCTGCCCGATGGCAACGATATTGTGGCCATCATCCGCAAAAAAAAGTTTATCGCCGACCCGCTTGTTGACGTAGCTCTTGCTCTCACCCGGCGTGTCGTAGGCGAGGCTGGCGGTGAAGCCGTCGACGCGCTGGTACGGCTTGCCCTGCCCGACGGTGATGGTTTCAACGTCACCGTCCAGCTTCAGCTCGAACGCGGTCGGGGCCTGGCGGTCGCCCTCGATGCTCAACAGGGTGAACAGGTTCCGGGTGTCCTTCAGGTTCACGTTTTGCACCGTCGTCGTCACGCGGAGCCGCTCTTTCTTCCGCTGGGCCGACTCGCGGGTGATGGCAAAGCGATACCGCAGGTTCGCCCCGCTGCCGCTGATGCCGCGGTACTCCACCTTCAGGTAAAGCGGCTTGGTTTCGCTCAGCACGATGGCCCCGGCGCCGATCTCGTTGCCGCGCTCGACCTTGAGCACGGTTCCCTGGCGGGTCACGCGCCATTGGACCGGGTTGAACAGGTTGTGCGGGTTGCCCAGGTTTAGCGGCCGGGTGTTTTCCAGCCGGGCAAACGCGGCCTGATAGCCGGCCAAGCTCATCTCGGGCATTTCCTTTTTCGACTCCAGATCGGGCCGGTTCCGCTCCGCGACCTGCACCTCGATCTTCTCCTCGGAATCGTCCATCACAACGCCGTAGGCCACATACACCAAGGCCAACATGGCCAGGCCAAGGATGAGCTTCTCGTAATGTTCCTTCAATTGCTCCATGAGCGTCAAAATGTCATCTGGTTTTCAGGTCGTTCCATCAGGCAGGTCGCTGGTGGGTCTCACTCAGCAAATTTCGCCTCCTGCTCTGCACGGGCTTCGTCCACTTCAGCCTGTGTTGGAGTGTCATCGGGATCGTCCGGGTCGGTTCCCATGAATTTTTCATCTTGGTCATCAATGCCATCCCCGTCGGTATCCACACTTGAGGTGACA
Source organism: Verrucomicrobiota bacterium (assembly GCA_014382705.1). GTDB lineage: Bacteria > Verrucomicrobiota > Verrucomicrobiia > Limisphaerales > UBA1096 > UBA1096. The sequence goes on along the minus strand of JACNJE010000114.1, from coordinate 63,109 downwards.
TCGTCTTCGTCCGCATCGTCCTCCTGCTTCGCGATCTCAATCTTCTTGGCCAGGGCGGAGATGGCGTCGCTGTCGTCCTTCCAGCTCTCCACGACTTTCAGGGAGTTGATCTTGAGGGTAACCTTGAGCGGGCTCTCGTCGAGCAGCAGCGAGGCCGGCCGGTGGCGCTGCCTCTGGTCGCCGAACCCGCCCATGCCCTGCCCGCCGTAGAGCATGGCCTGATAGCGCGGATCCGTCATGCCCCGCGCACCCATGCCGTACATTTCCCTGCCGCTCCGGGCCCCGCCAAAGGTGCCGAGGGTCATTTCGCTCTGCTGCTCCTCGAAGACGTCGACCACATCGGTGGCCTCGATGACGGCGATGTTTTTCACCACGAAAAAGACCTTCGACTTGTACAGTTCCTCCAGCACCTTGGACAGCTCGGTGCTGAACCCGCGGAAGGTCACCTCGTACGGCATCACCCGCGCGCCCGGCACGAGGCCAAGCCGCTCGGTTGTTGAACTGCCCGGGTTGGTGCCGGTGGCAAATTTCATCACGTCGTCGAGGGAAAACTCGCCCGGGCGCAGGTACTCCAGCGCATCCTCCATCTCGGCCATATCCCCCGGTTTGCGAACGACCTTGAGGCGCTTCAGGTTGTAAATCTCATGGATGTTGGCCGTGAAGAGGGCAAGGCACAACGCCTCGATCTCCGCCAACTGGAACGACATGATTTCGCGCTCGTGCGGCTCGAACTCGAACGAGTTCCAGACCTTCCCAAAACTGAATCGGAACTCCTTGTCTTCATCGTCGATCTTGGGGAGCCGGATGCGCTGCGCCTTGCAGCGGTTCTGGAGCCCGAAGATGGTTTTCTGCATGTAGTTGCGGAACGTGTTGTTATCGAGCCCGTAACGAGCCTGTGTGACATCCTCGCTGGCACCGCCGCTGCCCATGCCCATGCCCAATCCCATTCCCATTCCCTGCATGGGTGGCGGCATCGGATCCGGGCCGCCCATTCCGGGATTCGGCATGGCAACGCCGCCGGCATCGTCCCCGATAATGACGACAACGTCGCCTTTCGAGTAACCGGAGCCGCCATCGACCACGTCGATTTTCTCCACGTAAAATTGACCCGCGTCGTCGCCCCCGAAGGAGCGCGTGCTGGCCACGAGCTTGGCCCCCTTGCCCTTCTCGCTGTTGACCGTCACCGGCGGAGCCACGGCGTACAGGCTGTTGGAGCCGCCCTGCATCAGGGTGACGCTCAGGATGGCCCCGGTTTTCTCATCCAGCACGATGCCGTCCGGGATGTCGAGCGGGGCGAATTTTTTGCGAACCCGGTCCAGGTGGGAGACGAAGTTGGTCCCGGCCCGTTTTATCCGGGCCAGATTGCCGTGGGACTCGTCCGTGGTGATCTCGACGGTGCCGCCCGCGGAATTGGTAAGGCCGAGTTCCTCAGGAAGCCTGTAGTTTTTGTTGTCGTTGTAATCTCCGGTTAACGTTTCCAGCGTTTTGGCACTGCCGTTCCGGGTTTCCTGTGTCTCACCGAGTTGGAGCCAGCCGTAGCCCACCAAGCCAACAGTCGCCACCGCGACGATGATCAGGTCAAGGTTCCCCTTGATGGCTTCAGGATTGATGTCAATTTTGCCAGCCATGGTTATAATTCGATTTCGTTGCGCAGGACCAGGTCGAGGCCGAACAGGTAGGTCTTCAGACGGGCCTTGGCCTCTTCATCCTTGTCCTCGCTGACATCCTGCAACCCCTCCTTCTCATAATCCTCCAGGTCCCTCGGCTTGGTTGCGTTGTAGTCGAACAACCCGCTGATCTTGAGCTGTTGAACCAGCACGGTGATGAGCCGGTTGTTCGCCGTGGGGTCAACGTCGCGCATGTCGATCGCCTTGCAGACCACCTTGAGCGGCCGCTCCTTGGATCCGACAACCTTGTTGGTTTCGCTGCCCATGCCCATCATCCCGGGCATCATCCCGGGCATCATCCCCGGCATCATCCCGGGCATCCCGTAGCCGCCCATGCCGTAGGCACCCATGCCCGGGTTGCCGGGTTCGCCGGTAACGCCCTGTGGCGCCCCCCCCACGGGCATGCTGCTCATGCCAGGCATCATCCCGGGCATCATCCCGGGCATCATCCCGGGCATCATTCCCGGCATCATCCCGGGCATCATGCCCATCATCCCCGGCATACCCCCATACATACCCACGACGCTGTCCTCGTAGCCCTCGTCCGCATCGACTTGGTTGAATGAGGCCACCCAGACACCGACCTGCTGCCCGGTGGATCGGCGCATCTCGGCCTCGGTCTTGATCATCGATTGCCGCACCGCCTGCAGGACGTCCGCCCACAGGAACCGTTCCTCAATCCACTCGTTGAACTGGTCGGCCTCGGCCTTCCGTTTTTTCAGTGCCTCCACATCGGTGACAATTTCACCATACGGCATGCTGTAAGTTTCAACCAAGTTCGTCAGATCGCTGTTTTCAGCCTTCTGGGCGCTGTGCACGGTGTTGTTGAAGTAAACCCCCACCCAGACCGATGCCACCAGACAGGCTGCTGCCCCGTAAAAGTACGGCTTTTTCCGATCCAAATCGTGCTGCAACCGGGCCGTGCCCGGCATCAGGTTCATCTCCAGCGGACAGTTGGCCACCTCCCGGATGGCCAAGCCGACAATCTGGCCGAACGTGTGGCCGACCCTCTCCAGCCCGGCGATATCGACGGTGTCCTGGTCAATCTCCACCCCGATGAACGGGTTGAAGTACTCGATCGGTATGCTGAGTTTCTCCGCGAAGAATTCCGGCAGGTACGGCATGATGCCCGCACCGCCATGCAGAAACACCCGCACCGGATTGCCGCCGCCCTGTTGCTTCTGCCAGAACTGCAGCGTCTGCTTCACCTGCACGTGCAGGCGGGTCATCACCTGCCGGGCGATTTTGGAAAGCGCCGCCTCATGCGGGTCGTCCGGCTCGGCATACGCGCCGCCCAGGCCGACGAGGCCCTTCTGCAGCTTGATCTCCTCCGCCTGCGAAAAGCGGATCTTGGTCTCCGTCGCGAACTCCTGCGTGATCGAGTTGGCACCGATGTTGATGGTGCGGATGAAGAATTTCTCGCCCTCGAAAAACAGCGCGTGGGTCGTTTTGGCCCCGATGTCCAGCACCAGCGAGCAGCCCTCGAGGTCGCCGTAGTTGTAGCGGAAGGCATTGACCAGCGCGGCCTGCGCCGTGTCGACCAGTTCCACGTTCGTCCCCTGCGCCTTGGCCACCTTGATCATCCCGTCGGCCACCTCGCTCTTCAGCGCGGAGAGCAGCACCTCGACCTCGCCCGACTTGGCCACCCCCATCGTGTAATGATCCCACGCGGCCTCCTCCAGCGGGAACGGGATGTTTTGCTGTGCCTCGAACTTGATCAGTTGGGCGACCTTGGTCTTGTCGATCGCCGGCAGGCGGATCGGCTTGGACAGCACCTGGAACCCGGGTGCCGCCACCAGGCCGCGCTTGGCCGTGAAGCCGGCCTCCTCCCACAATTCCTGCGCCGCCTTCTCCAGCGCCTTCGGCCGCGCCCGCTCGCTGGAGCCCTCCAGCCCCAGCGGCTTGACCCCGAAACGGAGCAATCGCACACCGCCCTCCGCCGTCGGCTCAAACTCGGCGGCACGCAGCGAGCCGGCACCCATGTCAATTGTCAGGAAGGACTTGGAACTCATTTTACTTCAGCAGATTGGACGGCAAACCAGCCCATTCGTTCAACAACTCGCGGCCACTCCAACGGATTCACTTCCAGAAAAGTGGCCGCGCTTGCTAAAGGAATTGCCCCACAGCGTCAAACAGAAAAACCCGAACCCGGGAAAACGTATCAAAATCCCGGACGGAAACAAGGCCCGTGACCGCCGCCGCTTGCCCCCCCCTTGGCCAAGCGCTTGGCCAAGGGGGTCAACCGGCAGGCAGCGCCACCGGAAACCGTCAATTCAAAATCTCTTCTTTGATTACCCACTCCAACGCTGCATGATTTGCGGCTACAAGCGACCAAACCGATGAGCACCGAGGTATTTGTCAGTTATTCGAGTCAGGATTATGAGCGGGTGATGCCGCTGGTCGATCGACTGCGCGCCGCCGGTGTCGCCGTCTGGGTCGACGAAGGCAGCATCGACGCCGCCACCCTCTGGTCCGAGTCGATCGTCGAGGCCATCGCCGAGTGCCGCGTCCTCATCATGATGGTCTCCTCCCACTCCACCGACTCCCACAATGTCGTCAAGGAGGTCATGATCGCCTCCGAGAGCAAAAAAACCATCCTGCCCATCTACCTCGAACCGGCCGACATCCCAGCCAAGCTCAAGTACCAACTCACCGGCATCCAGCACCTCGAGTGGTTCGACGGCGGCAACGATGAAGTTTTCGAAACCCTCAAGGACGGCTTGGCCAAGCGCGGCGTCACCATCGACGGCAAAACCCCCACAAACCAAGCGCTTGGCCAAGCGCCACAAAAACTAACCCGCCAACCCCACCGCCCCCCAGGCCACACAAGCCAATCCTCCTCCGCAATCAAAAACATCGCGTTGGTCACCTTGGCGATTCTTTGCTTTTTACAGTTCATTTTCGACGAACCAAGCCGAGGCAACGGAATTCAAAAATCGACTGAGAAAGAACCATACTTTCTGCCAGTCGGCGTGCCGGACGGAGAAAAATTTTACTTCGATAACAGCAGCCAGTTTCAACAAAGCATCGCGATCTCACCGGACGGCAAGTGGTTCGCATATATTTCTGGGGCCAAACCAGACGGCAACCACTCCCTTTGGCTCCACTCCGTAAAGGACGATACAAGGATAAAACTGACTACCGCTAAAAAAGCCGTGTGGGGTTTGAGCAACCCATTTTTTTCACACGACAGTCGTTGGCTGGCAGTCTTCCACAACGGGAAGCTAAAGCGCTTTTCAACCGACACACATGAACTAAATGTCATCTGCGATGAATCGGTTACATTTGGAGGCGTGTGGAGTGATGATGGTACGATCTATTTTGCTCCTTACGAAGGCACCCAACTCCAAGCCATTAAAATAAACTCATCCAGCGAACCGGAAACAATTATTTCCATACCAGAGCTGGACGAAGTTGGAAAGGAACATAATATAGAATCGTTTTGTCGGATTGATTCGCTTCCGGATGGCAAAGGAATTCTTTTTTCCAACTACCATGCAATAACAAAAGCTGATAACGGGTCCATCATCCACCTGAATCCAAAGACAAAAAAAATGACCCCGTTAATTAAAAACGGATTTGCACCAAGGTACTCTAAAACAGGACATATAGTTTATTTGCGGGACAACACACTCAAGGCCCGGGAGTTTGACATCCAGTCACTCAGCGTTGGTTCTGATGAAGTCACCCTGATATCGGGGATAAGAGCGAATCCGTTCTGGGGTAATTCTCAGTTCTCCATTTCTCACGAGGGTACTTTGGTTTATATTCCCGGCACGAACATTGCAAAGGGGCAGTTTGCTTGGGTCGACCGAACCGGCGAAATCGAACGGCTGGAACAATTTAAAGCCGCGACATACACCCGCTTTGATCTAAGTTCGGATGGGGAAAGAATTGCGGTGTCGATAGCAGGCAATCGACCGGATATCGAGATGCTTGATATTAAAAAAGGTTCTTCAACTAAGTTGACCACGAAGGGAATCAATTGGTGGCCGGTTTGGAGTCCAGACGACTCTAAGATTGTTTTCACAAGATCTACGAACAAAGATCGCACTCACGACATCATTCAGATTAGCTCAACTGGCGCTTCACCGGAACAAGTGATATATAGTGATGAATCATCGATGGGGCCGGATGATTGGTCAAGCGACGGCAAGAAGATTGCAGTATTATCATTCCCGATGAAAACCGGTTATCTGGACATGGATACTACGCCTGTGGAATTCAAGGAACTGACATCCTCACAAGGGTCCTCAATTTTCGGAATTAATTTCTCACCCAATGGAAAATGGATTTCGTTTAGTTCCAGTATTGCAGGAGGTTACAATTGCTATATAGCTCCCATCGATAAACCGAATGAAGCCTACTTGATTTCGAATATCTACCAGGGAGAGGAGCCAATTTGGTCACCCGATGGGGATGAAATTTTTCACAGGGCACCTCAAGGCATGTATCGAGTGCCTTTAACTTTTGATGAAAAGGGGGGAGTGGAGATCGGGAAAGCGGAATTGCTTTTTAGTACCCCGTGGATTGACAACCCGGGAATCGGCCACGCCATCCATCCCAGTGGTGAAAAGTTTTTGATGGTTGTGCATGAAGAGGAGGAGGTGTCGGATCACTTCAACATTGTGTTGAATTTTGATGTGTTGATTGAACAGAAGTTTGCGGAGTTGAAAAACAACGGCCAGCCATGAACGAGGAAGTCTTTATCAGTTATGCAGCCAAGGACAGAGATCGGGT
>JACNJE010000114.1:0-56639 GCA_014382705.1 Verrucomicrobiota bacterium | reverse complement strand
TGGTGAAACGGCTGCGCGATGCCGGGGTCACGGTGTGGATCGACCAGGCCGGCATCGATGTCTCCACCATGTGGAGTCAGGAGATCGTCAACGCCATCCGGGACTGCAAGGTCATGCTCCTGTCCATCTCCCCTCACTCCACCGAGTCGGAAAACGTCGTCAAGGAACTCGCCCTCGCTTCCGAGCGCAAAAAGCCGATCATCCCTGTCTACCTCGAGTCGGCCGACATCCCGGGGACGATGGAGTACCAGTTGGCCGGCATCCAGCGCGTCGAGTATTTTGCGGAAAACGAGGACGCCGCCTTCCGCGCAATGGTGCGCTCGTTGGCCAAGCGCGGCGTCACCGTCGACGCCACGCAGGCCGGACTGGAAGGCGACGACGCCCTCGAAGCCTCCCTCGCCGCCCACCATAACCAAGCGCGCACCCGACAGAAACCGGCCCCGGCCAAGCGCGGCCTGATCGCCGCAGTCGCCGTTGCCGTCGCGGCCATCGCTGCGTTTTTGTTGTGGCCAAGCGCCGACACCCAGCCAAGCGACACGGGCGACTCACCCACGACGACCGAGTCCCCGCAGACACCGCCCCCGCTTGGCCAAGCCCAAACCCCGCCTCCTGCCCCCGAGACACTTAGCACCAACAAACTGGTCGTGCTGCCGTTCAAGGTGCTCGGCGAAGGCGGCAAGGGGGAGTCGTTCAGCTACGGCCTCGTCTCCGACCTCACCATGAAACTCCAGCGCGTGCCGGGGCTCACGGTCATTTCCGAGCGGTCCGCCGCTGCGCAGGACAGCACCAAGCCGTTTCAGGAAATCGGCCAGGCGCTGAAGGTCGGCAGTATCATCACCGGGGATGTGTTGGAATCAGATGGGGATGTCCGCGTGAACGTGAAACTGGTGGACGCCAACGATGGCGTCATCCAATGGAGCGAAAGTTACGACGACAAACTCTCCGGCATCCTGAAGTTGCAAAGCCAAATCGCCCAGTCCGTGGCCAAACAACTCAAGGGCGTCCTCGGCGTCGAGGAAACCGCCAATTTGGCCAAGGCCGAGACCAACAGCGCCGAGGCGTATGAACTGTACCTCCAAGGCCGCAAACTCTGGGATCAACGCACCAAGGAATCGTTCGAAGGCGCCATCGAATTGTTCAACCAAGCCATCGCGCTTGACGAAAATTTCGCACTGGCATACGTCGGCATCGCGGATGTCCGGTTGATGGAAACGTTTTATGGCATCTCGTATCCGAAGGAAGCCGTGGAGAAAGCGCGTGAAGCATCGGAGAAAGCCTTGGAAATCAACCCGAACCTTGGGGAAGCAATGACCAATCTGGCCATGATCACCATGTCGTTTGATTACGACGTGCTTAAAGCTAATGAGTTGTTCAAAAAAGCCATGAGCTTAAATCCGAACCATGCGATAACCTTCACATGGGGAGGAGCTTGCGCACAGATTTTAGGTGATCATGAGGAAGGCTTAAAGCGTTCTAAAATCGCCTTTGAATTGGATCCGTCGAATGCCATCTCGGAACACGGGGTATGTTTTTCGTTAATTTACTCAAAGGATATCGAATCAGCCAAGAATAGTGCGGTCGAATGTTTAAAAAAGTATCCCGGATTTCATCGATCCGTTTGGGATTTAAGTATTTGCCACATTTTGGAAGGAGAACCCCAAAAGGCCATCGAGGTGTTTGAAGCACAAAAGCCCAATTTGAAAGGGATGACCACACTTTATGTAAACTTGGGCGTTGCCCATTACAAGGCAGGCAACAAAGAAAAAGCCTATCAACTCTTAGTGGAATTGATCACGATGTCACAACTAATGTATGTCCCTAAGGAAGAGATAGCTCACTTTTGTTTGGTGGTCGGGCTGGAGGAACAAGGTTTTTATTGGCTGGGAAAAGCACTGGAAGAACGATCAACAACCTTGGGGTTTTACACAGCGTTCCTCCCCAAGACATACCTCGATGATCCAAGGTATCTCAACGTGATGAACTCGATCAAAGGCTGGGTGCCTTGGACTTATGACAAAACGAAGTGAACGCCAAAACCATGAGTGCGGATGTATTTATTAGTTACGCGGCGAAGGACCGGGAGCGGGTTCTAGGGCTGGTGAAACGGCTGCGCGATGCCGGGGTCACGGTGTGGATCGACCAGGCCGGCATCGATGTCTCCACCATGTGGAGTCAGGAGATCGTCAACGCCATCCGGGACTGCAAGGTCATGCTCCTGTCCATCTCCCCTCACTCCACCGAGTCGGAAAACGTCGTCAAGGAACTCGCCCTCGCTTCCGAGCGCAAAAAGCCGATCATCCCTGTCTACCTCGAGTCGGCCGACATCCCGGGGACGATGGAGTACCAGTTGGCCGGCATCCAGCGCGTCGAGTATTTTGCGGAAAACGAGGACGCCGCCTTCCGCGCAATGGTGCGCTCGTTGGCCAAGCGCGGTGTCACCGTCGACGCCACGCAGGCCGGGCTGGAAGGCGACGACGCCCTCGAAGCCTCCCTTGCCGCGCACCAAAGCCAGACGACAGCGGCCAGGAAACCGCTTGGCCTGATCGCCGCCGCCGTGGTGGCCGGGCTGGCCGTTGCCGCCTTTCTCCTGATCCCATCCGACGAACTCAAGCCAAGCGACAACACCGAAGAACCCTCACAAGCCAACCCCACGCAAACCGATCCCCCGCTTGGCCAAGCGCAGACTCCGCCCGTCGAGGCTGAGACGCTTTCCGCGACCAAGCTGGCGATCCTGCCGTTCAAGGTGCTGGGAACGAGCGACAATGAATTCATCGCCGAGGGGATGACGATGGAGTTGATCAGCAAACTGCAGCCGGTCAGCGGGCTCACAGTGATCGCCTCCAACTCGACGATGAAGTTTAAGGAGTCGTCGCTCAGCCCAATCGAGATCGGGCAGCAACTTAATGCCGGCAGCCTGCTACGCGGCACCATCCAGCAGGGCAACGAGCAACTGAAGGTGATCGTCAATCTGGTCGACGCCAACTCGCAGGAGGTCAAGTGGAGCCAGTCGTTCGACGGCAGCACAAAGGACATGCTCAAGCTGCAGGGCGACATTGCCCAATCGGTCGCTGGGGAACTGCAACTGGTCCTTTCCCCCGACGAACTGGCCAAAGTGACCAAGCGTGCCACGGAAAACCCGGAGGCGTATCAGGAATATCTGCAAGGCCGGATCGAATGGAAGAAACGCTCCCGGCAAGGCTTCGCCAACGCGATCCAACATTTCGAGAAAGCCATCGAACTCGATCCCAACTTCGCCCTGGCCTACTCGGGACTGGCGGATATTTATCTCGTGTTTCCCTATTGGCAAATCGCCCCTCCGACCATGGCGTATCCCAAAGCAAGGGAAAATGCAGAAAAAGCCAAAACGCTCGATCCAAGTCTGGCAGAGCCTTGGGCAACATTGGCGTCATTAGAGACGGTGGAACACAACTGGAGCAAGGCAGATAAATTGTTTTCACAATCCATAAGCCTTAATAAAAACTACGCAACCGCCTGGCAATGGAGAGGAGCGTTGATGCTCGAAACCCGATCACCCAAAACGGCGGTAGAATATGCAAATAAGGCTTTTGAGTTGGATCCCATCTCACCCATCATTTCGGGAGCTCTCGGCCGCTTCAACCTTTATTCAAATAAGCCGAACGCAGCGATTCCCCATTTCCAACGAGCGTATAATCTTTCGGGTAAGGAGAACATCAATTTTATCATTCGATCGGCTCTTGCATACCTACGCTTAAACAAAGCCGAGAAAGGGATCGAAGTCATCGAACAACACGTTGAGGACATAACACAGATAATCCCAGCCTTGTCTTACACAGCCCGTTGTGAGGCAAGGCTTGGAAACAAAGGCCGAGCGTATGAACTGCTTGCCACCCTGTTACACCTAAAAACAACACCGGATCGATATGTTTCGGAGCCCTTCATTGCCGATATTTATGCAGAGCTGGGCGATAAGGAAAAAGCATTCTATTGGCTGAACAAAGCCGTTGAGAAAAAATCACCAGGTAATGTGATGTTTACCCTTAAGCCGGTTTATGACCAGTGGAAGGATGAACCGGAGTATCAGGTGTTGTTGAAGAAGGTGAACTTGGACAAGCCTTGAGGTTGGCTTGGGATTTTTCGCGCTTTCTCCCTCTCCCTGCCCTCTCCCGCTGGGAGAGGGTGACTTTTATTCGCGCGAGTTTGCGTTGATTCGCGGTTGCCCCGTGCCATCCGCAGATGGCGCAGATGCACTGTTGAGCAGACTGTCTGCGACTATCCGTGCCATCGGCGAATGTTGAAACTCGGCAAACGGCTCTGCTTGGCCAAGCGCGGTCGCCTGTGCGGTCACCCTTCCCGCAGCCGGCGATCCCAGTCGTACTCCCGGGCGGTCACCAAATCCTCCAGCCGCCGGGCCCGCCGATCCAGCCGCTCAAAGCGCCGCTTGAGCCGGGCCAGGGCCAAGCCCTTCGAACTGGCATACGAATTGTAAAACTCCCACTCCGCCACGTTGCCGGGTTCGCGAGGCGGCTCCACCTTCATCAACAACGCCGCCAGCAGATACACCAGCCCCATCGGAAAAAAACCGGTAAAGACGAACGCCAAGACCAACAGCGTCCGAACCCAAAAAAGCGACAGATTAAACGCCTGAGCCAGCCCAGCACAAACGCCAAAGATCCACCCGTCCCGAGATCGAAAAACAGGTATTTTAATTTTGTTTAATGTATTATATGTCATTTTTTCTCATTCATTGTTCCTTATTCGTCCTCTTGTGCACTAATATGGTTTCCAGTGATTCAATCCGATCCTCCAGTTTTTCCATGTCGGCGTGCAAAATCTGGATTGCGCGGGTTTCCTCGGCGGTCGCCTTGCGCGCCTTCTTCCCGCCACCCTTGAGAATCCTGACCAGCACGATCATCGTCCCGCAAACCACCGGCAGGCCAAAGATAAAGAAAAACACCAACGCCACGATCTCACCGCCACCCATCATACCGGCATATGGGTACAATTCATTCATTGGATCCGGCATGGGGACACTCTACCCGGATCGGCCCCGAGGGCCAACCCGAACCCGCCCGTTTTTCAGGCGGCTTCATCCGCCTTTTTGCCTGATTGACCCTTCAACTCCGCCAACTCCGTCTCGAGTGCCTCATCCGTCTCGAGTTCGGAGAATTCCTTGTCAAGCGAGGTGTTTCGGGACCGGGCCAGTTCTGCCTCCGCCACCATCCGGTCGACCCGATGCAGCATCTGCTCGAACCGCAGAAAAACGTTGGTGCTGTCGGCCTGCCGCACCTGATCGCGGGCCTGTTTGCTTTTCTTGGCCTGTATTGCCTTCTCCGCCAGCACCTTGTGGCGATCCCGGATCGCCTCCAACTTGGCCTCCAACTCGGCTATATCCTGTTGATACTGCTCGATGATTCCCTCCATTTCGGACAAATCCCCCTTCAGTTTTGCCGCCTGTTCCGCATGGTGGCGTTTTTCGAGCAGCGCCTCTCGGGCCAAGTCGTCCCGCCCCTTGTCCACCGCCAGCTGTGCCTTGCCGGCCCAGCGGTTGGCTTTTTCCCCGGCATCGTGGAGCGTCCGGGACAGGCGGGCGCGATTGGCCATGGCATTGGCGCAGGACGCCTTCATTTCGACCATTGTGTCCTCCATCTCCTGTGCCATCAGCCGGATCATCTTTTCGGGATCCTCCGCCTGATCGAGCACGGCGTTAATGTTGGAACTGACTATATCCTTGAATCGTGTGAATATTCCCATTGATCATCCTTTCTTAGTTCGATTGAGTCGCAATCTGCTCAAGCCTCTAGCCAACCTCATGCCAACACAGAATGAATCGATTAAACGACTGATTCAGAATGAGTTACTTGTGATTATCCGAAGATGCTTATTTGGTTTGTATAACCGTTTGATTGCATTTATATTTTCTTTTTGGCATTTTTCGCCATATGGATCGTCATGCTGAAACTGCCCGCCCGCATATCCCGGAACCGCTTGGCCGGTCGGATGCGTTTCTGGAATTTCAGCAACGGCTCTCGCGGGTTGCCAAGGTGAATCGGCCGGTACTGTTGGTCGGCGAACGAGGTACCGGCAAGGAATTGGCGGCGAACCGGCTGCATTTTCTCTCGGGTCGCTGGCAGGGGCCGCTGGTGGCACTCAACTGCGCCGCACTGTCCCCCTCGCTGATGGAGTCGGAGCTGTTCGGCCATGAGGCGGGGGCGTTCACCGGGGCGAACCAACGCCGCCAAGGCCGGTTCGAGTCTGCCAGCGAGGGGACTCTGTTCCTGGATGAGATCGGCCTCATCCCGATGCCGGTGCAGGAGAAAATATTGCGCGTGGTGGAGTACGGTGCGTTTGAGCGTGTGGGCGGCACCGCGAGCGTCGAGGTCGATACGCGCATCATCGGCGCCACCAACGCCGATTTGCCGCGCCTGGTTCGGGACGGCCATTTCAAGGCCGACCTGCTCGACCGGTTGTCGTTTGACGTGCTGACACTGCCGCCTCTGCGCGAGCGCCACGGCGACGTGATGCGGTTGGCGCATCATTTCGCCGAGCGCATGGCGCTGGAATTGCGGCTAAGCCAAGCGCCGGCGTTCGCGGAAGACGTGATGCAGCGGATGGAGCGTTACGACTGGCCGGGCAACGTCCGCCAACTCAAGAACGCCGTCGAGCGGGCCGTGTACCAGTGCGAGGGGGAGACAATCACCGAAATGGACTTTGACCCGTTTGGTTCGAGCTCACGGCGGGACCCCGCCGATCTGCCTGCGGCCGCGCCCCCGGAATCGCCTGCCCCAGCGGACGGTTTCCGGCTGGGTAACCGCACGCTGCCTGACGCGGTTCGTGAACTGGAATTGCAGGCGCTTGGCCAGGCCCTGGCCAAGGCGCGGCATCATCAGGGCAACGCGGCCAAGCTGCTGGGTCTCACCTACCACCAGTTCCGGGCGCTCTACCGCAAGCTCCGCGAAGCGCTTTAGCCCAGCAGTTCGGTGGCCTTGGCGGCGATGTCGGGTTGGCGCATGAGGGCGGTGCCGACGAGGATGGCGCTGGAGCCGCAGGCCTCGAGTCGTTCGACGTCGGCGCGGGTGTGGATGCCGCTCTCGGCGACGAGTACTCTTTCGGTTTCGCCCCCGTTGGCCAAGCGCTTGGCCAGGCGCTCGGTGGTGCCGAGGTCGACGGTGAAAGTGGTGAGGTCACGGTTGTTGACGCCGATCAATCGGGCGTCGATGGCAAGGGCACGTTCCAGTTCGGCTTCATTGTGCACCTCAACGAGTGCGGCCAAGCCGGCCCCAATGGCCAAGCGGTGAAGACGGCCAAGGCTCTCGTCGTCTAGGCAGGCGACGATGAGCAGGATGGCGTCCGCACCGTGCTCGACCGCCTCCGGCAACTGCCGCTCGTCGATCATGAAATCTTTGCGCAACAGTGGCAGCGCAACGGCTTGGCGGATGGCGCTAAGGGTGTCGAGTGAGCCTTGAAAAAACTCTCGATCGGTCAGCACGGAGAGACAGCTTGCTCCGGCGGCCTCGTAGGTTTTGGCGATGGCGACCGGGTCGAAGTCGTCGCGGATGACGCCCTCGGACGGCGATGCTTTTTTCACCTCGGCGATGAGCCCAAGGTTGCCTTTTCGCGGCTGGAGCAGGCTGCCAACAAAATCGCGCCGGGGGCCGTGTTGAGCCACCCCGGCGCGCAGCGTGTCCACCGTCACCGGCGCGTCGGGCAGATGCCCCAGCTCGGTGCGTTTGTGGGCGACGATTTTGTCGAGAATGTTCACCCGCGGTTACCCGCGCGGCCGCAATTATTTGAGCGGCTTGACGCGGATGTTGCGGTAATGGACGACGCTCTTCGGATCATGCGCCTGAAAAGCGAAGGTGCCGCTGCCGAGCTTGCGACCGGGCATCGACTTGAGATGCGGGGCGTTGGGGACCTCGGTCCAGCTGGAGGTGACTTTGCCGTTGATCTTGATGGTGATCTTTTTGCCCTTCACGCGAATCTCGTAGTCAAACCATTCGCCGTCCTTGGCCGGGGCCGGGTTGACGTCTTTCACCGCGTAGAGGCCGCCGGTCTTTTTTGGGTCGCCGTGGGTGTTGTTCACCTGCGCCTCGAATCCGGCATCCGGCCAGCCCTTGTCCTGATACTTGGTGTGGAAGTAGATGCCGGAGTTGGCCTTCGGGAACGTCTTGACCTGCGCCCGGAAGACGAAGTTTTTGAAGTTATGATCCGCGACATCACCGGCGTAGAACAGGTGGGCGCGGGGGCCATCGATGACGATATTGCCATCCTTGACGGTAACGGACTTGGGGTTTTCCTTGTTGACCTCCCAGCCCTTCAGCGACTTGCCGTCGAACAGGCTGACGAAGCCCTTCTCGCCCTTCTTTTTGCCCTTGGCCTCGTCTGCGTTCATCACCGCCAACGGAGCCACCAACATCGCAATCAATAGGAGTCTGCTCATGGGGCGGGCAGTCTAAGGCAACGCCGCCGCCTGTAAACCATTAAAACGGACGGATGCTTGCGCGCTTGGCCAAGCGGGCTGCGGGGCGGTAGCATCGGGGCAGATGAATGGGTTCTCCCCCCGATTGACGGCCAAGCGATGCGTTCGCACGGCGGCGTCCCTGCTTGGGCTTTGGGCGTTGGCTTGGCCGGTTTTTGCCGAACTGCGGATCAACGAGATTTTGACGGTGAACAACCGTGGGCTGGCCGATGGCGACGGCGAAACCTCCGACTGGATCGAGATTTACAACACCGGTGCGGCGGCGGTCCCGCTCGGCGGCTGGTCACTGACCGACGATCCCGGGGTGCCCGACAAGTGGATCTTCCCAGACATCGCGCTTGGCCCGGGAACGTATCTTGTCGTGTTCGCCTCTGGGAAGAACCGCGCCGACGCGGCGGAACCGCACACGAATTTCAGGCTGAACAACGGGGGCGAATACCTCGGCCTGTTCCGGACGGGTGAGACCCAGGCCGTCAGCGAGTTTTCGCCGGTGTACCCGAGGCAGCAGCGGGACATTTCGTACGGCCATGGAACGGGCGGGAAACGGGAGTACTTCGACAAGCCGACGCCGGGCCGGGCCAACGGCAGCGGTTTCGCCGGGTTCGTCGCCGACACGAAGTTCAAGCCGAACCGCGGGTTTTACGCCACGCCGTTCCGGGTGATGCTCACCACCGCCACGCCGGGCGCGACGATTCGCTACACGACCGACGGCACCCGGCCGACCGCCACCAGCGGCCGGGTTTACACCAAGCTGATCGACATCGACACGACCACCACGCTGCGGGCGGCGGCGTTCAAGGACGGCCTGCGCGCCAGCAACGTCGACACGCACACCTACCTGTTCGCCGAGCACGTCGCAAAGCAGCCAAAGCTGCCGGCCGGCCTGCCGGCCAAGTGGAATGGCCACGCGGCCGATTACGAAATGGATCCCGACGTGGTGAACGATCCCAAGTACAGGGATCGCGTGCCGAAGGCGCTGCGGTTGATCCCGACCCTGTCGCTGGTGCTGAACCGCGACGATTTTTTCAAGACCGGCCCGGGCATCTACCCGAAGGGCGAAGGCGTCGAGAAGGCAGTCTCGATGGAATTGATTTATCCCGAAACGGGCGACGGCCTGCAGGGCGACGGCTCGGTGCAGATCGTCGGCGGCAGCAGTACCCGCCGCTGGAAGACCGACAAGCTCTCGATGCGGCTCAAGTTCACGTCGCGCTTCGGCGACACCAGTTTCCGGCACCCGATCTTCGGCGACGAGGCGACGGCCCGGTTCGACACGCTGATCGTCGACGCCCGCCTGGCCAACGTCTGGAGCTACGGCGGCGGCGTGGAGCCGGCCAACCAGCGTGCACGCGGCCAATACGTCCGCGACCAATACACCGCCGACCTGCAAAACCAGATGGGCGGTCACGCGCCGCACGGCTTCCCGGTGCACGTCTACGTTTGCGGCATCTACTGGGGGCTGCACATGCTGCACGAGCGGCCCGACGAGCATTTCGCCGCCGCCTACCTCGGCGGGCGCAAGGAGGATTACGACGTGATGAAACACCGCCGGGCCACCGTGGTCAGCGGCAGCAGCCGCAGCTACAACGCCCTCATCGCCGCCACCTCCAAGAACCTGTCCAGCGACGCGGCCTACGCCGAGGTGCGCCGCCAACTCGACGTCGCCGGGTTCATCGACTACCTGCTGACCAACTACTACACGGGGAACTTCGACTGGTCGCACCAGAACTGGTACGCCTCGTTCAACCGCAACGCCCCGGACGGCGTCTGGCGGTTTCACAGCTGGGACACCGAGCACAACCTGGAGCGGGTCAGCGAGAATGTCACCAACCGCAACAACGCCGCCAGCCCGACCGGCTTTCATCATCAGCTCCGCAAAAACGCCGAGTACCGCGTGCTGTTCGGCGACCGCGTCCACCGGCACTTCTTCAACAACGGCGTGATGACGCCGGAGCGCGCGGCCGCGTCGTACCTCGCACGGCTGGACGTGGTGGACGAGGCGGTCGTCGCCGAATCGGCGCGCTGGGGCGACAGTCGGCGGCCGAAGCCGTTCACGCGCGACAAGGAATGGCTCGCCGAGAAGAACCGGCTGCTCAAGCAATACTTCCCTCAGCGCACCGGCATCGTCCTCAACCAGTTGCGTTCCCACAAACTTTACCCGTCGCTCGCCGCGCCGGTGTTCAGCCAACACGGCGGCGCGGTGGCCGCCGGCTTTGCGCTGAAGCTCACCGCGCCCAAGGGCGAAATCCACTTCACGCTGGACGGCACCGACCCGCGGCTCCCCGGCGGCGCGCTCGCCGGCACGGCCAAGCGGTACGGCAGCGCCGTCGCCATTGCCGGCACGATGCGCGTCAAGTCGCGCGCCCGGTCTCAAGGCGAATGGAGCGCGCTCACCGAGGCGCTGTTCGTCGTCGACGGCTCGCTCGACGCGCTGCGCATCACCGAGCTGATGTACCACCCGCTGCGCGGCATGCCGGAGTTCATCGAGTTGAAAAACAGCGGCGACGCGAACCTCGACCTGAGCGGCGTGGCGTTCCGCGAAGGCATCCGGTTCACGTTCCCGGAGGGCTTCCAGCTCGCGCCCGGCCGGCACGTCGTCCTGGCCGCCGACGCGGCCGTGTTCACCGATCATTTCCCCGGCGTGACGCTGGGTGGCGCGTACGACGGCCGCCTCTCGAACGGCTCGGAGAAACTGGTGCTGACCGACAGCTTGGCCAAGCCGTTCCTCAGCCTGACCTACTCCGACCAGCCGCCTTGGCCAAGCCGGGCCGACGGGCAGGGCTTTTCGCTCGTGGCCAAGCCGCTTGGCCAAGCGGCCGACCCGAACCTGCCGGGGAGCTGGCGCCTCAGCGCGACCTTCGGCGGCTCACCCGGCCGGGATGACGCGCCGTCGGCAACCGGCAACGCGCCGCCGTACCTCTCCACCGGGCCGGGTCGTGTCATCGAGACCGACTCGATCCCGGTCACCGTCCACCTCGCCGGCGTCATGCGGGACGATGCCCACCCGAATTATCCGAGCGTCCGCCTCGAGTGGTCGCTCGACGGCAACCGCGCGCCGGTGCAGTTCACCGCCGCCGGCCAGCCGAAAACCGCCGCGACGCTGTACGGCCTCGGCACGCACACGTTCCGGCTCACCGCGAACGACGGCGAACACAACGTGAGCGACACCGTGACCATCGAGATCCGGCGCGTCGGCACGGAGCGCACCTTCATCGCCGCCGGCTCCGACTGGCGCTACCTCGACGACGGCTCGAACCAGGGCACCAAGTGGCGTACCCGCCTGTTCAACGATGACAGTTGGAAGTCCGGCCCGGCGCAGCTCGGCTACGGCGACAATGACGAAAAAACCAAGCTGAGCTACGGCGGCGACAGCGGCAACAAGCACGTCACCACTTTTTTCCGCCACGCCTTCGAGGTCGCCGACCCGGCCGGCGTGACGTCGCTCGAGGGGGCACTGCAGCGCGATGACGGCGCGGTTGTGTACCTCAACCGACAGGAAGTCGCACGCAGCAACATGCCGCAAGGCAACATCGCCCACACCACCTTTGCCTCGACCACAGCAGGCGGCGACGAAGAGTCGGCGTTCCACTCGTTCGCCATCGATCCCGCGCGGTTGGTGAACGGCAAAAACGTCATCGCTGTGGAGGTGCATCAGGCCAACCGCACGTCAAGCGACATCAGCTTTGACTTTGCACTCAGCGGCAAAGGCTCGGCGGCGAACCAGCCGCCCACCGTCCAGCCGTTCGCCGACTCGAACGCCGCCTGGCCAGACGCGGCCCGGCTCGAGGCCAAGGTGAGCGACGACGGGCTGCCGGCCGAGCCCGGCCGCTTGGCCATGCGCTGGAACGTGCAGTCCGGCCCCGGCACGATCACGTTCGCCAACGACTCGCTGCCGGTCACCACTGCGCGCTTCAGCCAGCCCGGCCGGTACGTGCTCAGCTTCTCCGCCTACGACGGCCAAACGGTGACGAACCGGGAGCTGGTGATCCGCGTCAACGACGATGCCTTCGCCGCCTGGCGGCGCGCCCACTTCAGTGACGCCGAACTTGGCCGACCGAAACTCTCCGCACCGAGCGCCGACCCCGACGGCGACGGCATGGCCAACCTCGCCGAGTACCTCGCCGGCACCCGGCCAAGGGACGCCAAAAGCAGGCTGGCGATTAACTCGACGGCCGTCGATCCCGCCGCCGGCAAACTGACGGTTCATTTCCACACGGCGCCGCAGCGCCACTACCGGCTGCTGCGGAGCGCATCGGTGCTCGGCCCGTGGCGGATCGCCGGCGAACGCCCCGCCCCGCCGAACGGCGGCCCGGCGGCAATCACCGCGCCGCTTGGCCAAGCGCAGTTTTTCAGGCTGGAAATCCCGGCCGATTGAGCCTGTTCCACCGAAAAACAGGCTGGAAAAAGGGCTTGTCACGGCGGTTTTTTCCGGTACGCTCCGCTGCCCCTTAACCGAAGGGAGGCACAAAATGTCCAGAGTTTGTCAACTAACCGGCACCGGCCCCGTCACGGGAAGCCGCATTCGCCGCAGCGGCAAGGCCAAGAAAAAGGGCGGCATCGGCATGCACGTCACCAAGGTCGTGAAGCGCCGTTTCCTGCCGAACCTGCAGCGCGTCAAGGCCCTCGTCGATGGCGAGGTGAAATACATCCGCGTCACCGCCAAGGCCATCAAGAAGGGCCTCGTCACCAAGCCGCCCAAGCGCACTTGGAAAAAGGCCGACGCCTGAGCCAAGGCAACAGCAAATTTAAAGGGACTCCAAGCGAGTCCCTTTTTTTGTACCCAAGCGGGAGAAACCGCGAATGGACGCCAATCGACACGAATAAAATGGGGGAAAAGCAGGACACAAAAATCAAACATGGATGGACAAGATTGACAGGATCTCTTTTTTCCTCCTATCCATCCTGTCCATCCATGTAAAATCGAAAACTCACCCCGAGAATCCGTGAAATCCGTGTCCCGACATGAAACTGTTCAAACCCCCTTGGCCAAGCGGTCGAGTTCCTCCTCATTGAGTTCATCCAGTTCGCGGCCGAGCCAGCGGCGGAGCAGGCCTTGGCTTGGGCTGAACACCCACGCCAATCCAAACAGCACCGAGCCGGCGACCACCATCGCCCCGGCGGGGGAGCAGTTCAGCCATGTGGCCAGGTGGATGCCGCCCACCGCGCTTAGCAGCGCATGAACGACGGTGATGCCAAACATCGGCGGCAACCGGTGCGCCAGCAGTGACGCCGTTGCCCCAGGCAGGATCAGCATCGCGATCACCAGGATTGCGCCGACCGCCTCGAACGCGCTGACGATAATCACCGAGAGCATCGCCATCAGCGCGTAATGCACGACGGTGGAGTTGATGCCCAGCGACGACGACAGACCGGAGTCAAAACTCGTCACCAGCAGTTCCTTGTAAAATACCACGATCAACAGCAACGTGATGCCAGTGACGACGGCCATGCGGATAACCGAGGGCGGCGCGATGGTCAGCCGGTTTCCGTTGAGAAATATTTCCGAGTTGAGGCCCGGGATTTTCTCCACCACCGACAACGCCCCCGGCCCCAGCTCGGTCTGCACGAGGTCCAGCGGCACGAACGCGATCTCGCCGTACAGCACGCACTCGGCGTCGAGATGCACCGCGTCCGTCTGCCCGAAACTGATTAAAATCACGCCGATGGCGAACAGCGTCGAGAAGGTGATCCCGATCGCCGAGTCCTGCTTGACGCGGGTTTTTTTGTGGATCAACTCGATCAGCACCGTGGTCAAGATACCAGCCCCGAGCGCCCCGATGAACATCGGCAGCGTGTTGAGGCTGTGCGAGAGCAAAAAAGCGATCGCCAGCCCGGGCAGCACGCTGTGGCTGATCGCGTCGCCCACCAGCGCCATGCGGCGGAGGATGAGGTAGTTGCCAATCAACCCGCACGCGGCGGTAATCAGGAAGCCCATCAGCACGATCCAGAATGTCGTCGACAAATTCTCCGCCCACGGCTCGACCATGACCCGCTGCCACTCGAACGCTGGGATGAATTCGCTCATCAACTCCTCCCGTACCCGCTTGGCCCCGGGGCGGACGGTGCGAACGGTTTATGAATATCCGCAAAGCCGGGGATGGCTCTGCCGTGCGGATCGCGTGTCGTGTCGTCGAGCATCCGCTCAAGCTCGCGCACGACGTCATCCCCGAGCACGTGCTCGATTTGCTCGGCATCGTCGTGCACATGGTCGGGAGCAATGTTGGCCTCGTTGGTCAGGTACAACTCCCACAACCGATGATTACGGACGATCGTGCAGGCGAGCTGCCAGCCGCTTGGCGTAAACAAAATCTTGTTGCCCTCCTCGTGCAGCGTGACGAGCCCGTGTTGTTTCAGCGCGCTCGCTTGGCCGGACACGTCGTCGAGCGTTTCGCGGCGGCGCTCGGCCAACTCCTTCAGCGAAACACTTTCCTCCGGCTGGGCATCACGCCGTTCCAAAACCTGAAACAGCGCCTTGAGGGTGTTCTCCCGCTGCACCCGTTTTGAGCGCGACACATGCCGCCACCAGCGGGTCAGCACCCCGTGCCTTGGCCCGCCAAAGAACGCCACCGCGAACACCGCGCTCGCGCCCAGCACCATGCACGGCCCGGTCGGGATGTTCGGCTTGAGGAACGAAATGAACGCGCCAAGCACTCCCGACACCACGCCGAAACCCACTGCCAAAAACAGCATCCGGTGCATGCGATCGGTCAGCAGATACGCCGCCGCCGCCGGGGTGATCAGCATCGCCGATACCAGCACCACACCCACCGCCTGCAGCGCGATCACCACCGCGAACGCCACCAGCAGCATCAACCCGTGATGAATCCACTGGCTCGGCAGCGCGATCGACCGGGCAAACCCGGCGTCAAAGCTCGTCACCAGCAGCTCCTTGTAAAACAGAAACACCACCGCCACGATCAGCAGCGTGACCCCGAGCATCAGCCGGATGTCATCCTCGCCAATCGCCGCCGCCTGGCCGAACATGAACTTGTCGATGCCACTCTTGTTGCCGGTTTCCAGGCCCTGGATCATCGTCAGCAGACAGATGCCCACGGCGAAAAACGACGCCAGCGTCAGGCCAAGCGCCGAGTCCTCCTTGATCTTGGTCGTCTGTTTCAGCGTGTTGACAAGAAACGTCCCGGCCACCCCGGCCACCACCGCGCCACAAAAAATCAGCGCCGGATTCTTGGTGATGTTGGCCACTTCAAAACTCCAGTCAAACAACCCGCTGGCACTCACACCGGAACACAGAAAGCCAAGCGCCACACCGGGCAGTACCGCGTGCGACAACGTGTCGCCGACGAGCGCCATCTTGCGCACCACGATGAAGCAACCCAGCAACCCGCACGAGATGCCGAGCATCACCGAGCCTATCACTGCGTAGCGCACTGACGGATCGCGGAACGATAGAAAACGAAACGCCTGTTGGCCAAGCGACGACTCCTCCGCCACGTCGCCGATCTTTGCCGACCAAGCGCTCTCCGGCACAAGCGCCAACACCACCCACACAGCCAGCCAGCCAAGCGCGGCCCGTTTGATTCCTGCTCCCTCAGGGAGAAGGTGGCCGCAGGCTGGATGAGGGTGAGCGGTGGGTTTCAAATATGCAGTTTCAGATTTCAAGAGAGACCATTTTTAGTTGTGCAGGTTCCGTCTCACCTCGTTGATTGTAGAACGGCCAAGGTTGGTCGCCGGGCGATCATCGGTTACTTGGCGCGCTGCCCCACGGCATCCGCGACCTCAGAAAGAATCGTCAATCGGCCGCCGTAGGTTTTCTGCAACAGGTCGTATGTGAACACCTCCTCCGTCTCGCCGTACGCCACCACCCGCATGTTGAGCAGCAGCAGTTGATCGAAATAATTGCGCGCCGTCGGCAAATCGTGATGCACCACCAACAGCGTCTTGCCTTTTTCGCGAAGCTCATGCAGCAGCGCGATGATTGCCGTCTCGGTCGCGGCATCCACGCCGGCGAACGGTTCGTCCATGAAATAAATGTCGCTCTCCTGCGCCAACGCGCGCGCCAGAAAAACACGTTGCTGCTGCCCGCCGCTCAGGTTGGAAATCTGCCGCTTGGCGAACGGCAGCATCTTCACCTTGTCGAGGCAGTCGCGGGCAATCTCGCGATCGGCTTTGTTGGGCCGCTTAAACCAGCCGACATGGCCGTAGCGTCCCATCATCACCACGTCCATCACCGTGACCGGGAAGTCCCAGTCAACCGACTCGCGCTGAGGCACATAGCCCACACGGCGGCGGTTTTCATTGTACGGTTTTCCGAAGATTTTCACCCACCCGCTGCTCGGCGGCACGAGGCCCATGATGGCCTTGATGAGCGTCGATTTCCCGGCACCGTTCGGCCCGACAATGCCGACCAGTTTGCCCTTGGGCACCTGTAGGTCGATGCCCCACAACACCGGCTTTTTGTGATACCCGGCCGTCAGGTCGTGAATCTCAAGCGGGAAGTTTACACCGTTGGTTGCCGGAGTGTCGGCCATGTTAAAAACTCAAGTTGACCCGCAGGCCAAGCACGAGCGCATCGTCCAGTTCGCCGGTTGCGCCGGGGTCGCCGATCCACTGCACGCTTGGCTGAATTGTGAAATCGTCGCTCATCACATACTCATACGCCAACTCAACCGCGGTCTCCGTCGTTCGTCCGGGGAGTTCACTGCTGATGTTCGCGTGCGACAGGCCAAGCGCCACCTTGTCGATGTCGCGGCCGGGGAACAACCCGACGTAACTCGCGCCGACCTGAAAACTGTGTTCCACCTCGCTGCGATCTTCCGGCGCGAAGCCGGCGCGAACAAACAGGCTCAAGCCTTGGTCGCCATACTCGCGATACACCATCTGCTCGCCGGACGCGTACACGCCCTGTATTCCCTCGTGTGACGCGCCACCTCGGAAGTCGTCAAACTCGCCCGAGTGCCACCAGCCACCGAGTTTGTACGTGCCGGAGAGTCCGTCGGCATCCTCCGCTTGGTTGTGTCGGTAGCCCACCTCGGCCATGCCGAACGTGCCTTGGCCGTTGCCCAATTCCAAATGCAAGCCGTGCCGGTTGACCCTGTCGTCGCCGACCGGCGAGTCGAAGCTATCGCCATCGTAAACGCCAACTTGGCCGTACCATGTCTCGTTCGGCTCCCACAGCAGCCGTGCGCCCAGCGCCGGGATGTAAAACGCCGGGCCGGTGTTGACGGTGTTCATCGAGATGAACTCCGGCCAGCCGAAGGTCGCATTGAGGAACGGGCCGGTGGTGTCGAGCGTCGAGAATTCCTCGTCGGCCAACAGCAGGCCAAGGCGCAGACTCAGCGTCCCGGCGGCGAACGATTTCTCCACCCACGACTCGTACAGCCGCGCACTGCCGTAGCCCTCGATGTTGCTTGCGCCCATCATGTCGCCGACGTGGCTGCCGATGCCGGAACCGTGCAAATCCATGCCGCTCAGACGCATCGTAACCCCTTCCAAACCAAGCGCTTGGCCAAGATCTGCCTCGATGCCGAATGAGGCCAGACCATTGTATCCGGTGCCGGTGTGGTCCCCGCCGGAGACGTTGCTCATCACCTCGCCGGTGTAGTCCAAAAACAGGTCGATGCCCTGCCCGTTCCTGTACGTGGTGAACTCACCCGCAGTTGAATGAGACAACGACAGGATGCCTGCCAGAATAATGGAATTGAATTTCAATGCTCGAAACGTTGAGGATTACTTGAGGGCATCGACGACCGTGTTGACGTTGTGCTTGATCATCCCAACGAACGTGCCGACGTCGTACTTCTCGCCGTGCGCCTCGTGGATGTCTCCCGCCCTGCCGCAGGCGTCGGAGAACAACTCGCCGCCGATCTTTACGCCGGCATCCTTGCTCACCCGCTCGATCGCGGCGGGGTTGACACTGCTCTCGACGAAGATCGCCTTGATTTTCTTTTGCTTGATGAAGTCCACTGTCTTGGCGATGTCAGCCAGACCGGCCTCAGTCACTGTGGACAAGCCCTGCACCGCGACAACCTGAAAACCGAACGCTTGGCCAAAATAATTGAACGCGTCGTGACTGGTGACGAGGATGCGCTGCTCCCTTGGTACGGCAGCAATGCGCTTGAGCGCCCAGTCCCGCATCGCCTCATACGACGCAATCGCTGACTTGCCGCGCTTGGCGTAGTCCGCCGCACCGGCGGGATCGGCCTTGCTCAAACCATCGACTACGGTGACGATGCATTTACTCCAAAGGATCGGGTCGCCCCAGATGTGAGGATCCCAATGCCCCTCAAATTCCGGCGGCTCGAGCCGGTCCTTTTCCGGGATCGACTCGGTGACGGCGTAGACCAGTTTGCCGGCCCGCGCCATGCGGAAAAACAGGTCAGTCATGCGCCCCTCAAGCATCAGCCCGGAATAAAAAATGACCTTGGCGCGCTGGAGTTTCACCACGTCGCCGGAGGCCGGCTTGTACAGGTGCGGATCGACGCCCGGCCCCATCAGGCCGACCACCTCCACCCGTTCGCCGCCGATTTCCTTCACCATGTCGGTCACCATGGTGGTGGTGGTGACGACGTTCAACTTGGCTGCCTGGGCTTGTGAGAAAGCCGAGACAGCCACCAATCCGATAGCCAAAAGCAAGGTACGTTTCATGATAAAAAAAGTGTGATGACGGGCCGTATAGGCGAAAAAAGCCTTAAAAACCGGCGTGTCCGCCAAAAGTTAGGCAAGGCTATATTTCCTTACGCTGGCAAGGTCAACCAAAAAGTTAGTCTTGGCTAACTTTTTTGCCGCTTGGCCAAGCGACCCCAAACGGCTCTTTGTGGTTTGACTGCCCGGCGGCTGTTGTTTACCCATCGCTGCCATGACGTTCTCTCTTGTGCGTTCCTTCTCGCTTGGCCTTGTTGCGCTTGGCCTGTTCAGCAGTTTGGCCAAACCCGTCGCCGGCGACTGGACCCGTTGGCGCGGCCCCGACCTGAACGGCATCTCCTCCGAGACCGGCTGGCTCGCCGAGTGGCCCGACGACGGCCCCAAGCGGCTGTGGAAGGCCAAGGTCGGCACCGGCTTCTCGTCGGTGTCCGTCGCCAACGGCAAGGTTTACACGCTCGGCAACTCCGGCCGCGGCCGGGGCGAAGAGAAAGACTCCGTGTTTTGTTTCGACGCCGCAACCGGCAAGCAGATCTGGTCGCACGCCTATGAGGCCAGGCTCGACCCGAAGTATTACGCCGGCGGGCCAAGCGGCACACCGACCGTCGACGGCGACCGCGTGTACACGCTGGGCAAGCGCGGACAGTTGATCTGTCTTGGCGCGGCCGACGGCCACGTCATCTGGCAGAAAAATGTCGCCGAGGAGTTGGAAGCCAAACGCCCGACATGGGGTTTCGCCGGCTCGCCGCTGGTGATCGGCGACACGCTGTTCGTCAACGTTGGCGCGCGCGGCACGGCGCTCGACAAAAAAACCGGCAAAATTCTGTGGAGCACCGGCCGCGAATCGTCCAGCTACTCATCGTTCGTGCCAAACGTCCGGGACGGTCGCCGGGAATTGGTGATGTTCGCCCACAAGGCAGTCGTCGCGGTGGATCCGAAAACCGGCAGCGTGCTTTGGAGTTATCCGTGGAAAACCAGGCACGACTCCAACGCCGCCGACCCCATTCTCATCGGCGACACGGTGTTCATCTCGTCCGGATACGACCGCGGCTGCGCGCTGCTGAAAATCGACGGCAACAAGGTGACCAAGCTTTGGGAAAACAAAAACATGCGCAACCACTTCAACCCGTGCGTGCTGATCGACGGCCATGTGTACGGGTTCGATGGCAACACCGGCCGCGCCACGCTCAAGTGCCTCGAGCTGGCCACCGGTAAAGTCCAGTGGGAGGAGGCCAGTTTCGGCGGCTTCGGCGCCGTCCAGGCGATCGGCAAAAAACTGCTCATCATCAGCAATCAGGGCGAGTTGATCGTCGCGCAGGCCAACGCCGATGCGTTCACAGAAATCTCCCGCGCCCAGGTGACCGGCCCGAAGTGCTGGACCACGCCGGTGCTCGCCAACGGCCGCATCTACTGCCGCAACTCACGCGGCGACCTCACCTGCCTCGACGTCTCCGGCAAGTAACTACTCCACGGTTTCCCAGCGGCCGGAGCGGGCCGAGCGGGCGGCCGCGTCGGTGAAAAGCTGCACGCGCCAACCGTCCTTCAGGTCGGGATGGCCGGTTGCCTCCCCGCTGAGCGCCTGGCGCAGACTGGGGAAAACATGTTTCTCAAACCGGTTGCCAAAACCGTTGTCCGCCACGTTGGCGATGATCTCCACCGGCGCGTCCGGCTTGGCCAGGGTCAGGTTTCCGCTCAAGCGATCCAGGCCAAGCGACGCCTTGGTGCCGTGCAATTCCAGCTCCGGCGCGATGCCTTTCCGGAAAAACGGTGTGTGCGACAGCACCAGCGTCGCCACGGCACCATCGTCAAACTCCCACGCCACGCTCGCATAGTCGAACGTCTCTCCGCTGCGCCTGGACGCGGCCGCCTGGCCGCCCGCCTGGCCGAGCGCCTCGGTGAGGTTGATCGCACCCAGATCGGCCCGGGCCGGGGTGACCGTGTCAGCGTGCGCCTGCACCCGCACGGCCTCGCGGCCCAACAGCCAGCGCATCATGTCGTAGGCGTGCGAGCCGACGTCAGCAATGCTGCCTGCCGCCGACAATCCGGCGTCATCTCGCCACGTGAGCGGCATGTCGTCCGGGCGCGGATTGTGCCAGCGATAAACCACGCCGCGAATCTCGCCCAACAAGCCGGACTCGAGCAACTCGCGAGCACGCACGAACGGCGCGCAAAAGCGCGTCCAGAACGGGACGTAATGCGCCAGCCCGGCATCCCGGTACGCCGCCCACATCTCGTAAGCCTCGGAGGCGTTGACGCCGACCGGTTTTTCGCAGAGCAGGTGTTTCCCGGCCTCGGCGCAGGCCATCACCGCCTCGTGATGCAGCGCATCCGGCGTGGCGACGATGACAAAGTTGACATCCGGATGACTGACAACCTCACGCCAGTTATCGGTCAGCAACCCGGCACCATCCTCCTCCCCCGCCTGATCAAGCAGTTCACGCCGGCGGGCGCACAACGCGACAATCCTTGCACCGGTTGCCTCGCGGATCTCCGCACGGTACGGCGCGCCGATGTAGCCGGTCGCCCCGATCACGCCGACGTTGAATTGAAGCTCTCCCGAGTTGGATTCGTTGTCCGGGTTCACGCGGCGGTGATAGCCTTGCGGCGAGGCCGGTTCAATCACAAATTGCTGCAGCGCAACGCTTCGATCACGGCGGAGTTGTCCGACTCGCCGTAGCCCAGTGCCTCGGCGCGTTCGAGCAGTGACTGGTGGACGGAACTCAGCGGCGTGTTCGCACCAGCCGCATCGGCCAGTTGCCGGATCAGTCGCACATCCTTGAGATGTTGAGCCAAACGGGCCTGCGGAGGTTCGTAATCGGCCTTGGCCATTTTGCCGCCCTTGGCCTCCAAAGCCGCCGAGGTGGCCGGGGTATCGCGAAGGATTTCGACCGCATCGGCTGCGTTAAAGCCAAGCGTTTCTGCAAAGGCCAAGCCTTCGGCAAGCGCTGCTCGGTTCAGGCCAAGAATCAGGTTGTGCACCAGCTTGAATCGCGAGGCGCCCCCCACCGGCCCCACGTGAAAGCGCTTGGCCGCCAAGGCGGCGAGCAGGGGTTGGCAGCGGTCGATCGTTTCGGTTGACCCGCCAAGGAACAGCGCAGCGTCACCGCGCTTGGCCAATTCGCTGGAGCCGGCCACATTGGCCTCGAGGTACGCAGCGTCGCGCTTGGCCAGCGCTTGGCCAAGCGCTTCCATCTCGCCCGGTTGGCCGGTGGTGGTGTCGAGAAAACAGTGCCGTGCCGTCACCGCTTGGCCAAGCGCCTCGATCACCCCGGCCGCGACTGAGCTGGACGGGAGCGAAAGCAGGATTGTGTCGCATCGTTCGGCCACCTCGACCGCAGTCGGACAAATCGTGAGTCCTTCAACAGCCGTGAAAGCGGGGTCATGCCCGAACACCTCCCAACCCTGCTTGGCCAAGCGCTGGCCAAGCGCCCCACCCAGCAAACCCACGCCGATAATGCCAACCCGTTGCACCATGATTCCCAAGCGTCCGCGCTAATCCTTGATCTTCCCCTCAACTCCCTTGGGCATCAGTAGAATCCCGATCGCACCAAAAAGATAAATCAGGCTGGTGATCTGCCCAATTTGCCGGAAGTCGTTGTCAAAATACGCGATAAGGCCAGCGGTGATGAACACGGTGACCGCGGTGATGATGCGGCCGAAATTGAAGCAGACGCCGGCCCCGACCGAGCGCACGCGGGTGACAAACAGTTCCGGGAGAAACAACGGCAGCCAACCGAAAAAAATGCCGCTGAAGAATCCAAGCACGGCCGTCCAGACGAGGAACATCCCCGGCTCGGTCGGGCTGGAAAACCAAAACATGCACTGGGCGCTGGCGAGGCAGATGAGGCAGTTCAACAGGTAACTGCGCCGGCGGCCGGCGAGACTCGCGACCCAGCCCCCGAGAAAACTGCCGACGATGCCCGGCAGCGAGCGCCACATGATGACCTGTGCCTTCAACCCGTCCGACCCCGCATCCTCAGCCCACTTGACGGCCCAATTGGAACTGCCCCATGAACCGAACAACGGGACGGTTGCGAGCAAGATCCCAATCAATGTCACCGGCAGCAGGGCCGATCGAAAAATCTCGGCACTGCCCACTTGCGGTTTTTTACTGTCTGAGCCGCCGCCGTCTTTTTGCGCCAGCCAACGCGGGGACTCCGGCACGATGAACGGGATCAATATGCCGAGCACGATCGGTGCGCCACCGAGCAACATCACCCAACGCCAATCGTCAACCGTGACCTCGCGGGCATACTTGCCGATGCTGGCAACCACGAATATTCCGATGTTTGCCGCCGTGCCGATGACGCCGGCGAGCAGCGGCCGCGAGACACCGGACCACACTTCACTCATTAGTGCCACGCCGTTGGGCCACATGCCACCCATGCCCATGCAAACAAGGAATCGCATGACAAACAGTTCCATCGGGGAATTGACCGTGTACGCGATCAGCGACATGCCGGAGTAACAACAGATCGCAGCCGTCATGCCCTTCACCCTCCCGAACCGGTCGCCAATCCTTCCGAACACAAGCCCGCCCGCAGCTCCGCCGAACAACAGGGCGCAAACGTAGAAACCGAACCAAGTGCTGCTGTCCGTTTTGAGCCGATTGTCGGCAGCGACCTTGGCGAGCGCTTCGAGGTCCCCTTCGCCGGTTTTTTCGAATTCCGCCTTTGCAATTTCCCGGTCCGCCTCAACCACCTCGTACTGGCCGGTGTCACGCAACAAATCCTTTGCGGCCGAACCCATCGCGAGGGAGTTTATGCCCAGATGCCATCCGGCAAAGAACCAGCCTAGGAATGCGGAGATGACGATCAGGTAACGCCCGGCCTGCGTCAGTGTGTTGGTGGAGTTCGAGTTTGGATTTGGCACAATTCGACTTTGGTTGGTGGCCGCAGACCATGCGCCCAAGTTTGTGGCGGTGCAACAAATTGGTTTGGCCCGCTGCATATGGCGTGAGACATTTCCCGCCCCAATTATTTTGACGAAACAAATATGATTCGCCTAGCTCTCATTAGCTCAACCGAAATGGCGGAAACCTACGGCGCCCTGAGCACCCGGCTGCATCGGGCGGCTTGGGCTGCGTACGCGCCGGTGAACTCGGGCGGCACCGGCCAAGCGCTTGGCCCAGTGCAGGAAGCCGCATCGGCCGAGGCGCTGTTCACCGATCAAAAGGAGGCGTTCGACGCTGTGGTGATCGACGCCGGCCAAGCGGAGGCGGGGCGCTTGGCCAAGGCCGCTTCCGCACTTGGAAAACCGGTTCTCGCCGGCGTGGTGGGTGACGGTTTCAACACGCTTGGTCAAGCGGACGCGCTGCTGATGCCGGCGCAGCCGTGGCGATTCATGCCGTCGATTCAATCGGTCAAGCGGAGCCTCGACGCCGGCAAACTTGGCCAAGCGGGACTGCTTCGCATTCATCGCTGGCTGCCGCCCGGCGCAGACGCCGACTCGCTCGCCGAGCGCATTTTACCGGACGCCGATCTCGCCTGCTGGCTGTTCGGCGGCGCGCCGGAGACGGTGTGGTCGCTTCAGTCCGCGGCCAATCCGGATTACATCCAGTTTCATCTTGGGTTTGCGAATGACGGCATGGCGATGATCGATGTCGCCGCGTCGCTGCCAAGCGGGGGCGATTATTTTTCGCTGACGATGATCGGCGGCACGGGCGCGGCCTACGCGGACGATCATCACAACATGAACCTGCTCTACGGCGGCGGGCAGCCGAACGCGCTCCGCGCCAGCCAGGGCCGGGCCGATCTGGTTGGCCAGTTGCAGGAGTTTGTCGATGCCATCGGCGAGCAACGCGAGCCAAGCGTGACGCCTGCCGACACAGAACAGGCGATGGCCGTCGTGGCGCAGGTTTTGGAATCAGCCGAAAGCCAACAGGTGATTGGCAGAAAGGAAGGCAACTGACATGGCGGAGACGAAAACTTTTCGAGCCGGGGTGTTCAGCGTGGTGAAGCATTGTTATCTGCCGCGAGCCGTGGCGGCGCATCCGCGATTCGAACTGATCGTGGTGGCGGACGATGCCAATCAGCCGGACTGGGTGCACGAGCGCAACCAAAAGTTCGCGGACGAATTTGGCATCCCGTACGTGCGCGATGTGGCCAAGGCGATCGCCGAGTACGATCTCGACTTGGCGGCGGTCAGCCCCGAGGCCGAGCGGCACTGCGACCTCGGTGTGCGCGCGTCAGACGCCGGGCTGCACGTGATCGCCGACAAGCCGATGTCCACCCGCCTTTCGGAATGCGATCGATTGGTTGAGGCGGTACGGCGCAACAATGTGAAATTTATGCTCTGGAACCGGAACTATCTGCCGGCGGTGATTCAGGCAAAGGATGCGATCGCCAACGGGGCCATCGGGGAACTGCAGGCAATTCATGTGGACTTTTATTTTTCGAAAGACGCCGGGCCGCCCAAGGGCACGCGCAGGGAGGGCGATCCCCCGATCAACTGGCTCGACCGGCAGATGGAGGCGCACGCGGACGGCTCCGACGGCGGCGTCGGCGTGGAGGCGATGGGCGAACTGGAGATCGAAGGCATCTATCCGCTCGGGTACATTCATCTTTTGACCGGCCAAAATGTGCAGCGAGTCTTCGCCCGTACGGCGACACATTTTCATCAAGCAAACGCCGACAACAACGTGGACGACCTCGCCACCGTGTCGCTGGAGATGGGCGAGGGAATCGTGGGCTCACTCTGCATCGGCCGGATCGGCGCGGCGAGCCATCCAGACATCGGCGAAATTAAAATTCACGCCATCGGTTCGAAGGGCGGGTTGGTGATCACCGAGGCGCGGCCGGAAGTCAGCATCCATTACCGAGACCAGCCGCCGTTGGAATTCAAAAACGAACGCATCGCCAACGAAAACGATTTTCTGTTGATGGACGATTTCGCGCGAGCACTCGACACTGGCAGCGAGCCGATCCTCAACGCGCAGAACGGCCGCGACATCGCCGCGACGGTGTTCGCCGCCGTTGAGTCCGGCAAAACCGGCCAACCGGTCGAGATAACCCATTAAAATGACACCCGTTGAACTAAAAAATGCGCTTCATGACGGCGGGCCGGTTTTCGGCACGTTGATCGTTTCACCGTCGCCGTTCTGGCCGAAAGTGCTGAGCGACTGCGGACTCGATTTCGTGTTCATCGACACCGAGCACATTGCGCTGGATCGCAGTCAGGTTTCGTGGATGTGCCGCACGTACGCCGCGATGGGGTTGCCGCCGCTGGTGCGCACCGTCTCCCCTTCGCCGTACGAGGCGACGATGGTGCTGGATGACGGCGCGGCCGGAGTCGTCGCGCCGTACATTGAGCAGGTCGATCAGGTGCAGCAACTTCGCGGTGCAACAAAGCTCCGCCCACTCAAGGGCCAGCGCCTCAACAACGCTCTCGCCGGCGAACCGCTCCCCGGCGGCCTCGCGGATTACACGCCCGGTTTCAATCAAGACAATCTGCTCATCATCAACATCGAAAGCGTGCCGGCGGTCGAAAATCTCGATCGCATCCTTGACGTGCCTGGGATCGACTCGGTGCTCATCGGGCCGCACGATTTGTCGTCCAACCTCGGCGTGCCAGAGCAGTACGACGACCCGGCGTTCCTAAAGACGGCCGAGACGATTTTTGCCAAGGCCCGGGCCAAGGGCGTCGGGGCCGGGATTCACGCCTGGGGCGACATCGCCAGCCAGGCGCGGTTCGTCAACATGGGAGCCAACCTGCTCATCCACAAGGCGGACATCCTCTTTTTCAAAAACGGCATCCGCGACGAACTGGCGGAGATCCGCGAATCGCTTGGCTTGCAGCCAGGCGGCACTTCAACGGGAGAGGTGATTGTTTGATCGCCGCGCTTGGCCAAGCGCGGTAGGCGGCCGGTTCAACTTACCCGGGTGCCGACGCGGCCGCCGAGGATGATTTTGCGGAAGTTGTGTTTCTTGAAGAGGTCGAAGACGACGATCGGCATGCCGTTGTCCATGCAGAGCGAGAACGCGGTCGAGTCCATGATCTTGAGCCGCTTCTGCAGTGCGTCGATGTAGCTGATTTTGGTGAAGCGCTTGGCGTTGGGATTTTTCTTCGGGTCGCTGTCGTAGATGCCGTCGACTTTTGTGGCTTTCAGAATCACCTCGGCACCGATCTCGTTGGCGCGCAGCGCGGCGGCCGTGTCGGTGGAGCAGTACGGGTTGCCGGTGCCGCCGCCGAAGATCACCACGCGGCCCTTCTCCAAATGCCGCATGGCGCGGCGGCGGATGAACGGCTCGGCCACCTGCGACATGCTGATCGCCGACTGCACGCGGGTCGCCACGCCCTGTTTCTCGAGGGCGTCCTGCAGGGCCATCGAGTTGATCACCGTGGCGAGCATGCCCATGTAGTCGCCGGTGGCCCGCTCGATGCCCTTCTCGCTGCCCTGCAGGCCGCGAAAAATGTTGCCGCCGCCGACCACGACCCCAATCTGCACGCCCAACCGCGCCACCTCGCGCACCTGCGCCGCAACGTCGTGGACGGACTCGGGACAGATGCCGCCCGTTTTGCCGCCGAGCACCTCGCCGCTGATCTTGAGCAGCAGACGCCGGAATTTCGGTTTTTGCCGGGCTGTTTTTTTTGTCGTCTTCTTTTTTGCAGGCATGATTTTCATCACGGTCCGGTCGCCGTTCCCGGCGCAGCCAAACTGGGTGTGGTGTGTAACAGGCCACCCCGCCCGGCGTCAATGCGGACCTGGCTTTTTGGCCCGATTCCCGACTCTGCTCGACTCCCGGCGGCTGCGCCGGTTTAATGCCCGCGTGCCGTTGGACAAACTCACCATCATCGGGGCCGGCCTGCTCGGTGGCTCGATCGGCTTGGCGGCGCGGGCGCGCGGCTTGGCCAAGCGCGTCTCCGCGCTGGTGCGCCGTCCCGAGAGCGTGGCCAATTGTCAGGCGCTTGGCATCGCCGACGAGGTGACACTCGACCCGGCCAAGGCCGTCGTTGCGGCTGATCTCATCGTGCTGTGCACCCCCATCTCCGGCATGGCCGGCTTGGCCAAGCGCATCCTGCCCGACCTCAAGCCGGGCGCGGTGATCACCGATGTCGGCAGCACAAAACGGCAGCTCGTCGCCGAATTAACGCCGCTTTGTGCCGGGAAGAACGCCCCCTTCGTCGGCAGCCACCCGATGGCCGGCAGCGACCAATCCGGGCCAAGCGCCGCGCGGTCGGACTTGTTCGACGGTACCGTCTGCGTGGTCACACCTACCCGTGACACCGACGCCGACGCACTCGCCACGGTAAACGATTTTTGGGCCGGCCTCGGCTCGCGTCCGGTTGTCATGCCGCCCGACACGCACGACCGGCTCGTCGCCCGCTGCAGCCACTTGCCGCATCTGCTGGCCTCGGCCCTGGCCGGGCGCGTGCTCGACGCCGAGCATGGAGAAGAACAGGCGCAGCTTTGCGCGAGCGGCTTTCGCGACATGACGCGGCTGGCCGCCGGTTCGCCGGTGATGTGGCGCGACATCGTCGGCTCGAACCGCGGCGACATTCTTGCCGCGCTCGACGAGTTCGCCGACGAACTGGGCCAACTGCGCGGGTTGATCGCCGGCGATTCGCCGGAAGCGATCGAGGCTTGGCTGCAACGAGCCAAGACAGCGCGGGACCACTGGAACGATTCCACCGACTGACGATGCCGCTGCCCGAGCTCATCGAGATCGTCCCGCTGGACGCCGCGCCCGAGGTGGAGATCACCGTGCCCGGCTCGAAGAGCATCACAAACCGCGCGCTCATTCTCGCCGCCTTGGCCAAGGGCGACGTGACACTCGAGGGCGCGTTGTGGAGCGAGGACACGCGGGTGATGGTCGAGGCGCTGCGGCGGCTCGGCTACGCGATCGACGTCCGGCCCGACGCCGGCGAACCGGGCAACCGCACGCTCGTTGTCACCGGGCTTGGCCAAGCGATCCCGGCTGGCGGCACGGCGGAGCAGCCGCTCGAGTTGTTCGTCGGCAACGCCGGCACGGCGGCTCGTTTTCTCACGGCATTCCTCTGCCTTGGCCAAGGCGTCTACCGGCTCGCCGGTGTGCCGCGCATGCACGAGCGACCGCAGGCGGCGCTGCTGCACGCGCTGCGCGAGCTGGGCTATCGCATCGACTCGGGGAAGGACAAATTGCCGGTGACGATTCACGGCGGCGGGCCAAGCGGCGGAAGCTGCCGGGTGAGCATCGGGGAGAGTTCGCAGTTCGCCTCGGCGTTGCTGCTCGGCGCCGCGCTTGGCCGATGGCAAATCGGCATCGACGGCGAACGCGGCGCGGCGTCGCCGTACGTGGTGATGACCAGCGGCTTGATCGAGGCGTTCCCGAATGGCGGCGGGCGCTTGGCCATCGAGCCGGACGCCTCGGGCGGCAGTTACTTTTGGGCTGCGGGGCATCTTTTATCGGCGAGCGGCGGGAGGCCGGTGACCGTGGCGCGCTGGCCCAGCTCCGGCTGGCAGATCGATGCCGAATTCCCGGCCAAGCTGCCGCTGGCGTGTGCTTTTTCGCGGACGGACGATCTCGGCGACAGCATCATGACGGCGATTGCCATCGCGCCGTTGGCCAAGCGGCCGGTGCGCTTCACCGACTTGGGCCGGCTGCGCGTGCAGGAGTGCGAGCGCGTCGAGGCGCTGCGCACGGGCCTGACGCAGTGCGGCGCGGCGGTCGTCGAGAGCGGCGACACGCTGGAAATCTCGCCCAGCCAACTGCACGGCGCAACGATCGAGACGCACGATGACCACCGAGTCGCGATGTGTTTTGCGACTCTGGGATTGAAAGTGCCGGGCATCCGCATCAAGAATCCCGCCTGCGTTCGCAAGACGTTTCCCACGTTTTTCCAAAAGCTCGCTGCACCGGCTCCCGAAGGGTTGGGCGCCACGCTGCTGGACGGACAGGGAAACCAGCTGGAACCGGACCGGCTGACGGCGGACTGAAAGGCAACCGATTTTATCGATGGGAGAACCAATTGTGATCGCGCTGGACGGCACCAGCGCCAGCGGCAAAAGCACCAACGCCAAGCTCGTCGCCAAGGCGCTGGGCTACGCCTACGTCGACACCGGCGCCATGTACCGCAGCCTCGCGTGGCACTGCCTCGAGAAGGGCGTCGCGCTTGACAACGACAAGGCCATCGCCTCGCTTTGCCGCCGCTGGAAGACCGAATTGCGCAACGACGACGGGCACATCCGCCTGTACGTCAACGGCTACTTCCCGGAGAAGGAAATCCGCACCGCCAAGACGAGCGCCGCCGTGCCGGCCGTCGCCGCCGTGCCGGGAGTCCGCAAATGGATGAAGGCCAAGCAGCGCGACTGCGCCCAGTTTGGCAACCTCGTGATGGAGGGCCGCGACATCGGCTCGAACATTTTTCCAGAGACGGAGTACAAGTTTTACCTCGATGCCTCGCTGGACGAGCGGGCCAAGCGCCGCGCCGCCGATGGCGTGGACGAAAACCTGGCCGAGCGCGACAAGCGCGACAGCCAGCGTGCCGCCGCGCCGCTGATGATCCCGCTCGGGGCGCGCATCATCAACAACTCGGAAATGACGGCGGAGGAAACCAGCGCCATGATCATCGACGAGGTGCGCGAGCGGCTGGAGGCGGCCGGGTGACCCCGCTCTACTGGCTGGCCTGGAGCGCGTCCCGAATGCTGTTCCGGAACCTGTTCCGGTGCCGGGTGTACCATCCGGAGCGCGTGCCGCTCACCGGATCGGTGATCCTCGCCGCCAACCACGAGAGCTATCTCGACCCCCCGTTCGTCGGGTGCAGCCTGCCGCGACCCATCAACTACCTCGCCCGCGAAGACCTGTTTTCGAACCGGCTCTCCGGGCCGTTCCTGCGCGGCCTCAACTCCGTGCCGGTGGACCGCAGCGGCGGCGGCGCCAGGGGGTTGAAAAACATCCTCGATCGGCTGCTGAACGGCGACGCCATCCTCATCTTCCCCGAGGGCACACGGACACGTGACGGCGAGATGAAAGCCGCACAGGCCGGCATCGGCTTGGCCATCCTCAGGTCACGGGCACCGGTCGTGCCGGTGCGCGTCTGGACTTACAACGCCTACGGGCGACATCATGCGGTGCCGAGGATGGCAACGACCGCGGTGAAGTTCGGTCGGCCGATCCGCTTCGATTCGATGCGCGAACGAGCCGGGATCTGCCCACGCCCGGAGTTGCGCACCCTGTATCAACAGGCGACCGAAGAAACCATGGCAGCCATCGCAACCCTGCGCCCGGCCATGGATGGAGCCTGACGCGCTTGGCCAAGCACTTGGCCAAGCGGCTCACTTGATGCCGGCCAGGCGGGCCTTCCAGATGTCGAACAGCTTGACCGTGGCAAACACATCGCGCAGGCAATACTCGGCAATCTCCCCATAGCGCTCCTCATCCATCAACTGGTTCACATCCATGCCGGTGACGCCGTGCGACTTGGGTGACTCGATGCCGAACACCCGGCAGTAAAAATCGAGGTTAAACCGCCGTGCCGCACCGTCCCGGCCGCTGACATTGTAAAAGGTCAATTGCTCGGCGAGGTCGCAGTGCGGCTCGGTGGCAAACCGGTAGCCGAGCCAGTTCTTTTTCGTGATCGGCACGTCAAGCTGCGCCGAGCGAAGGTAAAGAAACGGAACGTCGAACTGCCGCCCATTGAACGTCACCACCTTGTCGTAGTGCCTGGCCACTGCCCAAAATTGATTCAGCAGTTCCACCTCGTCCATCACCGGCATGAAATCCACCCCGGTCACATCACGGGTGTTAGACTCAAAGTCATCCGCGATGAAGATCACCTGACCGCGAAGCGTCTCGGCATTGATCATCGCAATGCAGACCACCTGCGCGGTGAACGGCCACAGGTTCATCATTCGGGTGAGTTCCTCCCGCTTGGCCTCCTGCTCCGCCTCGGTGGGCAGGTTGTTGGCGGGGCGCATCAGGTATTCCTGGGCCGCCTCGTCGAACGTCTCAAGCAGTACGGCGGAAGTCTCGATATCAAAAACCAGGGTGGCCATGGCCGAAATATGCCGAAAACCGGCCCCTAAAAGAAGGATGGAGGTCCCGCACGGAGCGAGACCTCCAAACCGCGTTAAACCACTAAGGTTTTTTCCTGCCTCAGCGCTTTGCCTTTCTCTTGGCTTTACGCTTTGGGGCTGCCTTCTTCTTGGCTTTAGGCTTCGGCGCTGCCTTCTTCTTGGCTTTACGCTTTGGCGCTGCCTTCTTCTTGGCTTTGCTCTTCGGCGCTGCCTTCTTCTTGGCTTTACGCTTCGGTGCTGCCTTCTTCACAGCTTTACGCTTCGGCGCTGCTTTTCTTTTTGCCTTCTTCTTGGCTTTTCTTTTTGCGGCCATTTGTTTGTTGTCACCTCCTTGGTTTTGGACTTCTTCCACAACAAAATGTGGACCCAATCCTGTTTAAGAAGCGCTCTTCAGGTAGAGTCAACTTCTTGGGACGGTTACTTTACGGTCGGTTTTTTTTTTGGCAACAGAAAAAAACAAAAAAATGAACTTTTTTTTAAAACCTGTTTTGGCCAAAAACCGTCCCGCTACGTCATTCAGTTTCTATCGACTTGGCCAGTCGAGATGACGGTGCAGAAAATCGTATGTCCCCCTTCCGTTGATGGTGTGTGGTCCGTCAAACCACTCGATCTCGCAACGCCCCGGCAACTTCAGTTTCCCCTGGTACAGGTTGCGCACTTTTGCAAATTCCCAGCCGACCGTTTCGTCGGATGCAACTCCGTCGTGATGGCCGCGCTCGACCATGAACGGTCGCGGCGCAATCAGCCCTGCCATTTCCGCATAGTTGAAGGTGCTGCCCAAGTCCCACTCGAAAATCTCGTACTCACCGCTGTTCACGTAGCTGTGCGGATTGCGGGTCGAGGCGTTCTTGTCGACCCACTCGTTGAAGTCTGCCGAGCAGATTGAGAGGCAATAGTCGGTCACCACCGGCGGCACGCGCATCGCGGTTTTCCCGCCGTAGCTCAGCCCATAAAATGCAATTCGTTTTTTATCAACAAAGGGCAGCGTCCCGAGCCAATCCACAATCTGCTGGTGCTGTGGGATTATCACTGAAAACAGGGACTTTTTGAGCGGATTGGCCTTCCGTTGGAGGGTGCGAAAACGGTCGGTGAAAATGTACAGGTTTTGGGGCGAAAAGGTGATGAAACCGCGCTCCGCCAGCTTGGCCGCAAAGTCGTGGTAGGCATGATGATCGCCCTCGATGATGTCCTGCGGCCGTCCCTCCAATCCGTGCTGACAGACCACCAC
Source organism: Verrucomicrobiota bacterium (assembly GCA_014382705.1). GTDB lineage: Bacteria > Verrucomicrobiota > Verrucomicrobiia > Limisphaerales > UBA1096 > UBA1096. The sequence continues at coordinate 23,363 of JACNJE010000114.1, read as the reverse complement.
CGGGCGTTGCTCGCCCGGCTTCAGGTCACGCGGCAGAATCAAAATCCCGTACGCGATCACGTCCGGAAATACATCGAGCACGACCTCGTGGCCCACCCACTTTTCGGACGCGTGACTTCTCCGGCTGCGCGCGTTGAACGGCAGCACCTCGTGGTCGAACCGGCCGATGACGTCGTCATAAAATTGCCGGCGATACTTCTCGTTGCTTGCCTCGAACTTGGCCAGCGACGAGGTGTCCGGCTTGTAGAATTGTTTGCGCACGAACGGGCTCTCGCGCAGCAGCCATTGGGTGTGCCGATCCAGTTTATGCACCTGCTCCGCGTGGCGCTTCGCCGCGCTAAAACTGTTTCGCCGATCCGCGATGTTCGCGGTTCCCGCTTGGCCAAGCGCGGCGCCCGGCTGAAGTGCGTCCAGGAATTGGCCAAGCGCTTGGCCGCCGAGCGGCTCGGCGGCGTCAACCAGTTTGATGACCGCTGCCGGCTTCAAGCCGGCGGTCAGTTTTTTCGCGCGAGCCACCTCGGCGCGCACGGAATCCATTGGCTGCGTCACCACCCGAGCCGGCGCGCCGCGGCCACCGGGGATGGTGGCCTCCGGGCCTTTCGCGGCGTCGATGATCAACGGGCGCGGCGCAATCAGCGACGCCAACTCGGCGTCGCCAAACTGTTCGAGCAGTCCGAACACATTGCGATCGATCGGTTCCTGCCAGATGTCTTGCCGAGAGTCGAAGTAGCCGCTCACGCAGGCGGCATCGATCCGCGTATCCGCCGCCGCGGCGTAAAGGGCGATCAAGCCGCCCTCGCCCCAGCCGACGACGCCGACCGGGGTTTCTGCCCAGCGCCGCGTAAACCAGTCCACCACGGCGAGGGATTGCTGCACCTCGTAGCCGATCAAGTGTCGTCCCATTTCAAATGCGGACCGGTAAAGGGATTCCCGGTTGGAGAGCTTCGACATTTTCTCGGCGCGATTGATGAGCAGCGGCACGACGACGCGGCAGCCGCTCTCGGCCAGGCGGCGGGCGAATTGCAGCTTGGGCGGCAGCCCCTCCGCCAAGCCGGTGAGTTGCTCGGGGAGTTGGTTGCAGTCGGGCAACGCCACGATGTTCGCCACGGCGTCGCGGCCGCGCGGCTCGAGCAACAGGCCGGTGGCGGTCACGTCGCCAAACGCCGGCCAACTGACGGCGCGAAGGGTGATGCGCTCCGTCTGCCCGGCGAGCGCCGACCCGGCCGTGGTGCTCGTGAGCGTCAATCCCTCGAATTGTATCCGCCTGTCCCGCAACCCGATGATGTGGGCCAGGTGTCGGCGGTTCGGCTCGACGGAGTTGGCGTAAGCTGCGTGCGAAGCGAAGTCGCGCTGCCAATGTTGCTCGCGCCGGGCGACGGAGTCGGCGAGTTCGCGCAACAGAAACCGGTCGACACCGGCGACGAGTTGCGAGGCGATGTCGCCCTCGAGCGTCAGCGGCGCGGTGTCGAGCGCCGGTTGCGCTTGGACGAATTGAAGCGAAAGGAGTCCCGCAAAAATGAAGGTGGCCGTTTTTTGATTTTTCATTGGCTTAAGCGCTTGGCCAAGTTTAGGCCGATGAGACAAGCGCTCAAGCCAAGAAAAGCAGCGTGATGATGTTGACGTACAGGGCTGCCAGCAGGTCATCGATCGTCACGCCCCAGCCGCCGGGGAGCGTCTGGCTTGGGCCAACCGGCCAAGGCTTGGCGATATCGAACAGCCGAAACAACAACAGGACGAGCGCCGACCCGAACCAAGTTGATCCGCTGAAGAAAAAGGTCCACTCCGGCATCGAGCCGTTGGCGAAACACAACGACGACACCCAGCCGGCAAAACAGAGTGGCACCGCCACGATCTCGTCGATGACCACCGAGCCGGGGTCGCGTTGGCCAAGGATCGTCTCCGCGCGGCCGCACAGCCAAACCGACGCCACGCCAAGCGCCAGCAGTGAGCCGATGAAGAACAGGAGGCTGCCCGGCAGGAGCAGCAGGATGAACAGCGGCAAGCCAAGCAGCGTGCCGACCGTGCCCGGTGCCACCGGCGATCGGCCGGTTCCCAGCCCCTGCGCAATGAGAAGTACGAGCCGGTCCACGGGTCAGCAGTCGTTGAGGTATACCTCACGGTTTTTCCAGAGGTACAGGAACCCGGACAAAACGGTCAGCACCACGGCCACCCATTTGGAAATCTCCGCCACCCACCAGGCCCAGGCGTGGCCGGCGATCTCAAACGCAAACAACTGGCCGACAATTCCCCAGTCGTCGTAGCTGTGGGTGACCAGCAGCGCGATGATCGCCGTGATCTGCGAGATGGTCTTGTTTTTACCCTGACGTTCCGCAGCCAGGACGAGGTTTTTGCTGGCAGCCAACAGTCGCAGCCCGGTGATGGCCAGCTCGCGCGCCACGATCAATATCACCATCCAAGCCACCATCCACTCAAGCTCTATGAAGGCGATGAACGCCGAGCAGATCAGCACCTTGTCAGCCAGCGGATCCATCAGCTTGCCGAAGTCGGTGATCAGGTTGCGTCGCCGCGCGATGATGCCGTCAAACAGGTCAGTCAGGCTGGCCGTGACAAACAACACCAGCGCCACCGTGAAGTGAAACCGGAATTCGATGAACAGCGCCGCGAGGAAAAACGCAGTCAGGATCAACCGGCTGACGGTGAGTTTGTTCGGGAGATTCATGGCGTGTCGCTTGGCCAAGCGGGTCAAACCGGCTCGGCGATCAAATCGTAATCGGTGTGGCCGATGATTTTTACGTCGGCGAACTGGCCAAGCGGCAACTCACCGCGCACGAGTACCCGGCCATCAATGTCCGGCGCGTCGGCCTCCCCTCGCGCGATGAGACACGGGCCAAGATCGGGCGCACCGTTGCCCTCTTTCGAGCGGATGTGGCCGTGCTCCCACGAAGTCATCGTCACCTGCTGAAGCTCTTCCGTGTTGGCTTGTTTCTCGATGAGCACGCGCTTGGTCTGGCCCACCTGCGCCGCCGCGATCTCGCGGCTGATCTCAAGCTGCGCCGCCATCGCGCGTTCGTGCCGGGCTTTCTTTTGTTCGTCGGTCAACTGGCTCGCCATCCCGCCGGCTTTGGTTCCGTCCTCCTTTGAGTAGGTGAACACGCCGAGTCGCTCGAAGCGAACCCCGCGCATGAAGTCGAGCAGCGATTCAAAATATTCCTCCGTCTCGCCGGGGAAACCGACGATGAACGTCGTGCGGATGGCAATCCCGGGGATGCCTTCGCGGATGCGCCCGATCAGGTCGCGGATGTATTGCCCGGTGGTTTCGCGCCGCATCCGCTCGAGCATCGCGTCGTGAATATGCTGCAGCGGCATATCCACGTAGTTGGCCACCTTATCGCACTCGGCGATGGCGGAGATGATTTCGTCGGTCCAATGTGCCGGGTGCGTGTACAGGATGCGAATCCAAAACTCGCCGTCAATCGCGTTGAGTTCGCGGATCAAACTCGCCAGTGTCGAGGCGCCCGTCGGCAATTGGCTGGCTGCTGCGTTAAACCGTTCCGGCGACGAAATATTCGCCCGATGGCCGGGGCGCAAATCCAGCCCGTAATAGGTCGAGTCCTGCGAAATCAGGTTCAGCTCCTTCACGCCGTCGGCGACGAGTTGACGGGCCTCCTGCACGATGTCGGCCTGCGTGCGGCTGCGGTGCGAGCCGCGCATCCGCGGGATAATGCAAAAACTGCACGGATGGTTGCAGCCCTCGGCAATCTTCACATACGCAAAGTGATCCGGCGTCAACCGAAACCGGGGCGTCTCAAACGCCGGGATGTAATCCGGCCGCGAATGAATGTCGACCAACGGCTCGCCCGGCGGCGCAGCGGTGGTTTCGATCTCGTTGCCATTCGGTTTTTCCTCCATTCGGCCAAGCCGCGAACCGCGATTGCCAACCGCCTGCCGGACGATGTCGCCGACCTGCTCGACTTGGTCGATGCCCATGAAGGCGTCCACCTCCGGCATCAGCTTGGGCAGCTCCTTGCGATAACGCTGTGACAGACAGCCGGAGACAATCAGCGCTTGGCCGGTATTCGCGTGTCTCCGAAACTCGGCCGACTCGAGGATCGTGTCGACGCTCTCCTCCTGCGCGGCGTCGATGAACGAACAGGTGTTGACGATGAGCGCGTCGGCATCGGCGTTGTCGTTGGTAATGTCGAAACCCTCCTTCAGCATTGCTCCCATCATCACCTCGGCATCGACAAGATTCTTGGCGCACCCCAGCGAGATCATCCCCACCTTCAGCGGCGGTTGTTGTTCAGTATCACGACTCACCCGGCACACAAGCTAAAGTCAACCCGCACCCAACTCAACCCTGCTCGCGGATCTCTGCTAACTAGAAAGCGTTCTCCCTCTCCCCAACCCTCTCCCGCTGGGAGAGGGAGCTTGGCCAAGCGCGTTCCGTTAGATTCCTTCTCCCTCAGGGAGAAGGTGGCCGCAGGCCGGATGAGGGTGAACGCCTCGGATTTTTTTTGCAGAATCATCTACTCGATGCTGGGAGCAATGCAGTCTCGGAAAAAACCAATCAGTTGCCCGTAAGCGGCGGCGTGATCGGTGCGGGCGCGGATGTACTCCCGGATGTCGCCGTCGAGTCGGTTGCCGTCGGCGAACCAATTCACCTGCGCGGCAATCTCATCGACCGACTTGGCCAAGCGGCCGTTGCGGCCATCCTCGATAATCTCGTTGTAGCCGGAAATGTCGAACGCCACCACCGGCACGCCGAGGCTGTTGGCCTCGCGCGGCGTGTAAGCATACGTTTCGCCCCACTGGCTGGTGCTGATAAACAAGTCCGCGCCCGCGTACGCCGCCGGCATGGCCAAGCGATCGACATGGCCGTGCGCGTGGACGTTTTCATGCCGCGCCGACGCCTCCGAAACCAAGCCGCTCAACTCGCCCTCGCCGCAGATGTGCCATGCGACCTTGCCGCCGTGCGACTCGTTCACGCGCCCGATGACCTCGAGCAGTTCCGCAACACCCTTTTGCCCCGTCAACCGCCCGGCCCAAAGGATGTTGAACTTGGCCGCGTCCACCGCGAACGGCGGCGTGGCCCGCCCGGCCTGTTCTGCGTAACCGACCGCGTCAAACGGGTTCGGGATTTGCACCACCGGATGCTCCGGGAACTGCCGCTCGACCGCCGCCGTGTCACCACCCGAGATCGTGTGAAACCCCGCCACCCCCTTGGCCAAGCGCGTGTAAATTGGCGAGGCATAAAGCCAATTATGCAGCCGGCTGTGCAGCGTGCTCGCGCCGATAAACCGGTGCGGACAGTGGCAGCCGAACACCACCGGCGGCACGTTGCCGTAGCCGACCCGCGCGCGGAACAAAAACGCCTCGGTGATCTCGTTGCGGCTGTAAACCAAATCGTATTGGCCAAGCGCCTCGCGCAGCTCGGCGAACGTCGCGCACTGCACGTACCGCGCTTGGCCAAGCCGCTGCTCGATCGCCCCGCGCGGTTCGCGAAAGATCGTGGCGCGATCGAATCGCCGGAAAAAATAAAGCGAATGCAGCCGCCCGTAGCGGAGATTGAACGCCTCGTCCATCGTCACGCAGTCGGCCTGCACGCCGGGCAGCGACGCGAGATGCGCCGCGGTCTGGATGCTGAAATGCTCCATCCCGCCCGCTGTCTCAAGCTGCACAGTGTTGAAAATCGCGATCCGCATTAACGCTTGGCCGCTCCCACGCCCCCAGCGTCCACAGCCGACCCGCCGGTGGCAACCGGATTTTTCCGAATTGCCCCGCGCGGCCCGTTCCCGTTTCATTCGGGCCACGTGAAAATTGTCATCCTCGACGCTTACACCGCCAACCCCGGCGATCTCGACTGGGACGGCCTCGCCGCGCTTGGCCAACTGCAAATGCATGACCGCACTCCCGCCGATTTAATGGCCAAGCGCGCCGCGGACGCCGAGATTTTGCTCACGAACAAAACCGTCTTGAACGCCAACACGATCGAGCGCTTGGCCAAGCTGCGTTACATCGGCGTGCTGGCCACCGGCTACAACGTCGTCGATCTCGCCGCCGCCGGGGCGCGCGGGGTGCCGGTCACGAACATCCCGTCCTACTCGACGCCGGCGGTGGCGCAGATGGTTTTCGCGCATGTGCTGCACCTCACGCAGCACGTCGCGGCGCACGCGGAAAAAGTCCGCAGCGGCGACTGGGCGAGCTGCCCAGATTTTTGTTTTTGGAACCAACCGCTGACCGAGTTGAGCGGCCGCACGTTTGGCATCATTGGCCTTGGCCAAATCGGCCGCGAAGTCGCGCAGATCGCCCGCGCGTTCGGCATGCGCGTGATCGCGCACAACCCCCGCCCGCCCCGCACGTTGCCCGACGGCATCGAACTCGCCGGACTCGGTGAAGTCATCGCCGAGAGCGACGTGCTCAGTTTGCATTGTCCGTTGACCGGCGCAAATCATCATCTCGTCAACGCCAAGCGCCTGTCGCAAATGAAGCCAAGCGCGTTGCTGATCAACACCGCGCGCGGCCCGCTCGTCGACACGCTCGCCCTGGCCAAGGCGCTGCACGACGGCGAGATCGCCGGCGCCGGTCTGGACGTGATGGAAACCGAGCCGCCGCCCGCCGACCACCCGCTTTACACCGCGCCGAACTGCCACATCACCCCGCACATCGGCTGGGCCACCCAAGCCGCCCGCCGCCGGTTGATCGGCGTCGCCGTGCATAATGTGAAGGCATTCCTCGCCGGCCACCCGCAAAACGTCGTCAACGCCGACCAGTTGGCTTGATTAAGTGACACCTCGGCGATGCGACTTATCCCGTAGGGATAACACCCTAAAGCCCAAGGTTTGAAACCGACAGGTTTCTACCTTGGGATACGCGCAAAAAACCTGAAAACCCTGCAAGGGTTTCGCAAAACAAACGACGTTGGGTGTCAGATCGGCCCGGTGTTGTTCAACCACTTTCAGGGTTGTTTCCTGTTTGGGGCGCTGTTCCCAAGGTAGAATCTTTTGATTCAACCTTGGGCTGCAAGACAAAATCCCTGCGGGATTTTTTTCTTCCGTTCTTCGCGTTCATGGTCGTCCATGCGCGGTTAACAACTCTCTCTCTGTGTTTCTTCCCTCTTGGCCAAGCGGGCCTTTGGTGATCCAGAGGAGGGTGCCGCTGGGGGTGCGGTCGAAGAAGGGGAGCAGGTCGGCGGCGGCGAGGTGGAGGCAGCCGCTCGAGGCCGGTTGGCCCAGCGTGGTCTCGTCGCCAACGCCGTGGATGTACACGTACCGCGCATGCGTATCAACGTCGCCACCCCGGTTGAAGCCCGGCTCGAGGCCGTCGAGCCACAGGATGCGGTGCGCGATGGGGGCCTTGGGCAACTCGGCGACGGTGCCGACGATTTCGCGACTCTCGAACACGGAACCGGCGGGCGAGTCGCCGCCAATTTTTTCCGCGATGCGATGCAGGCCAAGCGGCGTGTTGTTCGAATGCTCCGCTTGGCCGATGCCGTAGCGCGAGGTGGAGATGACCAAGCGCCGCTCCTCGGCGAAGTCCCACCCGGCGATTTGGCGGCACTCGGCCATGCGCTGATCGGCCACGCTGGCCACGAGCAGCGTCGGCGTCGGCTCGATGCCGTGCCGCTCGCACGCTTCGCGGATGGGCTGAAGCGCGGCGCTCATTCCAGCGGTTTGAGCAGCACTTTTGATTTGCGGCCGCTTGCTTCCGCTGCCGCGCGGCGCGACTCGGGCAGGTCGTCGAGCGTGCCCTCGGTGAAGCCGGCCTTGGACTGGAACCACTTGAACGTCTGTGTCGAGAGGACGAACAGCTTAGCCAAGCCGTGGTCGCGGCCCAGTTTCTCGGCGTACTCGACGAGTCGGCGGCCGATCCCCTGGTTTTCATGCGCGGCACTGACGCAAACGGCGCCCAGTTCGGCGGCGTTGGCCTCGGCAAAAACCGTCAGCGAAAAACAGCCGACCGGGTTGCCGTCAATCTCGAACAGGTGAAACTCGCCGACGCCGGCCTCGAGTTCGGCAAGACTGCGCTCCATCAGCTCGGCCGACTCGATGGCGTGCTTCGTCAGCGCGAGGATGCTGCCGAGGTCGGACTTTTTCGCCGGGCGAATCTGCCGGTATTCGTTGGCGTAAACGAGCGTGCCGATGCCGGTGTTGGAGAACACCTCGGCGAGCAGGCCTTCGTGCACGCTGCCGTTGATGAGGTGCACACGCGGGATTCCGGCGGAGCAGGCGGCGGCGGAGTTGCGCGCCTTGGCCAGCTGTTCCGGCTCGAGACTGCCCGGCTCGTGCTCGAGAATCTGGTCGAGTTCGCCGTTGGGAATCTGCCGGATCACGTCGCCGTGGCGAATCAACCCGTCGCGGGTGGTGACGTAGATCAGCTTGGTGGCCCGCAGCCGCACGGCCACCTCGCGGGCGAGGTCGTCGGAGTTGACACGGTAGGTGTTGCCCTCGCCGTCGAAGCCAAGCGGTGGGATGACCGGGATGCTGCCCTGCGCCAGAAGCGTCTCCAGGTGGCCAAGATCGATCCGCTCGACCTTGCCGGCGAATTGATAATCGGTGCCGTCGATGATGCCGCGCGGGTGGGCTGTCACGGCATTGGTCGAGACGCCGCGCAGGCCGTTGGCGGCAAAGCCCTCGAGGATCTCGTGCGTGAGCCGGTTGGCCGCCGTGAGCGCCATCTCCAGCGTGAGGGCATCGACCGGCTCGGTGCCGTCGAGGTCGGACGGCTCGACGCCGCGCTCCAGCGCCATCGACGCAATCTGGCTGGCCGCGCCGTGAACGAGGGCGACGCGGATGTTGAGCGAGCGCAACACGGCGAAGTCGAGGAGGAGGTTCGAGAAATTCTCGTCGCTGACAATCGCGCCATCGACACTAACCACAAAAATCCTGTCCCGAAACTTCGGAATGTACTGGAGAATCCCCCTGAGATCGGTCGGCTTCACGTCGCTCCTCGTGCGCTTGGCCAAGCGGTCGCGCGTTGCCCGATAAGAAAAGCGATTCCCCGCCGGTTCAACCTATTTCTGCTGCACGACGAGCGCCGCCGCCTCGGCCGGCTTGGCCTCCGGCTTGAATGGGAGGATTTTTGAGAAGGTCAAAGTCTGCACCAGCCCCAGCAACGAGATCGCTGTCAGTAGCACGCTCCACGTCTTTAGCGTTTCCTTCTCAGTGAAGCCGCTGAGCCGCTGCACCACCCAAAAGCCGCTGTCATTCATCCACGACAACGTGATCGAGCCAAAGCCAATCGCGAGGAAAATATAAAACGGATGATAGTCCAGCCCGCTGCCGTCGCCGATAATCGCACCCATCAGACCCACCCCGGTGATCATCGCCACGGTGGCCGAGCCTTGCGCGATCCGAATGATCGCCGTCGCGCCCCAAGCCAGCAGAATGAGCGAAATATCGTAGCTCCGGGCCAGGGCCGCGATCGTCTCGCCAACTCCGGCCAAGCGGATCATGCCGCCAAACGCACCGCCCGCGCCGGTGATCAGAATAATGACCCCGGCCGTCTGCAGCGGATCCTCAAGCACCTTGGCCAAGGTACTCATCAGCCCGCCCTCCATCGGGCGGCTCTCGCGAATCATCTGCGCGGCCAGGGTGTAAATCGCCAGCAATGCAGCAAGCAGCATCGCGATATTCGGCGAGCCGAAAAACTCGAGGTACCGAAACCAAGCCGCCCCGGCGATGGCGTCCTTGGCAACCAGATTCAAGATTGAGACCAGCGAAATCAACACCAGCGGCAGTGCGATCGGCAGCGCCAACAGGAACAGGTTCGTCGGCATGTACGTGAACGACTGGACGCTCTCGCGAATCATCTGCCCAGCCAGAGTGTAAATCGCCAGCAATGCAGCAAGCAGCATCGCGATATTCGGCGAGCCGAAAAACTCGAGGTACCGAAACCAAGCCGCCCCGGCGATGGCGTCCTTGGCAACCAGATTCAAGATTGAGACCAGCGAAATCAACACCAGCGGCAGTGCGATCGGCAGCGCCAACAGGAACAGGTTCGTCGGCATGTACGTGAACGACTGGACGCTCTCGCGAATCATCTGCCCAGCCAGAGTGTAAATCGCCAGCAATGCAGCAAGCAGCATCGCGATATTCGGCGAGCCGAAAAACTCGAGGTACCGAAACCAAGCCGCCCCGGCGATGGCGTCCTTGGCGACCAGATTCAAGATCGAGACCAGCGAAATCAACACCAGCGGCAGCGCGATCGGCAGCACAGACAGGAACAGGTTCGGCAGCTCGGAATCGCGCTTGTCCACGATCGACTGTAGCTCACTCGTCGATGACCCGGCCGACTCCCGCATCGGGATGTTGAACTTGGTATCGAACCACCTGGCCAAAAACAGCACGAGCCACGCCGGCAACAGGCTCGCGGCCAAGCCGGCCATCATCGCGATGCCCAAGTCCAGCTTGAGACCCTCGGCGATCATCAACGGCCCCGGCGTCGGCGGCACCATCGAGTGCGTGATCGCCCCCGCGCCCGCCATCGCGATCACGTAAAGCGTGTAGCTTTTGCCCGTGCGCAAACTGAGCGCCCGCGCCAGCGGGATCAGCAGGAAAAAAACCGTGTCGAAAAAAACCGGGATCGACAGCAGAAACCCGCTCAACAACAGCACCAAGCCGGCCCGCTTCTCGCCGAAAATGCCGAGCAGCCAGCGCACCACGCGATCCGCCGCACCGCTGCCGAGCATGCACGTGCCGATGATCGCCGCCAGTGCCACGACAAACCCGATCCCCGCCGCCGTGTTGCCGAAGCCGAGCAGCGACCAGTTCACCGCCAGCAACATGTCATTGGCGGCGTCGCCCGGCGTATCATTCAGGGTCACGCGGCTCTTGAACAAGCCGACGTTTTCCGTGGTCATCCCCGGCAGATCCCCCGCCAACAGCCCGGTCAGCACCGCAGCGAAGATCAGTGCCAGAAACGGATGCAACTTCAGCTTGATGATCGTGAATACGATGAAGCCGACACTGATCGCCAGAATGCCCAGCGGCCAGTACGAGATGGAGTCAGCGGCTTGAGCCAGAATTGAGTGAGTCATGATTTGCCAACGGCAGTTGCTCGGGTGCCGGTAGTCCCGCAAAAAACCGCCCCCGGGTCAAGCCCCCACCCGCGCTTGGCCAAGCAGCAAAAAAAGCCCCGGTTTCCCGGGGCCACCCAATGCTGTCTTGCAACGGTTGGATGCGGCGAAATTTATTGGCCGCCGACTCGCGCCCTCAATCGATAGAACTCCATGCCTTCATCAACGCTCAACAGCAGTGGGCTTTCTCCTTTTTCGCTGCTCCATGGCCCGGCCGGTGTGGGAGCCGACTCCAAAACTCCGGCATCCCACTCAACCTGAATCTTCGATGTCCCCAGATGGGTGATCTCCGGCTTGTCGCTCGGTTTGAGGGGCACAAACGCCGCGTCATACAGCGGAGGCGTGACAATGTTTCTAATTTCCGTTGGGCTCCATTTTTGGCCGACAACAAGTTCTTTCGCATCAACCCAAACGCCAACCAACACTCTGGCCTTTCTTGTTTGCTTAAATTTGTTTGCCTCTGTGATGATGGTTCGAGTCCCTTCAAGATCAAAGGACCATTTTTTGTATCCATCGGATGCGGGTGTGATTTTAGGTGCTAGCCATACCTTTTGATTGCCCCCGATGTATAGTAAATAAGCCCCTGAACGACGATCACCACGGATTTCCAACTCCAACTTGTCATCATCATTGAACGTCAAGTCGATGAACGGGCTTACCAAGTAACCAATCACACTCCCAAATACATCCGGTGGGTTTTTCGGGATCACCGGTTTGATCGGTTGCATTCGCAGAACAGAGAATCCCTCTGTGTCCTTTACCACCTCGAAAGCGGGTGGTTCGACACGAAAACTCTTTTGCCAACGCCAAAATTTAAACGACCCGTATAGCGTATCTGACATATAACTGTCACCGTAACCGACCTTGCCTGAGTCGGAAACATTCTCCCAACCCGCCAAGCCGGAACTGAAGTCCCATTTGTGTGGCTTGGTATATTTGGAGTAATCCACCGGCTCGTCGTCTGCCTGCCCTGCCAAACCGGCTACCGTCAATGCTGTGCTCAGCATGATCCGTTTCACGAATTTCGCGTGTGTTGTTTTTTGTAGTTTGTTCATTTTGTTCCTTTCTGTTTTTGGGTGAACCCGTCAATTCCACTCAAGGCAACAGGATGCCGCGACGGTTCTCCGCTCGCGACACCCCGCGCCCTGACGGGTGTGTTCTCGTTTCCTTTTTTGCCAAGCCAACTCGCCGGCAAAAGTCGATCGACAAACGGCCCAACAGGGGCCGCCGCCGCTGACCGCGCTTGGCCTGAACCGGCAGCGCAGACTTCACACTTGCCCATCCGCCACATCGTTTCCGCCCACCACAAAGCCCACTACAACGCCCACCATCGCCACCGCAACGTCCTGCCGGCTGCAAAACCACTCCGGGTGTATACACCGGGTGTGATTGACTGATGTTTTTTCTCCGGACACGGCATCGACGCCTACCGCCATCATTTCGCCAGAACCACCACCGGTATCGACAATGCCCCCTCCACCTCGCGTGGGAATCCATCAACGGGGTGTATACACCGGCGGCGGTTGCGCTGGGTTCGGGTTGGGGGGGTCGTGTCATCGATCAGCGGCCGTTCGGCGTCGGGGCGTTCCAGAGGCAGTTTTTCTCTTGTTGCCTCGCGAAAAAATAAAACCGGCTCACCGGCATGGTGTGGGCGGAGCCGTCGCTTTTGCCAACGTGCGCCCCGCCCTTTTGAAATTTTTTGATGTTCACCTGCGCGTTGGCTTTGCCGGGGTCAACCGGCAGCTTGGTTCCCTTGCCTGCGTGGCGCAACGAGATGCCTTCCAGCGGAAAACTGGAGGCGTCGTTGAAGTAAAACGGCTTGCGCTCGTCGGTCTCCCACATCAGCACGTTCTCCCCGGCCAAGTCGGATAGCCTGATCGTGTTCGGCCGTTTGCCGGATAGCCTGCCAAAAATGCAAAGCGAGCCATTCATGATGTAGCCGGAGAGCGTCTGGTATCCGCTGTTCTTCCGGGCTTTCACGTCCCTGCACTGCGGTGTATCCATCGGACAGCTAAATATCTCCAGCGCAGACGAGTAGGAATAAAGCTGGCCGGTCTTGATCGCCTCCCTGTCCTGTGGTGGGCGGTTGTGCCACCGGCCCCGTGCGCTTGGGTTGTACAGCCAACCGGCTCCGTTCGCGGCGCTGCTGCCCCAGTTGGGGTACGGCATGTAGTCGTCGTAGTCCGAGGCGTACAGTGTGGCGGCCAGCATGATTTGTTTGAAATTATTCAGGCACCGTGTCTCGACCGCCTTGTGCTTGGCCTTGGCCAGAGCCGGCAACAGCAAGCTCGCCAACACGGCGATGATGGCGATGACCACCAGCAGCTCGATCAGCGTGAAGCCCCGCTTGGCCAAGCGCCCACCCGGTCGGGTTGGCGCAGAGCATCGATAGGCTGTCGTGCGGGGGATCATCGGCCGGTGGTGCGGGATCAATCGTTTTGGCGCTTGGCCAAGTTTGACGTGGCATCGGATGGCTGCACTGGATCAGCCAAGCGCTTGGCCTCGGCCGGCGAAACATTCTCAAGATATGAAATCTCCTCCTTCGCCGCCTGGCCCTCGAGCGCCCGATCCATTGCCCGATCCTTCATGAACTCCGCCAACTCGGCATCACTTCCCGGCTGCAGTTGCTCCGCCGCTGCTTGGTTTTCCTGCAACTCCTCCGTGCTGCAGCCAAGCCATTTGCCCACGTACGATTTCTCGAGGAAGTACACCCGCACCGGGGCATACACCGCCGCCAAGCAGGACAGCGCGAGGACAACGAGCAGGAAACGAAAACTCAACTTCTTGAAAAGCTTCAGCCGCGAGTCGCAATCCTTCCGCAATTCGTGCATCTCCTTTTTCAGTTCGCTCTGCGAGTCGGCGAGATGGATCGACTCGCCGAGCGTCTCGTTCAGCGTATGCTTGATGCCGACAATTTGATCTTCAGTTTTCTTGTCCATCGTTGGCTATTGGGTTGAGTGTTACTTTTTCAATTTTTTTCGTCTGTTTTTAAGAACCGTGAGTTTCTCCTGAATCAACTCATCCAGCATTTCGCTGAGCGGAACACCCCGCTCTCGCGCCGCCGCCTGCAGCACGTCTTTGTCATCCTCGTCGATCCAGGCGGAAACATTTTTCTTACCGACTTTGCGCGCGTTAGGCATGGCTCAATTCACGAAATTCGCACCCAAAAACGAACACATCAATCGAGAGCCTCTCGCCGAAAGAGTAACTCCAAACTGACCGGACACAATGTGAAATTGCCATACCATCGCCAAACAAAGCCGGGTGTATACACCGATTGATCCCCTTCGTCAAGGTTTAATATTTCCAAAGTCTGTTTTTCAGACAAGCTATTCAATGACAATAACTTACATCCAATCTTTTTTGGCCAAGTGACTATTTCTCCTTCACCCAATCCGGTGTGCCGAACCAGTCGTGCATTTCTTTTGTGAACGGGCGGACGACTTCCGGCGGCTCGGGGATATGGCCTCGGTCGGTGGTGGCGATTTGCCATGTGTCCAGCGCGGCGCGTAAACGGTTGAGGGCGGCTTGGTGGGCGGGGGTTTTGGAGGCGGCGAGGTTGCGGATTTCGTGAGGATCGGCCTGGGTGTCATGAGCATCTCGCGCGGGAACGGTTTCATGAGGTCGGCGGCGGGGCCGGTGAGTTTGCCCTCGGCGTGGAGGCGGCGCATGAGGGGTTTGACGAGGAAACATTTTTCCTTGTAGCGATTGAGCGTGGGGAAGCCAGCACCGGGAGTGTAGTTGCGGATGTAATGAAAGTGCGCATCGTGCACGGAGCGCAGGCGCACTTGTGTCTCATCGATGCGATCGCGCGCGGCGAAGGCGAAGGTGCGCGGCGGCTCGGCGTTGGCCCCAAGAAACACGCGGCTCTGCATGCCAAACGGCTTGGCGATGCCGGCCATCCAGAGGGTGGTGGCGGAAAGGTCGAGCAGGCTCAGCACTTGTTCGTCCACACGACCGGGGGTGATCTGGCTTGGACCGGTGATGTTCGTGGGCCAGCGGATGATCATCGGCACGTGCAGGCCGCTGTCCCAGCACCAGTGGATGCCGCGGGCGTCGAGCCGGCCGTTGTCGGCGAAGAAAACGACGATGGTGTTTTCGCTGAGGCTGTCCTTTTTCAACTGATCCAAAATCCAGCCGATGCGCACGTCCGCGCCGGTGACGGAGTTGAGGTAGCGCGCCCATTCCTCGCGGGTGATTTTGTGGTTGGGATAATACGGCGGCGGCGTGACATTTTCCGGCGTGGCCACCTTGGGATGCCACTCCTCGCCGACCCATTTGACGCGCGGTTTCTCGGCGGATTTGCGGTCGTAGATGTCGTACTCCGCCTCGGGCATGTTGATCTGCGCGAAGAACGGCTGTTTCTTTTTCAGGTCGCCCCACTCCTTGCCGGCATACACCGGCCCTTCCGCAGCGAAATTCAAGTCCAGTTTGCCGGTGCCGACCTCGCGCTGGCCGATATGCGTGATGTTCGCCGTATGATAGCCGGCGTCCCGTAGCAGATGCGTGATCGGCCGCACGCCAGCCGGCAGTCGCCAGCCATCCGAGCGATGGCTGCGCATGTGGTGCATGTCCGTAGAGGTGGCGTACCAGCCGGTCATCAACGCACTCCGGCTTGGCGCGCACACCGGCGAGGTGGAATACACCTTCGTGTACCGAGTGCCCTCGCGTGCGAGCCGGTCGAGGTTCGGAGTGTGGACATTTTTCTGTCCGTAACAGGCGAGATCAAGTGAGAAATTTTCACCGACGATCCAGAGGATGTTGGGTTGGTCAGTGGCCTGCGCTTGGCCAAGCGCGAGGGTCAGCGTCAGGCACAGCCCGGCGGCAAGCCGCTTGGCCACGCCCCGGCAGTGGGGTTGAGTAGAAGGGTTCATCGCAGTTGCAGTCGGCAGAATGCCAGAAACCTCCGACCCGGTGAACGCCAAAACCGGGCGCTTGGCCAAGTCCGGATCAAGAGTTTGCCTTTCAACCGGCCGGTCTTGTGATAGCTTGTCGCCGTGAAGTGTCGGATCGACTTGGAGCAGGATGAGGACGGGGTTTTTGTTGCCGAGGCTCCGGCGCTGCCCGGCTGTGTGACCCAGGGGGATACGCGCCGGATAAGGGTGAACACCTGATGGTTTGATGATTTTCCGTAACTCATTCAGGGTTTGTCTCTTAGCGGACGAGGTTCCCAAGCTAGCATCCTTTAGGCTGCAACGTTGGGCTTGAGTGCGGAATCCCGTTGGGATTCTTTTCCTTCGTGCTCTTCGTGGTGATTATTTCTTTCCGGCTTTGCGTGAGTTTTTCCGATGACGAGGTACGAGTACGATCATCAAACCCTCTCTGCGTTTAACCGGCGGGTTAAAGCTCGATGAACTGCGGCGTGATGTTGCCGTTGTCGATCGTCAGGCGGATCATGCCGGGTTGAGAGCCTCCGCGCGGGCGGGTGACGGAGCCGGGGTTGAGGAACAGGATGCCGCCAATCGTTTCGCAAAACGGCTCGTGCGTGTGGCCGAACACGACGACGTCCGGCTCGATGCGCTTGAGCCGTTCGCGAAGAGGCAACTGGAGCCGGTGCGGATCGATGATGTGCTGCACGAAAAACGTTTTGCCGCCGAGCGTTGTCACCGCGGTCTCGTTGATCGGCAGGTCGCCGTCGGTGTTGCCGAGCACGGCGGTCGTGGGCGCGATGCCTTCCATGTCGAGCACGAGCCTGTACGGGCCGATGTCGCCGGCGTGGATGATGGCATCGACCCCGGCCAGCGACTCGGCGATGTGCGGCGGCCAGTCGCCGTGATTATCGGAGAGCACGCCGACAGTAGTCATGCGGGTTCGGGGCTGGGTTCGGGCGGGGGTTCAAGTTCCTCGTCGTCCTCGATTTCCGGCTCCGGCTCGGGGGCATCGACCGCCTCGCTCCATTTCATCGCCCCGGCGAACAAACCGGTGAACAGCCCGGTGCCAAGCAGCGACTTGAGGCCGAACAGCCATGTCGGCGGAAAGCCGGGCAGACCCACCGTCAACGCCTGCACCCAGCCGGCGATCGTTTTGGCGTAAACCGGGTTGACCATCCACGAGACGGTGTTGCTAACGAGGTAAAACAGCAGCGCGCCAACCAGCGTGCCGAGGAACACCCGGCCGTAGCTCCGGCGCTTGGCCAGCCACTTGGCCAAGACGACAAACAGCGCGAGGATCATCCAGTTCGTGACCAAGCGCGGATCGAGCACCGGCATGTTGTAGTGGAATAAGTTAAGCAGGATGTCGGTGACGATGATGGTGGCCAGCGGCAACACCCAGCCCATCCAGCCGGGGAGCCAGAAGGCGGCGCAGAACAGCAGTGCGTGCGCGGCGCTGAAGTTTTGCGGCAGCATGCCGGGCCAGCGGCTCGCCGCAAAAACGAGCATCAGCACCAACGGCAGCCAAGTCTTGCGCTCCACGGCCCGATGGTAGCCAAGCGCTTGGCCAAGCGCAAACCGCCCGCTTGCCGGCGCGCCGGGCCAAGCGTAGTCTGACCCGTGACATGAGCGACAACTCCCCCCCTGTGATCCCGCCCGGGCCAAGCGCCGCCCCGGTCCGCAAGAGTCGCGGCTGGATGTGGTTCTCCCTGTTCCTGATGGGCTGCCTGTTGCTGGGCGGTTTCCTGATCGTCCTGCTGGTCGTTGGCGCCGCCGGCATGTCGGCCGGAGCCGGCGACTCCAGCAGCGTGGAGGTTGTCACCCTCCGTGACAACGACAGCGACAACAAGATCGTGGCGATCGATCTCTCCGGGCTGATCGCCAGCTTCAGCGTCGATGCCAGCGGGAACAACATGGTTGAGTCGCTCCGGCGACAGTTCAAGTGGGCGCGGGAGGACGACGCCGTGAAGGCGGTGCTGTTCCGCATCAACTCGCCCGGCGGTGAGGTGCTGGCGTCGGACCGGATTCACGAGATCATCCGTGACTTTCAGGAGGCATGCGACAAGCCAGTCGTGGCCGTGATGGGCACGGTCGCGGCGTCGGGCGGCTACTATGTCGCCGCGCCGTGCAACTGGATCGTCGCGCACGAGTTGACGATCACCGGCAGCATCGGCGTGATCATGCAGGGCTACAATTTGCGCAACCTGATGGACAAGGTCGGCGTGCGGCCGATGGTGTTCAAGAGCGGCAAGCACAAGGACATGCTCAGCTACGACAAGCGCGAGGAGGACATCACCCCGGAGGAACGCAAGATGGTGCAGGACCTGATCGACGAGACGTTCGGCCGCTTCAAGACCATCGTGCGCAGGGGGCGCGACCTTGCCCGGCGGGCCAACCCGGATGATGGCAAGGCGCTCGGTGACGGCTGGGAGGAGCAGGCCGACGGCCGGATCTTCTCCGGCACGCAGGCGCTTGGCCAAGGGTTTGTGGACGAACTGGGCGACCTCGACACCGCCACGGAGCGGGCGCTGAAACTGGCCGGCCACACGGAGGCCGACCTGATCCAGTATCGCGAGCCGTTAAACCTGGCCAGCCTGTTTCGCCTGTTCGGCAAGAGCGAGACCAAGGAGATCAAGATCGACCTCGGTGTCGACCTGCCCAAGCTCAAGGCCGGTCGGCTCTACTTCCTGTCGCCGCTGCTGCTGTACTGACCGGCCAAGCGCCTGGCCAAGCGCGAATATGGTCGCCTGTAAGGCGATTTCTCCGTAGCCGAGGGCAACGCGCCCTCGGGAAAGTTGGCCTTAAAAAACAGCCCTGTAAGGGGTGTTCAACCGCGATTGAAGTGTCCTTACAGGCCACATTGGAATGGTCGGGTGAATTCCGTGGGCGTTGCCCACGGCTACGGAGATCCAGGCTTTCAGCCTGATGAAATGGGACGTGTACGCTCCCCGCGAAAAAACAAAAGCCGGCCAAGCGGCCGGCTTCTGTCGTTCGGGTTGACGGGTTGCTACGAAATCAATTCCTCCGCCGTTGCCGAGGGCGTGTTGACGCAGGATCCTCGGCCGGCAACCTGTACCGGTCGCGGAGCCGGTGCAACTCTTTTTCAAGCCGCGCCTGTGTCCCGGCGTATTCCGTCCGGCCATGGAGGCTCTGCAACTCGTTCGGGTCGGCGGTGAGGTCGAACAACTCCCACTCCTCGTTTTGGTAAAAGTGGATCAGCTTGTAGTTGCCATCCGTCACGCCGTAGTGGCGGGCCACGCTGTGCGCGCCGGGGAACTCGTAATAGTGATAGTAAAACGACTTGCGCCAATCGGCCGGCGTCGTGCCCTTCATCAGCGGCACGAGGCTGCGGCCCTGCATGTTGTCCGGGATGGCCGCCCCGGCGATCTCCAAAAACGTCTCGGCAAAGTCGAGGTTCGACACGATATCGTTGTTGATGCTCCCGGCCTCCACGACGCCGGGCCAGCGCACGATCAGCGGCATCACGAGCGACTCCTCGTACATCCACCGCTTGTCGTACCACCCATGCTCGCCGAGGTACCAGCCCTGATCGGACGAGTAAATGACGACCGTGTCGTCGGCGAGGCCGGCGGCGTCGAGGTATTTCAGCACGCGGCCGATGTTGTCGTCCACCGACTGCACGCAGCGCAAATAATCCTTGATGTAACGCTGGTACATCCACTTGACCTTCGCCTCGCCCTGCAGGTTGGCCTTGCGGTACGCCTCGTTCTTCGGGCCGTAGGCGGCGTCCCAAACTTCTTTCTGCTCCGGCGTCAGGTTGTTCGGGCCGTTGTTTAGCTTGAGATCGTTTTCGGAAAGATGCCGCGCAATGGTCATCGCCTGGTTTGCGGCGGCAGAGGTGCGGCCGGAGTAGTCGTCCCACAGCGTCTCCGGCTCGGGGATCTCCACATCGTCAAACGTGTTGAGGTGCGCCGGGCCGGGCTGCCAGTTGCGGTGCGGGGCCTTGTGCTGGAGCATCAGCATGAACGGCTTGTCAGCATCGCGATCCTCTTTCAGCCAAGCGAGCGCCTTGTCGGTGACGATGTCGGTCGTGTAGCCGGTGTTTTTCTCCACGACCACTTCGCCCGCGTCGTTGGTCGTGCGCATCGGCGGGTTGTAATACGGCCCCTGCCCGATCAGCACGTCAAAGTAATCAAACCCGGTCGGCACACTCTTGAGGTGCCACTTGCCGATCATCGCCGTCTCGTAGCCAACCTTGCGCAGCAACTTCGGGAACGTCTGCTGCGAACCGTCGAACGGCGTGCGGCCGTTCAGGAAAAAACCGTTCAAGTGGCTGTACTTGCCGGTGAGGATCACCGCGCGGCTCGGTCCGCAGATCGAGTTGGTGACGTAGCATTTGCGGAACCGCATGCCCTCCTGCGCGAGTCGATCCATGTGCGGTGTCCGGTTGATGCGCGAGCCGTACGCGCTGATCGCCCGCGCCGAATGGTCGTCGGTGAAAATGAACACGACATTCGGCCGCTTGGCCGCCTTGGCCTCCGGCGCGACCGCCAAGCCACCAACCAAGCCAAGCGCCAACAGCACCACGGTTTTTTGCATCATACGTTTCATAGAAAAAATCAATCTCCCAGCCAAGCCGCCAAACCCGGTACCGGTAAAGGCGGCACTGTAGCCAGGCGGCACCCTCTTGGCCAAGCGCAAATGCTACTCCACAAACTCCAGCTCCGGCAACGCGGGCACGACGCCCATCTCGTGGCCTCGGCGCAGGAAGCGCCGGATCGACTCGCGGCCGGCGTCGCCGTAGTCGAGCGTCCAGTCGTTCACGTACATGCCGACGAACTTGTCCGCCAAGTCGATGCCCATGTCGCGCGCGTATTGTAGCGAATGCTCCACCGCCTCGGCGCGATGCTCGAGGCTGTACCGGATGCTGCGCTCGAGCACGCCGGAGATCACCGCGCGCTCCTCCGCCGGGATGCGTTTGTGGATGACATTGCCGCCGAGCGGCAGCGGCAAGCCGTCGTTCTCGCTGCCCCACCACACGCCTAAATCTTCGCAACAAACAAGCCCCTCGTTTTCAAACGTCAGCTGCCCCTCATGGATGATCAACCCCGCGTCCGCCTCGCCCCGGTTCACTGTTGCGAAAATCTCGTCGAACGGCACAACGGTGTAGTCGATCCGCTCCCCTTTTTTGCCGAGCCAAAGTTGCAGCGCGAGAAACGCACTCGTCATCGTGCCCGGCACCGCGATGCGGCGGGAGGCGATCTCCGCTTTCGAGAATTTCTCCCGCGCGACGAGCATCGGCCCGTAGCCATCGCCCATGCTCGCGCCGCTCGGCAGCAGGGCGTACTCGCCGCAGACGTGCGCGTAGGCGTGAATGCTGATCGCCGTGATGTCGAGTTCGCCCCGGCTCGCCCGCTCGTTCAGCGTCTGGATGTCCTGCAGGATGTGCTCGAAGTCGTAGCCGCCGTCATCGACCAAGCCGTTGGCCAAGCCGTAAAACATGAATGCATCGTCCGGATCGGGCGAGTGGCCAAGCGTGAGTTTCCGTTTTTCCACGGCGCGGACGATACGGCCCAAGCCCCGATTTGTCACGCCGCGCTTGGCCAAACGGCCCTCAAACAAACCTTCCTGTTTGATAGATTTCGCGTAATAGTCGCCCCGCGAACGACACACCCAATGGCTTCCGAAGTCTTCATCAGCTACGCCTCGCAGGATCGTGCCCGCATCCTCGACCTCGTCGAGCGCCTGCGTGCCGCCGGCGTCTCCGTCTGGATCGACCAGATGGGCATCGAGGGCGCCACGATGTGGAGCCAGGAAATTGTCGCCGCCATCCGCGGCTGCAAACTGCTCATCCTCGCCATTTCCGAAAACTCGGCCGGCTCGGAGAATGTCGTCAAGGAAGTCGCCCTCGCCTCCGAGGGGCGCAAACGCATCCTGCCGGTGTATTTGGAGTCGGCGGAGATCCCGGAATCGATGGCGTACCAACTCGCCGGCATCCAGCGCGTCGAGTTTTTCGAGGGACAGGAGGACGCCGCCCTACAGCCGGTCATCCGCGCCTTGGCCAAGCTGGGCGTGACCGTGGCCGACGAGGCCAGCGCCGCCGCCGCAACCGCACCGGGCAGCACCCCGCACGGCCCAAGCCACCCCGCCGACAAACCCGAAACCAAACGAGAGGTTGCCGTTTGGCTCAAGGCCGCCGCTGCGGTGGCCGGCCTCGCCGTGCTTGGCCTGGCCGGGACACTTTTTTTCGGCAGCAGCCCGGTGCCCACGCCGGGGCCGGTCGCACTTGGCCAAGCGCAAACAAATAGGGTCACGCAGCCTCCGACACCCAAGCCGGTGCCAGCGCTCGATACCAACCGCGTCGTCGTCCTGCCGTTCAAGGTCATCGGCGGCGCGCAAGATTCAGCGGATCTCGGCTACGGCTTGGTCTCCACGCTGACCAGCAAATTGCAGCCGCTGCAAAGCCTCGTCGTCATCGCCAACGAGTCGGCCCGCAAATTCAAGGACAGCGAACAGTCGCCGAATGAAATCGGCCAGGCGCTGCAAGTCGGCACCATCGTCACCGGCGAAATC
Source organism: Verrucomicrobiota bacterium (assembly GCA_014382705.1). Lineage (GTDB taxonomy): Bacteria > Verrucomicrobiota > Verrucomicrobiia > Limisphaerales > UBA1096 > UBA1096. Next base: position 923 of record JACNJE010000114.1, on the reverse strand, counting down.
CAGACAAGCGGCGACAAGGTGCAGGTCAACATCCGCATCATCGACGCCAACACCGAGGCGCTCGGCTGGGGCAGCACTTTCACCAAGACCAAGGATGAGTTCCTCGCCCTCCAAAACGAGATCGCGACCCAGTTGGCCAGTGAACTAAAGGGCGGCCTAGACGCCACAGAGGCACAGCAGCTTGCCCAAAAAGCCACGGAGAACGCCGAGGCACAGGCAGAGTATCAAGCGGGTCGTCGGGAGTGGAATAAACGCAGCAAGGAGGGTTTCGACAATGCCATCAAGCATTTCGAGCGCGCGATCGAGTTGGATCCAAACTATGCCGATCCTTATGTCGGCTTGGGCGACACCTATGGGTTGTTACCCGGGTACAATTTTGCCTTAGCCAGTGAGGCGATGCCCAAGGCAAAAAGCTATGCAAAAAAAGCGATCGAGTTAAACCCGAACTTGGCAAACCCTTATGCGCTCATCGGGTGGGTTCAGAGTCGATATGAATACGATTGGACCGGAGCAGAGAAAAGCTACAAAAAGGCGATCTCGCTTAACTCCAACTACGCTACGAGTTTTCACTGGTATGGTATTCATCTCAGGGAGTCGGGACGGTTCATCGAGGCTGTAGATAACCTAAGTAAAGCCACACAACTGGAACCCACTTCCAAAATAATAAAGGTTAATTTGGCGTTGGCCTTTGGCTATGCGAATGAGTCGGAGTCAGCCGTTAAAACGATTAATGAAGCGTTGGAGATCGATCCTCATTTCCCGCGTGCTCTTGAGATTAAGTATATCAAGTTGCGTTCAGGTGAGCATGAGTCGTTGGATCAGTTTAAGGCGGCACTAAAGGTTTATCCAAATCAACTTGGAATCAATCCACTGACGTCCCATAGGATTCTTTGAGCGGCTGATTTTGTCTGAAAAGCCCTTTG
>JACNJE010000158.1 GCA_014382705.1 Verrucomicrobiota bacterium | reverse complement strand
AACTTATACACAATAAGTTAAGTCGCCGAAAACCTTTTTTGATGAATAATGCAGGCTAGAGAGGAACAACTAATCTCAGGAAAATTTCCCTTTGATGAATCAATGGTTCTTTACAGCAAGATTCGACCTTACTTAAAAAAAGTTTCGCGACCTTCATTCCGTGGTCTTTGTAGCGCTGACATTTATCCTCTTGCTCCAAATGCGGAAATTCTTGAAAGAGATTTTCTTTTTCATCTCTTGCTAACAGCTGATTTCACTGACTACGCAATCAAAGGTTCTGCTAGGGCAGGAATGCCGAAAGTAAACAGGCCTCATCTCTTTGCGTATTCATTTAATCTCCCACCCCTCCCCACCCAACAAGCGATCGTGGAAAAGCTTGATGCCTTGTCGGAGGAAACCAAGGCGCTGGAGGCGATCTACGAGCGCAAGCAGAGCGCCCTGGCCGAACTCAAGCAATCCCTCCTCCAAAAAGCCTTCGCCGGGGAGTTGTGAATCGATTGATCCCGAATAATATGGTGATGACATCGACATGTGGGCTGGATATGTCGATGAAATCCTGTTTTATAACCATTTCCAACGTGGGCGATTCTGGCTGCTTTTCAGGGGGAAATATACTACGTTGACTGCCGCTTATGCCCGTTAAATATCACTTGGGTGAATTTCCGCCGAGAGAACTGGACTGGCATCGGTTGAGCCAGATTATCGGGCCGGCGAATGCCGGCTTGGCCCGTTATGACGGACTGTTGGCAGCCATGCCCAACGCCAATGTGTTGTTATCGCCGTTAACCACCCAAGAAGCGGTGCTTTCCTCGAAGATCGAAGGAACGCAGGTGACAATGGGGGAGGTGCTGGAATTTGAGGCGGGGGGAGATCCCGAAAATGTGGACGCACCCAAGCGGGCAGATGCTGAAGAAGTACTCAACTACCGAATGGCCATGCATTCGTGTGTAGGGGATATGAAGGATCGGCCATTTTCCCAGCACATCCTTCGCGGGGCGCACCAAGTCTTGATGCAGGGGGTGCGAGGCAAAGACAAATCACCGGGGAGTTATCGCTTGGAACAGAACTGGATTGGGCCGGAGGGGGGCACGATTGAACAGGCCAAGTTTGTGCCAGTTGCCCCAGAGCATTTGCAGTCTGGCATGGATGTTTGGGAGCGGTATTTCAACGAGGAATCAGACTTGGATGCATTGGTGCAGTTGGCGATTGTCCATCTTGAGTTTGAAGCGTTGCACCCGTTCAAGGACGGCAACGGCAGGTTGGGCCGAATGCTGTTGCCTCTGAATTTGTTTCAACGGCGACTGCTGGCCAGCCCCAATTTTTACATGAGTGGCTATCTGGATGCGAATCGTGATGAATATCTGGAACGCATGCGGGCCGTGTCGCGCGATGGCAGCTGGACGGATTGGTGTATTTTTTTCCTGAACGGCGTGCTGGAGCAGTCTGCGGAAAATGAGCGAAAAGTCCGGGAAATCTTGAAACTTTACAACCAATCGAAATTGGAGGTGTCCAACTTGACTCATTCGCAGTATTCGATCAAAGCCCTTGATTTCATTTTCCAGACGCCTATTTTTTCAGCACCACAGTTCACGGAACGATCGAACATTCCCAAGGCCACGGCGGCCAGGATTCTGGGGATTCTGCGCAAAGAGGGCATTTTGAAGACGATACGCGAGGGAAAAGGCCGGAGATTTGGGGTTTTTGCCTTTGCCAAGCTGATCAATATTGCGGAAGGCAACCGAGTTTTTTGAATCTCACGTGTGAGTCATTACCGGCTTAATGTCTCATTAACGCGATATAATGAGACATTTAGTTTGTTTTGCCTATTCAATGAGACATTCTTGAGGCAGTTGTGATGAACGAAGCCGAAACACGCGCTGAATTGATTGATCCCGCCTTGAAGGCGGCGGGCTGGGGCGTGGTGGCGGAGAGCCGGGTGCGGCGGGAGGTGATCGCGCCGGGGCGTTTGCAGGGCGCGGGGAAGCGAGCGAACTCGGACATCGCGGATTACGTGCTGACGTTTCGCGGGCACAAGCTGGCGGTGATCGAGGCCAAGCGACGGGATCTGCCGGTGACCGAGGGCTTGGCCCAAGCGAAGAAATACGCGGCACGATTGCAAACGCGCTTCACGTACGCGACCAATGGCGTGGGATTGTACCGGGTGGACATGGAGACGGGCGAGGAAGGGGAGATCGAGGGATACCCCACGCCGGATGAGCTGTGGCAGGCGACTTTTGCCGAAGCCAACGCGTGGCGCGATCGGTTTGCGGCGGTGCCGTTCGAGGACAAAGGCGGCACGTGGGAGGCGCGGTATTACCAGCACAACGCGATCGACAAAACCTTGGAGGCGATTGCGGCGTGGGAGGATCGCATCCTGCTCACTTTGGCCACGGGCACGGGCAAGACGTTTATCGCGTTTCAACTGGCGTGGAAACTTTTTCAAAGCAAATGGAACTTGAGCCGTGAACCGAGTCGGCGGCCAAGGATATTATTCTTGGCGGACCGGAATATTTTGGCGGATCAGGCTTACAATGCATTCTCGGCATTTGAGGAGGATGCCTTGATTCGCATTGCGCCGGATGAGATCAGCAAAAAAGGAAAGGTGCCGAAAAATGGAAGTGTCTTTTTCACAATCTTCCAAACCTTTATGAGCGGCCGCGATGCGGAAGGGAATCCGGAGCCGTATTTTGGCGAGTATCCGCCGGACTTTTTTGATTTCATCGTGATCGACGAATGCCATCGCGGCGGGGCCAAGGACGAAAGTACGTGGCGCGGGATTCTGGAGTATTTCTCGCCCGCCGTGCAACTGGGCCTCACCGCCACGCCCAAGCGGGAAACCAATGCCGATACCTACGCGTATTTTGGCGAGCCGGTTTATGTGTACTCGCTCAAGGAAGGCATCAACGATGGCTACCTGACGCCGTTCCGCGTGAAACAAATTGCCACGACCTTGGATGATTATGTGTACACCGACGACGACGAAATTGAGGAAGGGGAAGTGGAGGAGGGCAAACGCTACGTGGAGGATGATTTTAATAAGCGCATTGAGATCGAGGAACGCGAACGAAAGCGGGTGCAGGTTTTCATGGACAGCATCGACCAGAGCGAAAAGGCGTTGGTCTTCTGCGCCACACAGGTGCACGCGCTGGCGGTGCGGGATTTGATCAATCAATGCAAGAGCAGCAGCGATCCGGACTACTGCGTGCGGGTGACGGCGAATGACGGGGACCTGGGGGAGCAGCAGTTGCGGAAGTTTCAGGACAACGAGAAAACGATCCCGACGATTTTGACCACCTCGCGCAAGCTATCCACCGGCGTGGATGCGCGCAACGTGCGCCACATCGTGCTGATGCGGCCGATCAAGTCGATGATCGAGTTCAAACAGATCATCGGGCGCGGTACGCGGGTGTTCGAGGGGAAGGATTATTTTACGATCCACGACTTCGTGAAAGCGTATGAGCTTTTCAACGATGACGAGTGGGATGGGGAGCCAGTGGAGCCAGAGCCGCCTGTGCCCAAGCCGGAGCCCAATCCCGATCCGGATCCGCCCGACCCAAATCCAGACCCTCCGGAGCCGAGGCCGGAACCCCGCCGCATGCTCAAGATCACGCTGGCGGATGGCAAGGAACGGCAGATCCAGCACATGACGCAAACCACCTTTTGGCACGCGGACGGCACCCCCATTTCAGCGGCGCAATTTGTGGAACAACTCTTTGGAGACCTGCCGGACTTTTTTGGGAATGAAGCCAAGCTGCGCGAGATTTGGAGCCACCCGGAAACCCGCCAGAAGCTGCTCGATGGATTGGCAGAGAAAGGCTACGGCACGGATCAACTGGATGAAATCAAGAAACTCATCGCGGCGGAGAGGAGCGATGTCTTTGATGTGCTGGCCTACATCGCCTACGCCCTCGCTCCGGTCACGCGTGAAGACCGCGTGGCAATGCATCAAGACATCATTCATTGCAACTACACCGGCAAGCAAAAGGTGTTTCTGGACTTCGTCCTCGACCAGTATGTGAAGGAAGGCGTGAGTGAACTGCAGCCGGAAAAGATAGGTAGTTTTCTGGAGCTAAAATACGGCGGCATTCACGATGCCGTGGATGAACTGGGCGATGCGGTCTCAATCCGAAAACTCTTCATCGGCTTTCAAAAGCACCTGTTCAGGGCGGCTTGAGAATTAATCAGGTCGTGCCGGGGCCGGGTTGTTCCTGCGCTTGGCCAAGCGCAACATTCGTGGGTTGCTGCCGTTCGCGTTCGAGCGACTCGAACTTTCGGCCGACGATCTTCACGCAGTAAAACCAGAGGGCGACGATGATGCAGGTGAAGCCTCCCAGCAGTTGCAGGCCAAGCAGGCTGGTCTCGAGATGGCCGGCCTCATTACGGGTGCTGAGGAAGATCGGGACAAGGAAGGCGATGAACAGGGCGGCCACCTTGCCGGTGCGCTGGACGAACACCTCGACAAACGCCCGGGCGACGTATTTCTCCTGCCGTGACAGCGGGTTGTAGAGGGTTTCGCGCCCGGTTTGGTTGACCGAGTAGGCGAACGTGCTGTCGGAGATTTTCAGGAGGCTGCCGGCGACCAGGACCGGGACGAGCATGAAAAAGAGGGAGCTAAATGCGATCGACAGCGGCAGGGCCAGCAGGATCCAGTGAATCCGATATTTGGGGAAATTGGCGGCGAAGATGCTGAAGCCCAGTTGGATGACCAGCGCGGCGACATTCCCGATCGCATATACGGTGCCAAAGTGGCTGCCAATCTCCTCCTTGGGCACAAACCGCTCGGTCATCGCCGTGAATTGGTAATCCAGCACCTCCGAAGTGACCTCATAAAACCCAACGATCCCGGCGATGGCAATCAGGTAGCGGGAGTTGAAGACCAGCGACGCCCCCTCGATGGCGGCGTTGAACTTTTTCCCGGGGACATCGTCGGGGCCGGGTTCTGGTTCGTGATGCGGGATGGATCGGGCCATCCACCCGGCGGCGAAGGCCAGGAGGCAGATCACCGCGCCGATACCGATGATCGAGTGCAGCCATTGCTGATTGTCCATCTCCCCGATCCATCCGCGGAAATAGGTGCTGCCCACCGCGCCGCCGGACACCGCCCCCAGCACGATGAAACCGTATAGCCGCTTGGCGTTCTTGAGATCGACCGTGTCGTGCAGGAAGGAAAAGAACGCGGCCAGCATGAGGCTGATGTACAGGTCGCCGAACCAGTAAAACAGCCAGACTGTCATCTCGGTGGGCTGGTTGATCTGCAGTGAGAAAAAGAACGTCATGGCGATGACCAGGCCCATGCAGCAATAGGTCAATCGCTGGCGCTTGGCCAAGCGGGTGACCAAGGTGAGGAACACCACCAGCAGGAAGGCAATCAACAGGTTCATCCCCTTGGCCAAGAGCTCGGCGCTGCTGCCGAGCATTTCCAGCGAGCCAAGCTTGAAGGTGGCTTCACCGTCGTATTGCCCGATGAACAGGCTTTTCTTGAGCGGCTTGAGAATCCAGAAAATCGTCAGCACGAGGTTGATGTACAGGAACATCACCGCCGTGAAGGCGATTTTTATGCCGGTTGAAAAATGGGCGTTGGGCATCGACTGACTCTTAGCTGGCCGTGTCGATGCCGGTCACAGGTTCACCTGGTAATCGAGCGAGCTGCCGCCCTCCACGCTGAGGCGGAACCGGTGGTCTTCCGCGGACAACAACTCGAGGTTGATGTTGGAGCCCTCCTCGAGCGGGGCCTTCTCGATCTGGTAGTTGGTGACGCCGAGCGAGAGGATGCCGTTGATCATCCGCAGGGTGGGGCGCGCGCCGAAGGTGAGGCTGCGGCTCTCGCGGGCGATCAGGTTGTGGATGGAATCGTCCACGGTCAGGTTCCAGTCGTAGGTCTCCTTCATGCCGTCGGCCTTGAGGCGGATGTGCAGTTCGGCCATGTCGACGTACTCCGGGTCGGTGAACGGCCGGAACATGGCGATCTCGTCGAAGCGATTGAGGAAGCTGGGGCGGAACCGGTCAAGCAACGCCAGCTCGAACAGCTCGCGGACGTTGGCCTTATTGCGGTTTTTGACGATGACATCGTAGCCGGCGTTGGTGGTCATCACGACGAAGCAGCCGCGGGCGTACATCGGTTTCTGGTTGCGGTCGTAAAAAATCCCCTCGTCGAGGAGGAAGTAGAGCCGGTCGAGCACCTGCACGTTGGCCTTGTCGATCTCCTCGAACACGTACACGGCGTGGGGGTTGATCGTGAGGTTGTCGGTCATGACGGCGAGGAAGCGATCCATACTGGCGGAGCTGCGGTAGGTGGTCATGTCCATGGTGATCATCTTCAGGCCGAGGCTCTTGGAGAGCAGTTTGGAGAGGTAGGTTTTTCCGGTGCCGGTCGGCCCGGCGAACATGATGCTGGCGACCGGTTTTTCGTCGGTGCGCCCGCCGCCGTAGCCGATCCGCGAGAGCCGCACGACACCGTCGACCGCCTCGTCCTGCCCAATGAACCGCGACCGGATTTTGCCGGGCAACTCCTTCAGCACGGAGAAGTCCTTCGCAATGATCCAGTCCGGCACCTGGGCGGCCTTCATCGAGGCGGCCTTGAGCGTGGCCTTGTCCATCACGAACCGCCCGTTCTTGGCCACCGCCTCCTGCATCATCGTGACCAGTTCCTTGAACACGGTGAGCGTGCGTTGCGGCTCCGGCTTGTTTGGCTGGTAGTAGCCGATGACGTCCTTGATGTAGTTGACGTGCGGCTCGGTGAGCTTGAGCTGCGGGATGTAGACACGGGCGTAGTTTAGCAGGATGCCGTTGATGTCATCGCTCCCGTACTCCGGCAGGAACACCGTGTCGCCGAAGGAGTTGATGACGTAGTTGTTGTCGGAGCGCACGCGGGAGTAGTTGAAGTAGTCGATGAAGGCGATGCTGCGCATCTTGCCGCCCTGGATGTTCGGCGCGAACAGCGTCTCCACCCCGGTGGAGGAGCGGTTCGACGCGCCCAGCCCGATCATCGAGCTGAGGTTGGAGATGTAGAGGATGATGTCTTCGCCCAAGGCCGGTTTGCTGATGTTCTTCTGCCAATACTCCTGCACTTGGCCAAGAAGCGTGTGGCCCTCGACGATCTTCGGCAGGTCGATCTCAAGGTGGGCAAACTTGGCCAATTGCGGATCCCCACTCACGGCGAGGCTGGCCAGGAAGTAGCGGTAGGCCGACGAGGCGTCGCCGACGATCAGCACCGACTTGTTGCCGTGGTCGGACGTGATTACATCGCGGATGCGCTTGGTCAGATCCGGCAGGATCGGCAGCTGGTGCATGACCTTGGCTGGCTCCTCCCATTCCGGGCTGATGTCGTATTTGCCGGAGGGGTCGTGGAGGATGAAGCACGACTTGCTCAGCGTCTTGAGGCTGGGGGCGGCTTGCGCGTGCATGAAAACCAAGGCCGCAGTGGCGGTGGCGACGACGATTCGGAGGCTTGAACAAAGCCGGTTCATCTTGTGTGTGATGGAATGCTCAGTTGGCCGCGTGGCGGCCGGCAGCAGTCAAAAGCTGGCCGGGGAAACTGGCACGATTCCGACCGTTGTCAAAAGAAAAGAACGATCTTTTCGGGATCGCCGTCGGCTCAATATGGGGCGGCCGCGAAGGCCGGTTCCCCGGCGCCCTGCCGGGTGAGGAGCGATTCGGTGAGCCTCCGGTTGTCTTCCTCGATCCGCTTGGCCAAGCGGGCCAGCTCGCCGTCTAGCCGGCGCCGCTCGATATTGAGAGTCTCGGCCTGATCGTCCAGCTTGGTTTCGAGGAACTTGCGATGGGCGCGTTCACGGCTCAAGTCGGTGTTGAGAGACAGGTTGAACTGGCGCTCGTTGGCCAATTCCTCCTGGATCACCCGGTGGCTGTCCTCGAGAATGTTTGCCCGGTCGGTCGCCCGGGTCAGTTCCGGCTCCATTTGCTCCAGCTTGGCCTCGGCGGTCTCGGCCCGGAACAGGAGGTTCTGGAAATAGTCCCGGTCGCTCTCGCTGAAAATCCGCCCGTTGTGCCGCCAGCGAAATCCAAACCAGCCGCCGATCCACCCAAGGCCGACTCCGAGCGCCACAATCAAAACCGTCATTCCTGTTCCCAAAGCCATCATCACGCCGTCCTGCCGAGCAGAATCCGTGCTAAACCAGCCGGCAAAGCGCCGTTTTTGGCCGGTTTGCATTGCACCCCCGCTGCCGACCGCATAAAAACCGGGCGCGTCAACGCTGTTTCATCCATGAGTTTCACGCGACATTTTGCCCTCGTATGCCTGTCCAGCGCGGCGGCGCTTGGCCAAGCGGCGGATTGGCCGACCTATCAGCACGACTACGCCCGGAGCGGCGTCGCCAAGGAGTCGCTGCTCACGCCGTTCACCGACGGGTGGACGCACCGCTCCAGGCACGCCCCGCGCCCGGCTTGGCGCGGTGAGGCCAAGTGGGACGGTTACAACAAGGTGTACGACATGAAGTCGCGGCAGATTTTCGATTACGCCTACCACCCGGTCATCGCGGACGGGCGGCTCTATTACGGCTCGTCTGCGGATGACAAAATCTACTGTCTCGACGCCGCCACCGGCGAGTTGCGCTGGGCCTACTTCACCGAGGGGCCGGTGCGCCTGGCCCCGACAATCGCCGGGGGGCGCGTCTACGCCGGCTCCGATGATGGCCACGCTTACTGTCTCGACGCGAAGCGCGGCTCGCTGATCTGGAAGACCCGGCCCGGGCCGAAGGATTATCGCATCCCCGGCAACGCCCGCCTCATCTCGCGTTGGCCGCTGCGGACCGGTGTCGTCGTCATCGGGAACACGGCCTACTGTGCCGCCGGGATGTTCCCCTCTGAGGGTGTGCTGATCACGGCGCTCGACACCGCGACCGGCAAGATCAAGTGGCAGCAGAAACAGACCGACCTCCCGGCACAGGGCTACATGCTCGCCTCGCACACACGGCTCTACGTCCCGGCCGGGCGCAACAACCCGGTCGTGCTCAGTCGCGCCGACGGCAAACGCATCCGCGTCGTGAGCGGTCAAGGCGGCACCTACGCATTGTTAACCGGGGATAATTTGGTGTTCGGCCCCGGCAAAACCGGCACGCTTGGTTTTGTCGAGTCGAACCAGTCGGATCAACTCGCCTCGTTCAAGGGCAACCATATGATTGTCACCCCGTCGCGCTCGTTCCTCCAGAGCGACACCGACCTGAGCGCGCTCGATCGCAGCCGGTATCTCGAACTGGCCCGCGAACGGCGCACGCTCAAGAAAAAGCACGAGCAACTCGGGGAGGCGCTGAAAAAGGCGCCCAACGGAAGCCGACGTGCGAAACTGCTCGGGGAGGCCGCCCAACTGGGCCAGAAAATCGACGCGGTTCAGGCCGGCATGCAGGACTGTTTCGCGTGGCGGGTGGCCAGCAGCCAGCCATTGAGCATGGTGCTGGCCGGGCAGACGCTGATCACCGGCGGCCACAACGAGGTCGCGGCTTACAGCGCGAAGGACGGCGGCCGACTGTGGCAAGCCCGAGCCGACGGCGAGGTGTTCGGCTTGGCCGTGGCTGACGGCCGCCTGTACGCCAGCACGAGCAACGGCGTTATCCACTGCTTCGAGGGCAAGCGCTTGGCCAACTGAATTTCATGACGACACAACATCAAGTACAACGATCTCTCACCGCGTTGGTCTGCGGGATGCTCTTGTTCGCAGGGCTATCCGGGCAGGCCAAGGAGTGGCCCAGGTTTCGCGGGCTGAACGGCAATGGCATCAGCTTGGCCAAGGGCATTCCGTCCAAGTTCACTGTGGCTGACGCCAACTGGCGCGTGGCGCTGAAGGGCGAGGGGCACTCGTCGCCGGTGCTGTGGGGCGAGCGTGTTTTTGTCACCGGCTCGGACCGGGCGGCGGGCGCGTTCGTCATCCAATGCCTCAACGCTGGAGACGGCTCGGAGGCCTGGGCCGTTTCCCGGCCGCAGAAGTCGTACCGCATGCACCGGTACAATCACTTGAGTTCATCGACCCCGGCAATCGATGGCCAGCGGTTGGTGCTCGTCGTCTCCAAGCCGGGGGCGCACACGCTGGTCGCGCTCGATCTCGAGGGGAAACCACTCTGGGAGCGGACATTCGAAACCATCATCAGCAATCACGGTGGCGGGGTTTCGCCGATTCTTCTCGACGGCAAAGTCATTCTTGCCGGTGATGGGGACAACCAAAGTTTCCTCGCGGCATTGGACGCCAAGTCCGGCAAGGTGCTGTGGAAGATCGACCGGGTCAACGCCAAGGCCGCCTTCTCGACGCCGTGCGAGTTCACCGACCCATCCGGGACGAGGGGGCTGGTGTTCAACAGCATGGGCCATGGGATCACGTTCGTCGATCCGAGCACCGGCAAGACGCACTGGGAACAGGGCGGTGTTTTTGACAAACGCTCCGTCAGCTCGAGCCTGGTTGCGGAGGGGCTGCTGATCGGCACGTGCGGCAGCGGGGCGGGCGGTAATTACCTCGTCGCGGTCAAGCCGGGACGGGCGGAGGATGACGCAAAGCCGAGCCTCGCCTACAAGCTGCGCCGCTCCATTCCCTACGTGCCGACCGGCGTGGCCAAGGACGGCCTGCTGTTCCTCTGGGGCGACGCCGGCATCGTGACGTGTGTTCAGGCCAAGAGCGGGAAGGTGCATTGGCAGGAGCGCGTCGAGGGACGATTTTTCGGCTCGCCGGTCTGGGTCGAGGGCCGCCTGTTTTGCATCTCGACCACCGGCAAGGTGGTGGTGGTCGCGGCGTCGGACACGTTCACGCCGATCGCCGTCAACGACCTCGGCGAGGCGTCCAACGCCACGCCGGCGCTGGGCGGGAACCGGATGTATCTCCGCACGTTTGGCCACCTGGTCAGCCTCGGCGGCGGGTGAGCGATGCGCTTGGCCAAGCGGAACGAACCATGATTGGGTTGCTGGTCATTTTGCCAGTGGCTTTTTTCGCCGGCTGGATTCTGAAAAACAGCGTGACGCTGTATCGCGGCCGCAATTGGCCAAGCGGCTGGGTGGGACTGTTCTGGTTGTCCGCCGCGCTGGGCCTTGGCTTGGGAATCTGGTTTTGCGGCTATGCCGAGTGGGAGGCGATGCAGTTTCGGCGTCTGCCGATTCCGATTGCGCGCCTCGACCCGGCCACTGGCGTGTGGAAGGCCCTCGAGATGCCGGCGGCCCTGCGCCAACTCGCGCTGGCGGTGGACTTTGTCGCCGGGCTGGCGCTGGCGATGTTCCCGATCACGGCGTCGATGCGCATCGCCGAGTTCATGGATGAATCCCGGCGGCTGAAGGCGGCCGCCGTCGATCACTCCAACCCAAGCGCGGACGACGCCCCCTGAAGCGCCGCGATCACTTCCGCGATATGGTCGTTCAGCTCGGCCTCCATCAACGCCGCGCCGTGCACGATGTCTTCCCGCTTCACCGCAGCGGCGAAGCCCTTGGCCTTCATTTTTTTGCGGACACTTTTTGGCGTCATGCCGACCAGTTTTTCCGGCCGCACGTAAGCCACCGCGACGATGAAGCCGCAAAGTTCGTCCACCGCAAAAAGCGCCTTGCGGATCGGCCGGTCGAGCGGGTAGTCGCCTTGGTTCCATTCCGCGTGCGACAAAATCGCCCCGACGATCTCCTCATCGACGCCGCGCTCGCGCAGAATCTTTGCGCCTTCCTGCGTGTGGTCGGGGATGTCCGGCCACCGCTCGTAATCGAAGTCGTGCAGCAGGCCGGTGACGCCCCATTGCCCGGCGTCCTCGCCTCGATTGGCCGCGTAATGCCGCATCGCCGCCTCGACCGCGAGCGCGTGTTTCAGCAGCGACTCCGACTTCGTGTACGCGTTGAGCAGCGCCCACGCCTCGTCCCGATTCATGCGCAAAGTGTCGGGTGAACCCACCGGTGGCGCAAGCCCCGCTTGGCCAAGTGGAGATACTTGAAAACTGCAAACTTCAAACTTCCCCCCGCTTCCAGTAGCCTTGGGCGCATGGCGGAGTTGACAGGCAGGTCGATCATTGGAATAGAGGCGGGCGGCACAGGCGAGCCGTCCATTTTTGGCATCAACCCCGCGACCGGCGAGTCGCTTCAGCCCGGCTATGCGGCGGTGTGCGAGGCGGAACTGAACCGCGCCGTCGAGTTGGCGGCCGGGGCGTTTGAAGTTTTTGGCAGGAGCAGTGGCGCGGATCGGGCGGCGTTTCTGCGAAAGATTGCCGACAACATCGAGGCGATTGGCGACGACTTGGCCCAGCGCGCCCCGCAGGAGACCGGTCTGCCGGAAGGGCGCATCCGGATGGAGACCGGGCGCACCTGCGGGCAGTTGCGGTTGTTCGCCACGGTGGCGGAGGAAGGCTCGTGGGTGGACGCCCGCATCGACCACGCCGACCCTGACCGCGCACCGGTGCCCAAGCCGGATGTCCGCTCGATGGAGCGGCCGCTGGGCCCGGTGGCGGTTTTTTGCGCCAGCAATTTTCCGCTCGCCTTCTCGGTGGCAGGCGGCGACACGGCGTCGGCGTTCGCGGCCGGCTGCCCGGTCGTCGTGAAGGCGCACCAGTCCCACCCCGGCACAGCCGAGCTTGTTGGCCAAGCGGTGTCGGCGGCGGTGCGCGACTGCGGATTGCCGGAGGGCACCTTTTCGCTGCTGTACGGCCCGGGCCGCGAAACCGGCTCGGCGCTGGTGCGGCATCCGGCGATCAAGGCGGCCGGCTTCACCGGATCGCGCGCCGGTGGCCAAGCGCTGATGAAACTTGCCGCTGACCGGCCGGAGCCGATCCCATTTTACGCCGAGATGAGCAGCATCAATCCGGTGTTCATTTTGCCGGGAGCGATGGCCGAGCGCGCGGAGCCAATCGCCGCCGGACTGCACGGTTCGCTGACGCTGGGCGCGGGGCAGTTTTGCACCAACCCCGGTCTGACGATTCTCGATGACTCGACCGACCTCGAGCCGTTCGTGGCCAAGCTCGCCGAGTGGGTCGGCGGCACTCCCGGCGCGACGATGCTCAACCCCGGCATCCACGATGCCTACGGCTCGGGCGCCGGTGCGCTGGGCCGCAACGACGCCGTCGAGACGGTCGCGCTTGGCCAAGCGGGCGACGGCCCGTGCCAAGCGGGTGCGGCGTTGTTCCGGACGAGTGCCGAGGCGTTCCTCGGCGACGAGTCGCTTGCGGCGGAATTGTTCGGGCCATCGACGCTGGTGGTCACGCACGACGGTCCCGAGATGATGCTCGCCGTGGCCCGGTCGCTCGAGGGGCAGTTGACGGCGACGGTCCACGGCACCGAGGCCGACCTCGAGGCCAACCGCGAACTGCTCGGTGTGCTTGAGACGAAGGTGGGCCGTGTGCTCATCAACGGCTTCCCGACCGGCGTGGAGGTGTGTCATGCGATGGTGCATGGCGGGCCGTTCCCGGCGACGTCGGACGGCCGTTCGACCTCGGTCGGCACACGGGCGATTCACCGTTTCACCCGCGCCGTCTGCTATCAGGGCTATCCCGACGGGCTGCTGCCGGCCGAACTGCGCGAGGCCAACCCGCTGGGCATCCGCCGCCTGGTTGACGGGAAAGCCAGTTGATATGACCGGCACGCTGATCGTTCTTCCGACGTTCAACGAGGCGGAAAACCTGCAGCCGATGGCGGAGCGGTTGCTGGCGATGGAGCCGGCGCTCGAGGTGTTGGTGGTGGACGACAACTCGCCGGACGGCACTGGGGAGATCGCGGCCGGCTTGGCCAAGGTGAACGACCGGGTTCACGTGCTGCATCGACAGGAGAAGGACGGGCTGGGCCGGGCGTACTGTGCCGGGTTCGCGTGGGCGCTGGAGCGCGGCTACGAGTTGATCTTCGAGATGGACTGCGACTTCTCCCACGACCCGGATGACATCCCGCGATTCATCGATAAGGCCAACGCAGAGAATGCCGACTTGGTGCTCGGCTCGCGTTACTGCGAGGGGATCCGGGTGATCAACTGGCCAATCAGCCGGTTGCTGCTCAGCATTTGCGCGGCGCGTTACGTGAAGACCATCACCGGCATGCCGTTCACCGACCCGACTGGCGGGTTTAAATGTTTCCGCCGCCGGGCGCTCCAGGCGATCGACCTCGACCGCGTCCTGGCCAACGGCTACAGCTTTCAGGTGGAGTTGACGCACATCCTGTGGCGCACCGGCCACACGATCGCCGAGGTGCCGATCATCTTCACCGACCGATTCATCGGCACCTCGAAGATGAGCGGCAAGATTGTCCGCGAGGCGGTCTGGATGGTGTGGCGGCTGTGGTTGCAGAACGGCCTGCGCCGGGGGCCGAGGAAAAAGAAGTAGCGTTCCGCTTGGCCAAGCGCTGGGTCAGAGCGTGACGGTTTCGGTCGGCTCAGCCTGCGTGGAGACGTCGATCCGGAGGGTGTCGATGCCGGCTTGGCCAAGCTTGGCGGCGACGGCCTCCCGGGCAATCTCCGGCGTGTTGCAGTCGCGGCTCAGGTGGCCCAGCACGACGTTTTGCAGCGTGCCGTTGGCCAAGTTCTCGACCGCCTCGGCGGTGGAGGAGTTGGACAGGTGGCCGTGCCGACTCATGATGCGCTGCTTGATGGCCCAGGGGCGGCGCGTGTCCTCCTGCAGCAGGTTGAGGTCGTAGTTGGCCTCGATGTACAGGGCACTCGCCCCGCGCACCCGCTCGAGCACGAGCCGGGTGGCCTGCCCGAGATCGGTCAGCACACCGACGCCGCCGTCTGCCGTTTTCACGTGGAAGCCAACCGGATCCTGTGCGTCGTGCGGCACCGAAAAGTTCTCGACCATCACGTCGCCGATCTCAAACGGCTCGCCGGTGACGAACTGCCGGATGTCGAGGTGGGTTTCCATCCGGAAACGCAACTCGTCTGCGGTCAGGCGGTTGCAGTACACCGGAATCTCGAGTTTTGCGCAGAGCGCCTTGAGCCCCTGCGTGTGGTCGGCGTGCTCGTGAGTGAGCAGGATGCCGTCGAGCGTCTCTGGCGACCGTCCTATTTTTGCAAGGCGCAGGCGAATCTGGCGGCCGCTGAGGCCGGCGTCGATCAACAGGCGCGTCTGTTCCGTCTCCAGAAACGAGGCGTTTCCCCCGGAACCGCTCCCCAATACTGTGAACCGCGTCGGCACCGGGCGACTGTAGTTGCACGCGGATGGCACGGCAATGGAGCGCGAAAAAAAGTTGTTCACAAATCGGATGGCGAGTGGAGGTTGGCATGGTTTTATTAAAGCAAATATTATGCCTGATTCATCTTGAATGTCCCCGAGCGAGTTCATACGGTCAGCGCGTGGCGCAGCAGGGATTCCAGATGTCGCAGAAGATGTCGCTCAACCAAGTGTTGGCGCCACAGCTTCAGCAGTCGCTCAATCTCCTGCAGGCCCCCATGCTGGAACTCAAGGCGATGGTCGACCAGGAGTTGCAACTCAACCCGGTGCTGGAGGAACAGGCCGCTCTCGACGCGGAGGCCAAAGAACGGGGGGAGCGGCCGGAGGGGGAGGAGACCAAGACCGACCTCGCCGAGCCGCCGAGCGACACGCAGTACGATCCCACCGACGAAAGCAACGCCGGGGAGCCGGTCGATGATTTCCAGAAGGAAATCAACCAGTTGATCGAGCTGGACCAAGAGTGGCGCGACCATTTCTCCAGCACCAGCATCCCGTCGCGCAACTCGAAGCAGGAGGATGAGAAACGGCAGTTCATGCTCGACTCGGTGACCACCAGCCAGTCGTTGCAGGAGTTCCTGCTGGAGCAGGCCCGCCTGTCCGATTTTGGGGAGCAACAGTATCAGGTCGCCGAGTTAATCATCGGCAACATCGATGACGCCGGCTACCTGCAGTCGAGTGTGGATGAACTGGTGTTTTCCAGCGGCCAGTCGAGCAGCGATATTCAGGCCGTGCTTGGTATCGTTCAGGCGTTTCACCCGCCGGGCGTGGGTGCCCGCGACCTGCGCGAATGCCTGATGCTCCAGCTCGAGCCGGCGGGGCGCACCGACTCACTCGAATATCGCATCGTCCGGGATTGCATGGACGAACTGGGCCGGCGGCGCATCCGCGAGATTTCCAGAAAAGTCGGGGAATCAGTCGACGCCGTCCAGGACGCCGTGAAGCGAATCGGCAACTTGGAGCCCAAGCCGGGCCGCGAATACCTGCCTGAGACCAACCAGTACGTCGTGCCGGAAATCTTCATCTCGCGTGGCGACGACGGCCGGTGGAAGGCCGTCTCGAACAATGAGTACATCCCCCGCTTGCGCATCAGCAACGGCTACAAGGATCTCATGGCGCAGGCCACCACCTCGGGCGATGTGCGCGACTATATCCGGGACAAGATCCGTTCCGGGAAATTCCTGCTCAAGAGCATCCACCACCGGCAGTCCACCATCCTGAACATCGCCGAGGAAATCCTGAAGAGGCAGGGGGAGTTCATGGAGAACGGGCCGTCGCACCTGCGCCCGATGACCATGTCGCAGGTGGCCGATGCCGTCGGCGTGCACGAGACCACCGTCAGCCGGGCGGTCTCCGGAAAGTATGTCGAGACGCCCCACGGCGTGCTGGAGATGAAATACTTCTTCACATCCGGCCTGGCCTCGAAGGACGGCTCCAGCCTGGCGAACACCAGTGTCAAGGAGATGCTCGGCGACCTGGTCAAGAAGGAGGATGCCACCAAGCCGCTCTCCGACGAGGACCTCGTCAAGCTTTTCAAGGACAAGGGCATCAAGATCGCCCGCCGCACTGTTGCCAAATACCGGGCCGAACTGAACATCCTGCCGTCGCACCTCCGGCGCGTCTATTGAGCGCTTGGCCAAGCGCGATTTTCCGGTTGCCAACAGTGAATAGGGCTGGGATAATTCGCGTCCGGGTTCACTTTACGACAATGAAAAGAATAATTGCACTCACAGCCACAGTCACTGCCCTTGGCCTGAACGGTTGGGCGGAGGACAAGGTGGATTTTGCCAAATCGATCCAGGGCGTTTTGGAGGCCCGCTGCATCGACTGTCACGGTTCGAAAAAACAGAAGGGCGACCTTCGCCTCGACAAAAAGGAGTTGGCTCTGGAAGAGGTCATCAGGCCCGGCAAATCCGCCGAGAGCGAACTCTACAAGCACATCTCCCTCCCTGCGGATCATGAGGACATCATGCCGCCAAAGGGCGACCCCTTGACCAAGGAGCAGATCGAGGCCATCAAAAAGTGGATCGACGAAGGGGCCAATTGGCCGGATGGACTGGTGCTCGTCAGCGCCAAGGATCGTGCTGAGGCCAAGGCCGCCGCCGCCAGGTTGCCGGAGCCGGAAATCAAGGAGGTTCCCGTCTCCGACGCCGAGAAGGCGGCCATCGCCCGCTTGGCCTCCGGAGAGGGTCTCGGGGAGAAGTATGCCGCCCCACTGGTCATGGCGCTGGCTCAGGACACCAAGCTGATTTATGCCAACTTCCGCCTTGTTGGGAAGAACGTCAATGACGGGCACTTGGCCCCGTTGGCCGATATCCGGAATTTGAGCGAACTGGATTTGGGCAACACACAGATTACCGTGGCTGGCCTCAAGCACATCAGCAAGGCCAACAGCCTCACCAAGCTGAGCCTCGCCAACACCGCCATCGACGACGCCGGGCTGAAACAGATCGAGGGCCTCTCCAACCTGATGTCGCTCAACCTTTACAACACCAAGGTCACCGACGCCGGCTTGGCCAGCCTCAAGAACATGAAATTCCTGCGCAAGGTTTACGCTTGGCAAAGCGGCGTCACCGAGCAGGGTGCGGCCGAGTTGAAGAAGGCTCTGCCGAACGTCGACGTTAACCTTGGCTTCAAGCTCGCCAAGGCCGAGCCGAAGAAGGAAGAAAAAAAGAAGGAAGCCAAGCCGGTCGCCTTCAACAAAAAATGCCCGGTCAGCGGCAAGGACGTCGATCCGGCCAAGCTCTTTGCCATCAGCTTCTGCTGCGGCAACTGTCTCGGCGACTTCACCAAGGACCCGGCCAAGCACATTGCCAAGGTCAAGGGGCCGGACAACAAGAAATGCCCGATCAGCGGCAAGGACATCGATGCGTCCAAGCAGTTCGTGATCGGCTTCTGCTGCGGCAACTGTCTCGGTGACTTCACCAAGGATCCAGCCAAGCACATCGCCAAGGTGAAAAAATAACCGGCGACCCATTTCCCGAAAGCCCCCGGCTGATTGCCGCCGGGGGCTTTTTTGTTTGCGGTTGGCCAAGCGCTTGCCGTGTGCGGCCGGTGTCGTTACCTTGGCCAAGCGCTTGGTTTCGATGGACGAGTTGCAGGAACAGTTTGATGACGCCACGTTCGCCTTCAGCCAAGGCGACTACGGGCAGGCGGTCGCCGGGTTCGAGGCGATTCTCGCGGCGGACGCAGATCACTTCGACGCCCGGATGTCGCTCAGCATGGCCCTATGCCGGCTGGAGCAGTACGAGCGGGCGATTGAGGAGGGTCATAGGGCCGAGAAACTGCGGCCCAACGACCAGTTGGTGCACACGAACCTCTCGCTGTTTTACGTGAAAATCGACAACAAGGATGCGGCTGAACATCACGGGCTCCAATCGAAAATCGCCTCCTGGAAACAGCCCGACGCGGCCGCGCCCCCAAGTGGCGAAGGCGCCGACGAGTTGCAAATGGCCCAGCCGAAGGCGGAGTCGTTCAAGCTGCCGGGCAAGTTTCCCGACATGCCGTGGCGGAAGAATCGCAACAAAGGCCAAGCGGAGGGAGACGCTGATGAGTGACCGGTTTGTGCGGGTCGCCGCGTGCGACGAACTGCGGGAGGACGGCGGCATCCAGCGCACGGTCGACGGTCGCGAAGTCGGCCTGTTCAAGCTCGGCGACGGGGTGTGCGCGATTGATGGCGTCTGCCCCCACGTCGGAGGGCCGCTGGGCGAGGGCTTTATCGAGAACGGAAAAGTGTACTGCCCGATGCACGGTTGGCCGTTCGATTTGCGAACCGGCCAGTGCGAGACGAACTCAAACGCGAAGGTGGATTGCTTCGAAACCAAGGTCGAGAACGGCGAAGTGTTCGTCCGGCTCCCCGAGAATTTTTCGGTTGCAATTATGGGGAGGGGTTAATAACGTTTTGACCCATAATGGTACGGCTCGTGCTACAGTTTTCTGTCCAATGAAAGCACTGATCCTTTCTTTCTTTGGGATATTATACGGTATAACCGTAATCGCCCAAACCAATACTGGAATCCCTCCGTTTCCTACGACTCGAGAAAAAGATGAGAGCGTCCCGACTGAGTCAACCGATCAAGAGCCATCGTCAAAGCCAGATAAGCCATCCAGTTCAAAAAAGGAGACAATGATTACTGATCCTGTGACGGGTGGCGTATTATGGGCACCAGAAAAAGGTTCTGAGATGTACCAGTATTTGAAAGGGTTATTCGTTCCAAAAGGAAGATTAATTTCAAAAGCGGTTCCCACACCACCGTCCCCAGAGATTACAGGCACACCGAGTGAACAAATAAGAAAAAAGAAAAGCAAAAATACTGCTGAAAGGTATTACAAGGCAAGGAATGGCGGGGTGTTGTGGGTGCCGGAAAAAGGAACTGAATTTTACCGGTATTTGGAGGGATTGTTTGCCGCAGAGAATTATGAAGACGGTTCCAGAAATCCGTTAAGCGATGGAACTGATTTTTATGGGATTCCATTTACTACCGGCTCATCAAATGGGTCTGTCGGGTATTGGCATTACCAATACGATCTTGGTGGGGAAGGGGATGATTTGGTTAAAAGTGCCAGTATTCCAGAAGGAGGTAATTCTTGGTTGGCGTTGAATATGACCACTGGTCAAAATGAAGCTTATGCAATCAGGTTTAAATGGAAGGTTTCATGTTATCCGCTGAATGAGTTGAGATTTGTGTACAACGTGATTCATGAAGAGGGAGCGATGTCTGGCTATCCAGACTGGGATGAATTCATTGGGGTGATTTATCACCCGCAAGGGAGTCCGATGAGCCATGAGTTGCAATGGGTATATGAGAAAAACTCGCATTTTGTTGGAGGTTCTGATGCTGGCTTTTTGGATGGTTTCAAAGTGGTTTCATTAATTTTGGATTCGGAACATAAGATTTCCTACTCTTGGAGTATCGATCGAACCTATGTTGATCTGTTTTGGCCAATTGACGTGGAATATGATTATCAACTCGAAAGCAAAAGTTGGTCAACTTTGCTTTGGGCTGTAGAGTCCGCATGGAATCAGGTCACAACTCCAGTTGATGGATTTGGGCCATTTCTAAAAACGAGATATTATCCTGATGGCGATGGCATGAGATGGTTTCGCTTGAAGAGGATTGATTGAGTTTACGTTTCGACCCCAATGAAATCAGCATTCGAACTGGCGATGGAACGGTTGGAAAAGGAGTCTCCAACGCAGGCGTTGACCGATGATCAGAAGGCCAAACTGGCCGAGCTGGGCAAGGTGTATGAGGCGAAGATCGCCGACCGCGAGGTGTTTCTCAACGGCGAGATCGCCAAGGCCGAGGCAGCCGGTGAACTCGAGGCGGTTGAGCAGTTGAACAAGCAACTGGCCAGCGAGCGCAAGGTGCTCGAGGAGGAACTCGAGCAGAAGAAAAACGAGCTTCGCGCTTAACAGCCGTTCTCCGCGATCTGGAATCGGCAGAGCGCGGCAACCATCAGCGAGTGGCTGATCGTCCCGTTGCTGATTAGTTTCGGAATCTCCCCGATTGGCACGAGCCGGGTTATCAGGTCTTCTCCGGCGTCGAGTTCGGTGTCGTGCTGCTTGGTCGCATTGCGGATGACGGTGGTGTGCGCCTTGTTGTTCATGATGGCTGGGTTGGCGTAAACGAACCCGACGGTTTCCGGCGCGTCGCCGGTGTAGCCGGTTTCCTCGCGCAACTCGCGCCCCGCCGTTTCCAGCGGGCCTTCGCCGGGATCGATCATGCCGCCGGGTAGTTCCAATTCGACGAGGTTCGTTCCCTGCCGGTATTGCTCAACCATTACCAGTTGGTTGTCCGGCGTCAGGGCGATGACGTTGCACCAGTCCACCGACTCGATCACAAAAAACTCGTGCTCTTTGCCGGTGCGCGGTGAGGTGCGGCGGTCGGCGCGCACTTTGAAAATTTTGTAGTCGCCGGCGGTGCGGCTTTCCTTCAGCGGCCAAGGGGTCAGTTCCGGATTTTCAATCGGCATCGGTTTGTTCCTTCGCGGCCCAGCCTTGTCGCATGAGATTCAGCAGGTGTGCGATGGCTTGTTCGCGCGGGATGTCACGCTCCTTGGCCAATTGCCCGGCGCGCTTGGCCAACTGCGCTGCCATCTCGCCGGCCTTGGCCGTGGGGCAGCCCAACGTGATCAGCAGCTTGGCCAAGTCGGCATTGTCATCGGGTTGGCTCACGCGGCGGGGCAGCGCTTGGCCACGTCAGGCCACGCGGATGCTGCTGACCTCGATGCGTTCCTTGGGCTTGCTGTTCTCGCCACTGCCGCTGGGGCCAACCGGCGTGTCGCCGATACTACCGAGCGTGTCGTCGCCATCCGTCAACTGGCCAAAGGCGGTGTATTTTCCGTCGAGGAAGTCAGCCTTATCGAGGCAGACGAAGAACTGGCTTCCTGCAGAATCGGGGTCGGCCGAGCGAGCCATCGAGATGACGCCGCGCACGTGCGGCCGGTCGTTAAACTCGGCCTTGATCGTGTGGCCCGGCCCGCCGGTGCCCCACAGGTTCTCGAGCGACTCGTCCTTGGTTTGCGGGTCGCCGCCTTGGATCATGAACCCGGCCATGATGCGGTGAAAGCAGGTGCCGTCGTAAAAGCCGTCGTTGGCGAGCTTGGTGAAGTTTTCCACCGTGCCGGGGGCGA
>JACNJE010000080.1 GCA_014382705.1 Verrucomicrobiota bacterium | reverse complement strand
ACTCCCCCAGCCCCTCTCTTCAACCCTTCAATTCCACTGAAAACGTCGAAGAACCAGCATTTACTTTCCTGCTGCTGCTCGGCCTTGCCAGCTTGGCCAAGATTCACGGTTCCCTCCCATCCTCCCCCCAACGACGAAAACCCTCCACTCCCGCACCGCGCTTGACGCATGCCACTTGTCAATAACAAGAACTGACCCCTATATGTTGACGTATTTCCCCTCGTGATCGTCCGCATACAACGTCCAGCCCAAGCTTAACTGCCTGACGTTGCCGAGACAGTGGATGCCGTGCGCCTTGGCCTTCGCCTTGGCCAAGGCCGGCAACAGCATCCCCGCCAGCAGGGCGATGATGGCGATCACCACAAGCAACTCGATCAGCGTAAACGCCGCGCTTGGTCTCGGTTTCATTTCCCTTCAGCCTTCAATTCTTCAGACGTCTTGCCACTGCGCTTGGTTGCTCCACCTATTTTTGACCGAAGAACGGGAATAGGTTTTTGAGCTCGGCGGGGGTGGGTTGGCGGCCGTATTCGCACAGTTCGAAGGCCTCGGCGTGTTGGATGCTGCGGCCTTTTTCTTCGCCGTAAAGCTCGATGAGTTTTTCGCGGAAACGATTGGCGGTGGAGCGGGTGCGGCGGCCGAACACTTGGCTGAACTCGCGTTTTTTGGCCGCGCGCTTGGCCGGGTCGGTCGGCACGGGGATGACCGTTTCGAAGTTTCGCGCGGCCCAGAAGCTCTCGATCTGCGACTGGAGCGTCCAGAGCGCCTCGGCTTTCTGCTCGGCGACGGCGTCGATCCCGACGACGATGTCCGGGGCGAACGGATTCGGTTTTTTAAAGTAGTCAGACAGATAGAGGAACACCGGGTTTTTGTTCAGCTGCGGGGTGTCGGGGGCGAAGTTGCTGACGGTGACCATGAAGGCGGCATCCTGCATCAGCACGCCGGTGTAGCGGTGATCCGGGTGGTAGTCGTTGGGGCGGTGGCCCATGACGATGTCGGCTTTCCAGTCGCGGATCAGCCGGGTCAGCGCCTTGCGATTCTCGAGGGTCGGCATGAGTTCGCCGTCGTGGTTGTCCATCACGTGCGACTCGATGCCGAGAATCTTGGCGGCCGCCTTGACCTCGCGCGTGCGCCGCTTGGCCAACTGGCCGCCGGCCATGATCGCATGGCCAATGTCGCCGTTGGTGGTGGAGACGAATTTGACCTTGTGCCCCCGCTTGGCCCACATGGCGGCGACCCCGCCGGCCTTGAGTTCGCAGTCGTCGGGATGCGCGCCGAAGACGATGATACGCAGCTTGCCGTCGTCGGCATTGGCCCCGGCTGCGAACAGGCAGCCGAGAATGGCAGCCGCCAAAAGCGCGGGGCGGTTCCGGGTGATGCTGGTTTTTTTCATGAGCGTGATTGGTGGATGCGTGTGGCTAAAGCGCTACTGCCGACAATGGGGTTTGATTTGTTGTTTGTTTAGTCCCTCTTGGCCAAGCGCTTGGTTTTGGGTGTTTGGTTTGTGAGTCGATTTCATTGGGGTGAATACAGTTTGACCAACAGGACGAGGGGAGCGTTTGCGTTTCGTCTGGCTTGGCTACAAACAAAAAACTCACGGCAAATCGTGCGGTGTCTGGATTCAGCGGCTTGGTTTTTAATTCGTTCCTTCCTCGCCATGGGTTGTGTTGAGTAGGTGGTGTTTCATTATCACCATAAATCCGTTGCGGAAACCGATCTAACTTATTTCCCAACCCTTGCGAACTGCTTCCCTGATGTACTGTTGAGCAGTATCGTTGCCCGCCGCCTTGAGGTTTTTGGAGTCCCATTCAAATCCGCCACCCGCCCGATAGGCGACATTGCCGAGCAACACCGTTTCTGTAAGGGGACCCGTGTAGTCGAAATTACATGTTGCTGCTTTGCCACCTTTGCACGCGGTGATCCATTCCCTGTGAAACCCAGGCGAATCGGGAATCCATCGTTCAGGCTCGATTAAGCTCGTGAACTTTTCCTCCGGGTAGAGTTTGCGGTTTCCGAATCCGCATACCAGAATGCCTTCCGTCCCCACAAAGACATTGTTGGCACCATTTAGCGAGAGGTTCCTGTCCTTCAGAATCTGCGGGCCGCTTTTTGTGTGATGCCAATGCAGCGTGACGTCTCCGCGATCGCCTTTGGCTGGGAATTTGAAACTGGTGATCATCGACGTTGGCGTGGTCTGCGGATGCACCTTGGGCCCGCTTCCCTCAACGCGAGTGGGATAGTCCAGTTCCAGGGCCCAGAAGGGGATATCCAGGGTATGACATCCCCAGTTCCCTGTTTCGCCGGTACCAAAGTCCCACCAGAATCGCCAGTTGTAAGGGCAATAGGCTTTGTTGTAGTCCCGCTCCGGGGCCGGTCCCAACCAGGCGTCCCAGTTGAGATGTGCAGGCACCATCTGTTTGTCCTTGGGTATACTGGGCATTCCTCGACTCCCACCAACCCAACTGTGGACCTCTGTCACTTTGCCGATCACCCCAGCGCGGATCAGTTCGACGACCCGGTGTACATTGCCGATCGTGTGCCGTTGTACACCCAACTGAGTCGCCAGATTGTTCTTGGCAGCCAGTTCGGTCATTTTCCTAACCTGCCACACGTTGTGGGCCATCGGTTTTTCACAATAAAGATGTTTCCCAAGCGACATCGCAATCATAGACGGATTGAAATGCGTATGGTCCGGAGTGCTGACAACGACGGCATCGATATCCTTTTCCATCTTGTCAAACATGACACGATAGTCACTGAACTTTGCCACTTTCGGGAATTGACCGAAACTCCTTGCCGCTCGTTTCTCATCGACGTCACAAAGGGCGACGATATTTTGGCTGGAGACACCTTGTAGATTTGATCCTCCCTGCCCACCGATGCCGATCAGTGCGACATTCAGTTTTTCATTTGGCGAGTCAATCCCTCGAGAGACTGTTTGGCCGGCCAAGCAGATTCCACTGCTTGCGGCCAACATCTTGATCGCACCGCGTCGGTTGATTGCACGTTTCATGATTTCCTGTATTTAGGTTCGTTATTGTGTTTCATTCCCGTTCTAATTTTAAATTCTTCACCCGTCTTGCCGCTGTGTTGGCAGGGGAGTTTTCATCATCGCCGAAAGTGTGCAACTCAAAATATATTCTCTCCACCAGGTGTTCCATCTTTTTCAGGGGAAGCGCTCCAATTATCCGGATCGTTGCTGTCTGAGTTTCCATCGATATTTTTTCTAATGAGCGTTTTACCGATTCCGTCAGCCTGTGTCGGCCATGGATCTTTATCGTCATAAGTGACGGCGTCCACCACATTGCCTTTGGCGTCCTTCAAAACCACTGTTTCACCGTTATTATCCAGCTTCCTGAGGTACTTGCCAAAAGGTTGAAAACCGTAACGTTTCTTGAAAGCCTTGGGGTTTGCAGAAAGCACAATATGTCCGCCAGGCCCAATCACCGCATTATCTGGGAAAGTATAGAGGATGCCCTTGGTAAAGGCCACACCCGTCAAATGGATCATTTTGTTGCTGCAATTCTTTATTTCCAGGAATTCATACTCTTCGGCGTCAAATGTATCCGGCCCAGAATCTTTGCCGTACGCGTGGTATTGAATCTCTGAAATCTTAAGCGAAGTTTTTCCGATGTTCTGTATGTAAAGGATCTCACGCAATGGGCTCCAGTTGCTGCCGTCTTTGACCCGCGCTCTCATTGCAATTCCCGATACAGCGACTGTTTCCTTATCTCCCCCGTCGATGGCATCTCCAGACACATTCCCGCCAATGGCCCTAGGGTCGGTTCCGTTGGTTGTATAGAAGATCGTTCCCTTTTCGTTGTCACTGTTTTCGAGGGTAATCATGGTTCCCGGTGCCGCTCCCCATTTGCGTTGAGCGATGACAGCGCCGTTGAATTTTACGACGGGAGGGGCGAGATCCGGGTACAAGGCTCGATTCCGGAGTTGTTGAGCCACTTTATCCCTTCTTTTGGGGAGCCAACGCCTGAGCAAGTAGTCGGCGTTTCTTTGCCACATCTCCGGGGACTGACTCGTGGTGTTTCCCCAGCGGGCCGCCTCTGCCGGGATGGCGGGCCGCAACTCATCGACCCGCTTTGACATCAGTTCAACTGACTTCCCGGGGGTCATTGAACCGCCGTTGTAGAAATGACGATAAACATGATCCGCAAAACGCATCCTATACTCCTCATTCTTCGAGAGCCGCTCGTGAAGTGTTTGCCCGTTAAACCACTGTAGCTCCCTGAATTTTTTGTCGTTTGCAGGAGCGGTCCTGTCTTCCCATCCCACATCCATGGAGTGCTCAGCGTCGTGACGGAAGAATTTGAAACCGTCGGGGTTGTCGTGGTCTATCATGCAGAAAAAATTGTTGGTTGAACGCCCACCCCAGGCCGCCGCTTCATCGTTACTGCCGGTGTAAAAAATACCCAGCATGTAGTCGATCAGGTTATCTGCATCAACCAATGTTTTCCCGTTGGGATCCCGGGAACCATCCGGTTGAAGGCCGAGCAGGGCGAAGTAGTCGCTGTTGTTGCCCGACCAATCCAGCGTCCTTTCAAACAGCTCACGATACAGATCCAAGGTTCCATCAGTCACTTCAGTGGGCTTCATCCATCCCATGGCCTTGATCACATCAAAGTCCTCCGCTTTGCCGCCAAGATAGGAGGCGCCGAACCGCCCTTCTGCGCGTTCCTGTGTCATGAAGATTCCCCAATACATCCCGTTCATGTAAATGTGGTAATACCGGCTCTTGGTATAGTGATGCCCGCTTTTACCCTGTAAATCGCGGCAAAAAATATCCCGCAAGAAAGTGTTCTTTCTGCTGTTCTCAAACGCCCATGAGTGGTTCTGCGAGGTGCGTAAATCGATTTTGTCAAATTCATCCACCCCCTCGTCGCCAAACAACGGGTATTTCAATTTGCGATCCCCGTACTCACTCCGAAAGAATAGTCGATACGAATGTTTCGGGTTCCTTGAGGTCGAACTATACCCGCCCCGAATGCGGATGCCGGCGTTCACTTGGAAGCCTTCTGTTCCGTCCGGGTTGATCAGTTCGAGGGAACCCGGAATCTCGGTCTTTTTTCCCTGTTCACGCGGGTTGGCATACAGTCCGTCTGACGGGTCGAACCAGTCGTCGAGGGATGCGACCAGTGACATGCTGGGGATCGCCTTTAATGCGTTGGAGATTTTGTCTTTCCACCGGGCATCGTTGATCACGCTTTGGTTCATTCCATAGATCATCACCTGCCGGTTTACCTTGTCGCCAACCGGCCAACCACCGCCGGGGCTTGCTGCACCTTGACGCTTGACACTTTTAATAAAAATATAGGTCTGGGTATCCACATTGGTCTCGTCCAATCCGGCTTTTTTGGCATAGGCGCGAACGATCACACACGGGGTCTTGGGGCGTTTTGTAACGTTGTCAGGATCGATTGCCACCGTGAGCGGGCTCGTGCCGATAACTGTATTTTCCGAACGTCGCGGATCGCTTCCGTCAAGGGTACAAATGATTGTTGCCCCGGGTGTTTCAGTGGTGATCACTTCCTCAAATGGCACGTCAAAAAACCCACGACCATGCTTGAACTTGGTGTCTTGAACCTTGGCGGCAGAGACCGTGATGCTCAATGCCAAGGCGAAGTGTACTGTGAGTGGAAGAGGTTTCATGCTTCAGGAACTTTTTCTTGCAGATCATCGAATGCGGGATGTTCGGACACGCGGAGCGGCCTGGCTTCGCGGTGGGATTGTTCTCCAAGTTCAGAGAGGATGAAACTCATCCGCACATCCTCGTGCGTTACAGGCACCGGCGCATCTTCACGCAAACAGTCGCTGAAGGCAGTCAATTCCTCCCGATACGCCTCCCGGTAGCGGGTCGGGAACGACTGTTCAATCGTCGGCCGCAACACACCCTCATCGCTTGAGAGGACTGTCGAGACCGGCGACCGGTTCTCCGCCTGCAGCATTCCCTTGCTGCCAAAAGCCTCGATTCGCTGGTCGTACCCGTAGGACGCAAACCGGTTTACGTCGATGCTGGCAATCAGCCCATCGTCGTACCTGAGCGCGACAAGAACATTGTCCAGGTCGCCCAGTGCGCCGATTCCCTCCACAAAGCTGCTGCCGACCGAGTAGATCTCCACCGGATCCTTGCCGGTGATGAAGCGCAGCATGTCGAAGTCGTGAACGATGCAGTCGTGAAAAATGCCATGCGATGTGCGGATGTAATCCATGGTCGGCAGCGGCGAGTCGCGGGAGGTGACGCGCAGCATCTGCAGCACCCCGACCTGTCCCTCCTTCACGCCTCGGGCGAGGCTGGAGAAGGACGGGTCGAACCGGCGGTTGAAGCCGACGAACAGCGGCAACCCGCTGCGCTTGGCCAAGCCGAAGCAGGTATCGATTTCCTTGAGGCTGCTGCCAAGCGGTTTCTCGGTGAAGACCGGCTTGCCGGCCTCGAGCGCGGCTTGGATTTGCCCATAATGCGCATGCGTCGGTGACGCAACAATCACCGCATCAACGTCCGCTTGGCCAAGCGGCCCTTCGGCAGAGGTCGAGTAGTCGCACTCCAGATCCTTGGCCAAGCGCTTGGCCAGGGATTCGTCCACGTCCACAACACATCGCAGGTTGATCCCCGGTATCGACTGGATGCTCTGGATGTGAAACTTCCCAGCCCGTCCAAGGCCAAGCAAAGCCATGTTCAATTTTTCAAGTGAAGCCATAAAGAAAGTTAACTTTGTTTTTTGGCCAAGAATTCCTTGCGCGTGTTTTGTCGCCAAATGTTGACAAAATGCAACTCAATAGTAGTCAGTTGTGCTTCCCCCATGGGCACCCCTGGCGCGTTTCGGGAATCGCCCGCCGTTGTCGCCGCTGTACATGATTTGCGACAGGTGCTGCTGCTTGATGTTGTTGATGCAGACCGCTCGTTTGCCGGTGTATTGCGCCTTTGCGAGAGCCGGCAGCAGCAGCGCCGCCAGGATGGCGATGATGGCAATCACCACCAGCAGTTCGATCAGCGTAAATCCCGCGTTTGGCCTCAATTTCAATTCTTCCCTTCAGCGTTCAATTCCGCGCGCGTCTTTCCACCGTGTTTTCGAAGGAGGTCGGCAGTTTCCTTGTGTCCAGCCCTTGAGGCGTAGTCGAGGGCCGTTTTTCCACTGAGTGCCGGGTGGTTTGCGTCCGCGCCGCTGGTCAGGAGCAGTTTCACGATCTCCTTATGGCCGGAGCCGGATGCGGCGTGCAACGGCACCCATCCGCCTTCATCTTTCGCGTTGAGATCCGTGCCGCTGGCTAAGTGCTGCTGGATGGCCTCTCCGTCGCCCTTTCTGGCAGCGTCCCAGATCGAAATCTTAGGCGGGTTCGGCTTGGATGCCGTGTTTTTTAGTGGCGGACCGGGCGGTGTCGCTGCGGCGGGGGAGTTAGCGGGTTTCGGCTTGGGTTCCGGGCGGGTGCTGTTTTCGGGAACAGGCTTGGCCGCGTTCTCCTCCGGGGCGGGTTGCGGTTTGCTGCAGCCCACCATCAAAAGGGCGGCAA
Source organism: Verrucomicrobiota bacterium (assembly GCA_014382705.1). Classification (GTDB taxonomy): domain Bacteria; phylum Verrucomicrobiota; class Verrucomicrobiia; order Limisphaerales; family UBA1096; genus UBA1096. The sequence continues at coordinate 66,754 of JACNJE010000080.1, read as the reverse complement.
GGGCGACTGCCTGTTGGATTGTCATTTCTGGATGGAGGGTGATCTTGGCCTTTCGGTTTTGTCAATGGCAATCGCAGCCCCGGTTTGCGGCTTCACCTTGGTGCACGCGGTTTAGCTAGCTTTCCGTCTTGCGACGACAAAGGCGTTGAACATGAAGTGTCGCCATGGGCCAAGGTTGAGCGCGAAATCGACCAGCTTAGCCACGTGGCGATCGGTGCAGTCCACGCGCAATACGTCGCAGCCGTTTTGCTCGAGGAAGAATTGTATCTCAATGCCGTTGGTGGCGACGATCGCGTCGTCGTCCGGCTGGAATGGCTTGCGTTGGATCGGCTCCATCCGGTCGAAGCGCGCTGAGCCGGGATCGTTGGCCATTTGCCGGCGCTTGGCCCGGAGCCGATGCCAGTTGCGCCACTTGTTGCCAAGGCCGCGCATTCTGGGATGGTAGTCGCGCAGACCAAGCGCGCGAAAAAAATTCGGGCTCGAGACGACGACTTTGCCACCCGGCTTTACGACGCGCACCAGTTCCGCAAGGAATGCTTCCGGTTCCTCGACGTGCTCGAGCACGTTCAGTGCGCCGGCGCTGTCGAAGGTGGCGTCGCCATACGGCAGCGAGCGCCCGTCGTAAAGCTGGCATCGGTCGCTCACGCGCCTGGCTTTTTCGATGTTCGGCCCGGACACCTCGACGCCGTGCGCCTCATGTCCGGCGTCCATCAAGCGCTGCACGACCTGGCCCACGCCGCAGCCAACATCGAGCGCCTTGCCGCCCGGCTCATCCGGGCAGAGCGTGTCGGCGTACTTGGCGTAAAACCCGGCATCCCACCCCTCAAGAAACTCAGCGTACTCCTCATTCTCGCGGTAGTAGTCTTGCTGATCAGGCATTATGTCGATGGTTTTTTTCGCTCGTCCACGATGACAAAACCAAGCAGCCCGAAGCCGCCGAGCAGCGAGGCCAAGCTCACGTAAAGCCAAGTCAATGGCGGCTGAAAACGAAACACCACCTCGTGGCTGCCGGGCGAAAGCCGCACACCGCGCATCACGTAATTGCAGCGAAGCAACTCCGCCGGTTGGCCATCGACCGTGGCGCGCCAATGCGCCGACCAATGGTCGTTTAGCAGCAGCACCGACTCGGCGGTGGCTTGGGCGGCGAGCCGGATTTCCTTTGGCGAATAGTCGGTGATGCTCACGCTGCCCGCCGCTTGGCCAAGCGAGGCGGCGGACGGCTCGATTGGCGAGTTGACGATGACCGAAGCGTGCGGGTCAAACTCCCGCTTGGCCAAGGTCTCGAGCGCGGCCGTGTCACTCGGCTGCACCTGCCAATTACTGTACAGCTTGGCTCGAGGCAGCGCGCCGTCGAACCGTATCAGGCTATACGGGGCGGCCGGGTGAAATTGCGTCGTGAAATCCTCCGTGCCTGGCGCGTTCGGGTTTTTTGTGCCGGGCCGGAGTCCGACGGCAAAGTTCGTGACCACCGAGAAGCGAGCATGGCCGGGATCGAACTGCTGATTGAAAAACACGACGTCGTTTGTGCCGCCGAGCAGCCAGCGTGTATTGGTGAGTTGCCAACGTCGCCCGGCGAGATAATGCGTATTCGTGTCGCCAGTAATCGTGAAACGCCGTTCGAACGATTCATGGTCGGCGGCCATGCGCGGCATCTGCACAAGGTCGAGCGACTGGATGTTGTTGTACAGAAACTGATGCTGTAGCCACTCGATGCGATAAAGTTGGTTGAGCAGTCCAGAGGGCAGGGGAGAGATCGTAACGCGCCCCTCGTGCGGCGACTTGGCCAGGGCGCTGATGATCGGGTTGTTACCTTCGTACTTGTACTTGTAATTGTCGTACTGCACCCACGGCGAGTTGGCGCGGGTGAGGTCGATGACGACCAGCAGGCCAAGCGCCACCGCCCATTTGGCCGCCGCGCCGCCGCGCATCACTTTTGCGATGAGAAACACGCCCGCTCCGAGCAGCAGCGCGGACAGGATGACTTCCATCGCGCTGAAGCCGGCCATCACCTGCGCGGTGGCGCGTTCGAAGCCAAGCGACTCGATGTGTTGGCCGAGCGATTTTTTTGACGCCCCAAAAATCAGCGCGCCGAGCAGCATCAACCCGGCAACGATGCCCGAGCCGCGCATCCACAGCTGCGTAACATGGGACGAGATGGAACGCGTCCCTCCCGCCTCGCGCTTGGCCAAGCGCAGCATCCCCTCAACGCCGTAGCCGCAAAGAACGACCAGCCCGAAGTGCATGGGGTGCAGGAACTTAATCGGGTTGCGCATCGTGTTGAAAAACGGCAGTTGATGGATGAGTTGGTAAAACAGCGCATGCCGGCCGTAGGCCAAAAGCAGCGACACCAACGCCAGTGTGGCCCAAAACAGAATCATCCGCTGCTCGGTCGGCGAGTAAAGGGTTGCCCGTTTTTGCAGCGTAAAAAACAGTGCCCAAGCAGCGAGCAACACGACGACAATCCCGGCGTATTCGCCCGAGCCGGAGTGGCGTTGCTGAAGCTGGTGTCTGTTTTGTCTCAGGCTAAGCAGCCGGGCCGCCTCCGGGACGGGGATGTTCATCGCCATGGCCAATTCACCGGGGACGGGGTTTTTCTGCCCAAGCGTGGCGATAACCTCATCGATCTCGGCGATACGGTCGAGCACCGGATCCTGTCCCATCGAGCCCCAATAATTACCGCCGTCAAGCGAGCGAAATTTGTTTCGGTCGTGCGGTCGCGGTGTGTCGAGTCGGTAGCCGTAAAGGCCGGGAATCACGATGCGCAGCGTCTCCATTTTCGGCAGGCTCCACTGCGTGAGGAATGTCCATTGCCGCTCCTTCGCCGCGGCACGTTGCGCGGGGGGTTGCAGGACGTCAGGTTCGCCACTGCTTGCGCCTTGGAGTTGGGTGCCGACGAGGGTGGACAGCGTTTGCGAGGCGGCCAAGCCGGCAACAATTGCCACCACCGCGATCCCGGCGAACCCTCGCCCCGCCGCTCGCCCAAGCGGTATCGACTTGATAACGAACCCGAACAGCACGAACGCCGCAATGTAAAGGCTGAACAGCGCGCCGATGTCGTAACCTTCCATCAGGCCAAGCCCGATGCAGATGCCGGCCAGCGCGAGGTTCGCCCACGGCCGCGACTTGAGCGCGCGCAGGACGAACGCCGCGGCGAGAAACGTGGTGGCAAACGTGAGCGCCCGAGACGGCAGCCCCCAGCAGGCATACGAGACGACCTCCATGTTGAACGCGGCCGCAACGGCGCCAACCGTGCAGGCGAGATTTCGGAAGCCGAGAGTGCGAAAGAAAAACCAGGCGGACAGCCCAAGGATAACCAGGCAGATCGGCGTGCACCATTTGAGGTACAGCACTGATTTTTGCAGCAACAGGCCAAGCGCCATGTAAATGCCGGGCGAGGCGCTGGGCTGCTCGTAGCCGAGCCAATTCAGGTCGTGCCAGTAGCCGGAAAACGTGCCGGGCATCTCGATCGCGTCGGTGCTGATCGAGCCAAGCGGGCCGTCGTTCGAGAACAGAATCAGCGCCGGATCGAGGCTGTCCCAAAATAAAAACAACGTGACGATGAGCAGCGCTAATGCTGTGCCGCCGAATGGTTTAAGCCAGCCGGTCGAACGGTCGGTTGAGAGAAACGGGTAATTCATTTCGGTGCTACTGCCACTGCTCCCTGTTGAGCGACGAGCCGAAAAAGAGGTCGCGTAAAGAAACGGTGACGCCCCCGAGTTGCCAATGCAACCACGGCACCTTGGGCCGGGCCGACTCGTAAATGCGCCGGACGTGATCCGGCTTTTCCCCGGCCATCTGCTGCATCTTGACACGGGAGCGCGCGGCGAACAGGCAGCGCAATTTTTGCCGCCGCAGCCATCGTGTCAAACACGGCTGCTCCATCAAGTCGAACGCATGCTGGATCGCCTCCCACTCGTCGAGCACCCAGCTTTGGATGTTTTCCTCGTTGCGCTTGGTCATGCTGAACGGGTGCCGGCGAACCTGCAGCAGCACCTCCGGCACGGCGACGCGCTGTTCGCACGCCTTGGTCAAGTCGGAATAAAAAACGCAATCAGCCGCGTGCGGCATGTCGGTGCGAAACGCCACGGGGCACGCTTGGCCAAGCGACTTGAGCACGATCCCGCCGAGCATGAGCGAGTCGCATTCACTGTGCTGCGCGAGCAGTGCGTTGGCGGAGACGGCGCGGGGTTGCGATCGTTTCGGCTTCGGACTCTCGAGGCGTTTGCCGTCCTTGTCGATGAACTCCGGAAGACAGTAGCTGAACGACGGCGCAGGCGCGTCGGCGAGCGCGTCGATCATGCGCTCCATGAAGCCTGGCAGCAGCACGTCATCGGCGCAGAGGTAGTGCAGGAAATCGCACTCCTCCGCGTAGCCGAGTGCCTTGTTGAAATTGCAAAACAGTCCCTCGTTTTTTTCACCTCGGATCAACTCGCAAGTGAGCGCCTCGTACGTCTCGACGAGTTGTGCGGTGTCATCGGTCGAGGCGTCGTCGAGGACGATTACGCGGTCGGGGCGAAGTGTCTGCGCGGCGACCGAGTCGAGCGTGGCGCGGATGAAGCGCTCCCCGTTGTACACCGGGATGACCGAGATGATGCGCGCTCGATCGCTCATGATTGTGTCGCGAGTTCGCTGATCATCGCCTCCCAACTGGGTGGCGTGTAACCGGTGGCTTGGTTGAAGCGATCGGCGTTTAGGCTGCGGTCGCAGACGAATGTGTAGTCCGGCTCGATGACCCCTTCCCATCCCAATTTTTCCTGACAAAGTTGCAGCAGATCGAACTTGGAAATTGGCTTGCTGGCGACGTGCCACACACCGGAAAGATCACTGTGCTGGGTCAGAATTCGCTCGACGACCCGGGCCATTTCGACGGTGGTGAAACCGCTGTAAATAGCTTGGGTAAAGCCACTTACTGTTTTTTCTCGTTGGCTCAAAAACCAATCCAACAAAGCGAGGTGGGTGCCGAGTTCGTGGCCGATGACCGAGGTGCGTAGGGTGACGTGTTTGGCGTCGTCGACTTCGCCCTGAAGCTTCGATTGCCCGTAACGGTCGGTGGCGTCGGGCGTGTCGGCTTCGGTGTAATTGCCCTTGGTGCCGGCGAAGACGCAGTCGGTGCTGAAGTGGATCAGGCGCGCGCCGACCTCGCCGCAACGCTTGGCCAAGCGGTGCGGAAATTCAGCGTTGACGCGGCGGGTAAGTGCCTCGTTTCTGGCTTGGTCGCGTTGCTTGATCAGGCCGACGCAGTTGATGACCGCCTCCGGCTTCGCTTGGCCAAGCGCTCGGCCAAGCGCGGTGTCGTCGGTGATGTCATCGACTTGGATCGACTGGGCTGCGTCGAACAGATTGTGCGCGGCGAAGTCGGTGACCGGCCGGCGCAGTGTCACCCAGGTTTCGTGTCGTGCTTGGAGTCCGCGCCAAAGTTGGTGGCCCAACATGCCGCTGCCGCCGAGGATGAGCAGCCTCAAGGCTGGGCCTCCTTTTTGTGTCGTGCCGGGACGCCGCGAACATCCTTCACGGCGACGAGGTTGAATGCGTGTCTTGGATTACGGTTGATGCGGAGCAGCAGCGTGAGTAACTCGTCGAGCAGCAGGCAGCCGGGGAAGTTACACCTTGGCCCGGCCATGTAGCCGCGCAGATGGCGCGTACCGGTGGTGCCGTGGACGGTGTAGCCGCGCCCCTCGAACTCGTGGATGAACCAGCCGGAGCGGTGCCGCTGAAACGCGTTGCCGAACTCCGGCCCCTGCGGCACGAAGCCGTTCGGAGTCTCGATCAAAATATATTTGGCTGAAAACTGTTCGACGCGGTCGAGCAACTCGACTCCCTTGGCCTTCGGCAGGTGCTCGATGAGGCCGAACAGGGTGACGAGGTCGAACTGTTCGTCGAGGTCGTCAGTCAGGATGTCAGCGTGAATGTAGCGGTCGTGGACGCCGCGCGCTCGGGCCAGGTTAACGGCGTCGGCGTGGGCGTCGAGGCCGGTGGTCTGCACGCCGGGACGGAATGGGCTAAGGGGGGAGCGGGTGCCACAGCCGATGTCGAGCGCAGTCTTAACCTCTCCAGTGGCAATGAGTTGCGCGGTGTAATCTGCGGCGGAACGAGGGCGCAGCAGTTGTCGGAGCGGGTTCGGCATGCGTGGGCCAAGCGGGTCAAATGTACAGCTCGACCTCGCCCATTTTGTCGAGCAGCGGCTCGATGTCGGCGGCGGACTCAAGTTGCTGCGTGTTGGCGGAGGTGTACTCGGTGCCGAGCGGTTGTTCGCTGCGGTGTTCCGGCACGTGGTATTCTGGGTGGATGGCGTAGAACAGTTCCTCCTCGGTGACGCGCTGCATCTCGTATTCATTGACGAGCGTCTCGTGCAGTTTTTCGCCGGGGCGGATGCCGGTGACGTCGATCGGATGACCGGCCCCTTTTGGACTGAACTTCTGGCAGACGGCCTCGGCGAGTTTCCCGATGGTGCAGGCTGGGGCCTTGCGGACGAAGATCTCGCCGCCGGTCGCATGCTGCATCGCGTGCAGCACGAGGCCGACCGACTGGTCGAGTGTCATGAGGAAACGCGTCATCTCCGGCACCGTGATGGTGATCGGCTTGTCGTTTTCAATCTGCCGCTTGAACAGCGGGATGACCGAGCCGCGGCTGCCCATCACGTTGCCGTAACGCACGCAGCAGAACTGGGTGTCGCCGCCGTCCTGGTTTTGGCTGCAGACGAGTTTCTCCATCATCGCCTTGCTGGTGCCCATGGCGTTGAGCGGCTTGACGGCCTTGTCGGTGCTGAGGGCGACGAACGTTTTCACGCCGGCGGCCTTGGCGGCACGGCAGGCATTGTGCGAGCCGGTGACGTTGGTCTTGTAGGCTTCGTACGGAAATTTTTCGCACGACGGCACGTGCTTGAGCGCGGCGGCGTGGAAGACGAGATCGACACCGTCCATGGCCTCGCCGAGGCGTGCTTCGTCGCGCACGTCACCGACGAGGTATTGAAACTGGGGATACGCCTGCTGCATCTCCCACTGCTTCTTTTCGTCGCGGCTGAAGATGCGAATCCCGGCGGGGGATTGCTTGAGCAGGTGTGCGGCGACGCGGTTCCCGAAGGAGCCGGTGCCGCCGGTGATCAGGATGGTGGAGCCGGATACATTCATGCCAAGGCCGCGCCGAGTCTAGGCGCGGCCCCTGCCGTTGGCAATGGACAAGGCTTGCGCCGCCGGGCGGCCGGGACTAGCCTCGGACTCATGAAAGCCATGGCCGCCGGGTTCATCGTGAGTTTCGGGATGTTGACGGGTTCAGCGGAGTCGGTTTCGGAGCCCCAGGCCGATGCCGTGCCGCTGGCCAAGCGCGAGTCGGTGCAGCTCGAGTTCGAGACCGAAAGCGGCCTGGCCTATCAGGTTTTCAGCAAGACCGGCGAAGGCGACTGGCAGCCACTTGGCCAAGTGATCGAGGGCAATGGCCGCGAGGCGACGGTGTCGTACCCCGGCAAGTCCGACGGCGTGGCGTTCCGCGTGGAGACCTACGAGGTGGCCGGGCCGCCGTCGCTGCCGGAGGGCATCGACTACAAGCTGACCGGCATTTACCGGCTGCGCGGCACGTACCGGGTTTGTGTGGCCAAGGTGGATCACACTGCCGAGCCGGCACGCACCGCCCACTTCACGCTGGTTGAGGGGGACGACGGCGGGTCGCTGCGGTTGGTCTCGGTCGATGCCGCCGCAGGGCGGGTGCGGATCGAGGCGGGCGGCGTGCCGCTGTCGTTAAGCCTGACCGGCGACACGTTCCGGACCGCGACGGCCAAGCCGCAGTCGCCACCACAGCCGGTCGCAGGCAAGCCGACGGTCATCACCGCTCCGCCGAAGGGCAAGGTGTTCATGGGTAGCCGCGAACCGTACTACAAGGCGGCGCAGAAACAGAAACAGCACACGAACCGGTATTCGCTGCTGGAGAAATCGACGGTGAAGGCCATCAACCGCAGCATTCGCACCCGGCCGCAGACGATCTTCACCCGGCAGGTGTCGGTTCCGGGTTATCGGGTTCCCACCTACTACCGGCCCAGTTCACAATACACGAAGTTTCGCATCCGCCGCCGATAAAACAGGCCGCAGTCACCGGCCGAGGGCGTCGAGCAGTTTTTGGTGGATGTTGCCGAAGCCGCCGTTGCTGAGGACGCAGAGGATGTCGCCTTCCGCCGCCTCGTTGGCGACATGATCCACGATCGCGTCGGCGGTGGGGAGGGTGACGGCATCGGCCCCGGTGGCGCGGATATCCTCCATCAGCCGCGCCGGGTCGAGGCGCTCTTCGGCGGGGATTTGTCCGGCTTTCGCGACCTCGGCCACGACGACGCGCTTGGCCAAGCGCAGGGCGTCGGCGAGCTCGGCCTGGAAATGGTTGCGCCGCGTGGTGTTGCTGCGCGGCTCAAAAATCGCCCAGACGCGCCGGCCGGGATACCGCTGGCCAAGCGCCTTGAGCGTCTCGCGGATGGCGGTCGGGTGGTGGGCAAAGTCGTCGATAACCGTGACGCCGTTCTGTTTGCCGCGAATTTCCATCCGGCGCCGGATGCCCTCGAAGGTGTCGAAGCCGGACTGAATCTGCCCGTCGCTGAGCCCGGCGTAGCGCGCGAGCAACAGTGCGGCCAGGGCGTTGCGGACATTGAGTTCGCCGATCATTGGGAGGCGGAAGGCCGTGCCGCCGAGCCGGAACCCGGAGCCGCTTTCGCTGTGGGTCAGGTCGCCGGCCAAGTTGTCGCAATCGCCGCCCAGGCCGAAGCGGCGCACGGGGCAGTGGTCGATGCCGAGCAGTGGCTCGAGGTGGGCGTCGTCGCCGTTGGCCAAGAGCAGGCCGTTGCGCGGGACGATGTTGATGAGCCGCCGGAACGCAGTCTGGATGTCGGCGAGGCTGCCGAAGATGTCAGCGTGGTCAAACTCGAGGTTGTTGATGACAACCGCCTCGGGGAGGTAATGGACAAACTTGCTGCGCTTGTCAAAAAAGGCCGTGTCGTATTCGTCGCCCTCGATCACGAACCAGTCGCTCTCGGTGAAGCGCGCGCCTTGGCCAAGGTTGTTCGGGATGCCGCCGATGAGGAAACTTGGATTGAGGTCGTTGTGCTCCAGCAGCCACGCCAGCAGCGACGCGGTGGTTGTCTTGCCGTGTGTGCCGGTGACGACGAGCGATCGTTTGCCGTGCAGGAACCGGTGCTTGAGCAGCTCCGGCAGCGAGCAGTAATTGAGCTTCTGCTCAAGCACGCACTCCGCCTCCGGGTTGCCGCGTGAGATGGCGTTGCCGATGACGACCAGATCCGGCCGGTGCGCGAGGTTGGCCTCGTCGAGCGGCCGGACCTCGATGCCGCGCTCCGCGAGAAAGGTGGACATCGGCGGGTAGATACCTTCATCCGAGCCGGTGACCGCCGCACCGCGTTCCTTCAACGCCGCCGCGACGGAGGCCATGGCGGTGCCACAGATGCCGACGAAATGGATGGAGCGTGCGTTGTTGATCGATGAGGTTTGGTTCACTTCCCGTGTGGGGAGTTTTAAGTTTTTAGATTCAAGTTTCAAGTCGATGAACGATTTAAAACAAATTAATCTGGATATCAATCAACGAGCGCAGCAGAAAAAACATCCCGGAGCTTTCAACCTCATCCGGCCTGCGGCCACCTTCTCCCTGAGGGAGAAGGAATTCAAGACGGTCCGCGAGAATGAATGGGCCGTTGTTACGCCGTCCCTTCGAAAAAATCCGGCACGGCCGCCTTGGCCAAGGCCTCGGCGCGGGCGAGGATTTCCTTCGGCGAATCGCTGTCCAGCGCGAAGGCCGCCAGCTCCCGTGCCTGCGCCATCTCGATGCTGCGGATGAGCATCTTCACGCGCGGCACCATCGACGGCGTCACGCTCAACTCGGCCACGCCCAGCCCCAGCAGCAGCGGCACGGCGGCCAGATCGCCAGCCATCTCGCCGCAGACCCCGGTCCAGATGCCGTGTGCCTGGCCGGCGTCCACCGTGGCCTGAATCAGGCGCAGGATGCCGGGGTGCGTCGGCTCGTAAAGATGAGCGATCTTCTCGTTCAACCGATCCACGGCCAACGCGTACTGAATGAGGTCGTTGGTGCCGATGCTGAAAAACTGCACGCGCCGCGCAAGGCTGTCGGCGATCATCGCCGCAGACGGCGTCTCGATCATCACCCCGATCTCGATCGTGTCGGCGAAGGCCGTGCCGGCGGCGCGGAGTTGGTCGCGGCATTCGTCGAGCAGCACGTTGGCGGCCTCGAGTTCCTCCACGCCGGAGACCATCGGGTACATGATTTTCAGGTCGCCAAAGGCGCTGGCCCGCAGGATGGCGCGGAGCTGCGTGCGGAACAAATCCTTCTCCTCGAGGCAGAGCCGGATGGCGCGCCAGCCGAGGAACGGGTTCATCTCCTCGGCCACGTTGACGTGCGAGAGCAGCTTGTCGCCGCCGAGATCGAGCGTGCGGATGATCACCGGGGCCGGCGCGAGCGACTCGGTCACTCGCCGGTAGGCGGCGAACTGTTCCTCCTCGTCCGGCAGGTCGCTGCGGTTGATGAACAGGAACTCGGTGCGAAACAGCCCGACGCCGGTCGCGCCGCTTTGCAGGACACTCTCGACATCGGCCGCCCGCTCAATGTTGGCGGAGAGGATGATCCGGTGGCCGTCCTTCGTTTCCGCCGCGTCGTCGTGGATGATCTCGAGGCTCTCCTCGATTGAGGCCTGCCGCTCGACGAGTTGGCCGTACTCGAAGAGCGTCTGCTCCGCCGGGTCGATGACGACAAAGCCGTTGAAGCCGTCGATCAGCACGGACAGGCCGCTTTGCAACTCGCCGATCGCCCCGCCCAGTCCGAGCACCGCCGGGATGCGCAGTGACCGCGCGAGGATGGCGGTGTGCGACGTGCGGCTGCCGACCTCGGTAATGAACCCGAGCACCTTCGCCGGATCCATCGTTGCCGTGTCGGAGGGCGTTAGGTCGTGAGCCACGACGATGCACGGCTCGGTCAGGTTAACGAGGCCGGCGCAGGTCGGCCGGCCCATGAGGTTGGCCAGCACTCGCTGTGTCACGTCGCGGATGTCGGCGGCACGCTCGCTCAGGTAGGCGTCCTCCACCTTGGCCAGGGCGTCGGCGTACTTTTCCGAGGCCGAATGAAATGCAAACTCGGCCGAGACTAGGTCCTCCCGGATGAAGCGCGACACCTCCTCGAGCAGCATCGGGTCCTCCAGCACGAGCAGGTGGGAGTCGAAAATCAGCGCCTCCTTGGCGCCCATCGCATCGCGCAGCCGCGACTGCATCGCGACGATTTGCTGGCGCGTTTCCGCCAGCGCGGCCTCGAGCCGGTCCTCTTCCGCGCTCAGGTCGGACTTGAAGATGACCGACTTGGCCGGGTCAATGCGCGTGCGGTTCAGCACCACGACACGGCCGCGGCTCACCCCTTGCGACACGGGAATGCCACGCAGCATCTTCTCGCCGGTTTTGCGCCGTTCCAGCACGCGCGGGAGGTTAATCGAGGCTCCGAATCCGGGAAAGGCAATTAGCGTTTACCCACTGCCGACCCCGCGCTTGGCGGGTCCCGTGGCTTGATTGCGGCTGGTTTTCGGGGGAAAACTGCGGCAACGGCCCGAGCCGACCCGCCATGCCCGACTCCGCAGACATCCCAGTCGACAGCCTCAAAGAGGGCGCCCTCGGCTTGGCCAAGCGCCTGGCCCGGGCCGGGTTTCAGGCCTATTGGGTTGGCGGCTGCGTGCGTGACGCCCGGCTTGGCCAAGCGCCGCACGACTACGACATCGCCACCGACGCCCGGCCGGACGAGATCGAGGGGCTGTTCCGCAAGACCATCCCGGTCGGCAAACAGTTCGGCGTGATCATGGTGCTCGAGGCCGGGCACGAATACCAGGTGGCCACCTTCCGCGCCGAGGCCGGGTACACCGACGGGCGGCGACCCGGCAGCGTGCGCTTCACCGACGCGCGAGAGGATGCCCTGCGGCGCGACTTCACCATTAACGGACTGTTTTACGACCCGCTCGCTGACGCGTTGCACGACTGGGTCGGCGGCCAAGCCGACCTCGAGGCCAAGCGCATCCGCACCATCGGCGATCCGGCGAAGCGCTTCGGCGAGGACCGGCTGCGCCTGCTGCGTGCCGTGCGGTTCGCTGCGCAACTTGACTTTGCGATCGAGCCGGAGACCTTCGCCGCCGTGCAGCATCACGCCGCCGCCATCCGCGACGTGAGCGCCGAGCGCATCCGCGACGAGTTGCTGAAACTGTTTCGCGCGCCGCACGCCGCGCGAGGTCTCGACCTGCTGCGCGCGAGCCGGCTGCTGCCTGAGGTGCTGCCGGAACTGGCCGCCACCATCGGCTGCGAACAGCCACCGGGGTACCACCCCGAGGGCGACGTGTTCACCCACATTCGCCTCATGCTCGGCCATCTGCCGGCCGACGCCGGCTCGACGCTCATCTGGGCCGTGCTGATGCACGACATCGCCAAGCCGGTGACGCAGACTCGCGACGAGGGGCGCATTCGTTTTTTGGGCCATGAGACCACCGGCGCGGAGATGACGATTGAGATCATGAACCGCCTGCGCTTCCCCAAGGCCGAGAGCGCCGCGGTGAAAACCTGCGTGCGCCACCATATGCAGTTGAAAGACGCGCAAAAAATGCGCCCCGCCACGTTGCGGAAACTATTCCTCCGCCCGACCTTCCCGGTCGAACTGGCGTTACACTGGCTCGACAGCCTCGCCTCCACCGGCAGGCTGGAGAACTTCCAGTTTTTGCAGGCCAAGTTCGCCGAGTTCCAAGACCAGCCGGAACTGCAAAAACCGCTCCTCGACGGCGCTGACTTGATCGCGCTTGGCCAAGCGCCGGGGCCGGGGCTGGGGGAGTTGCTCAGCGACATCCGGCACCGCCAACTCGCCGGCGAACTCACCACCCGCGACCAAGCCCTCGCCTACGCCTGCGACGTATTGGGTTAGGCCGGCAGCGGCTTTTTCCAGATGGGCACCTTCTGCTTCATCTCGTCGATGAGGAATTGGCAGGCGTCGAACGCCTCCGCGCGGTGCGGTGCGGTCACTTCCACCCAAAGCGACGGCTCGTTCACCGGCACGACACCGAGCCGATGAACCAAGCGCACCGACTCCACCGGCCACCGCTTTTCGACAGCATCGAAAATCAGCCCGAATTGATGGCGAGCCATCTCCTCGTGGGCTTCATAATCGAGCGCGGTGATCGATGCATCGCCCTCGCTCCCGCGCACCACGCCCAGAAAACAGACGACCGCCCCCATGCCGTCATCCATCACACGGCGCTTGGCCAAGGCCGTCTCGTCGATCGCGTCGGTTGAAATAGTCAGTTCGGTTTTCATCAGTCAACCACCCTGCACCGGCGGGAAGAACGACACTTCATCGCCGTCGCTCAGGACGAAATCGTCACTCTCGTATTCCAGCCCGACGGCCTTGAGCGTGCTGTTTCGGGCGTCCGCCAACTTGGGGAATTGCTCGCAAACGATCTCGTGTAACTTGGCCAAGGTGGCTCCGGTTTCGAGTTCGACTACCGTTTCCGAGCAACCGGCGTGATCCCGGAAGTACGACCAGAATGTTACGTTGATAAGCATCTGCTCACCGCTCACGGCTCACTGCCAACTCCTTCAGCACGCCGATGCTTGGCAGGTTGCGGTATTTCTCGGCGTAATCGAGGCCGTAGCCGACGACGAACTCGTCGGGTATCTCGAAGCCAATGTAATCAGCGGGGATGTCGTATTCGCGCCGGGCCTTCTTTGAGAGCAGGACGCAGGTGCGGATTTGGCGCGGGGCCATGCCGTTGAGTTTGTCGATGACGGCGCGGAGGGTTTTGCCGGTGTCGAGGATGTCGTCCACGAGCAGCACGTCGCGGCCATTGACGTCGAGCTTGAGTTCCTTGGTGAAGACAAGTTCGGCCGACTCGGTGCCGTCGCGGTAGCTGGACACGCCGATGAAGTCGAGCCGCAGCGGCAGGTCGATTTCACGCACGAGGTCGGCGAGGAACATCAGCGTGCCGGTGAGCAGCCCGACCACGACGAGGTCGCGCCCGGCGAAGTCGGTCTGCACCTGTTCCGCCAGTTCACTGACGCGCCGCCGGATTTCCTCCTCGGAAACCAGCACCCGTGCGATGTCTGCGGCGGGATCGCTCATCGTTCGCGAGGCGGCCTCAAATGTGGCGCGAGTCGGCCTCGTCCTTCTCGGTGTAGCCGCTGTCCTGCCGCTGGAAGTTGACCTCGTTCTTTTTCACGTACGCGGCGAAGACGTCGTCGGCGCTCATGCCGAGCACCTGCGCGAGGCTGATGAGGAAGTGGAACAGATCGACGACCTCAACGCGGGCGTTTTGCTCGTCGAGTTTCTGGTACTTGGCCCACCATTTCCACGGCACGCTGTCGGTCAACTCGGCGATTTCCTGCCCCATGGCGCGGCAGTAGTTGAGCACCCATTCGGTTTTCTGTTCGTCGCTCATCCCGTCGGTCTGCACGCCGATCCGCTCATTGAGCGATTTTTGCATTCGAAAGAGTTCCCTCAGTTGATCCGGCTGATCCATGCGCCGACTGTCCGCGCTTGGCCGTCGTTGAAGCAAGTTTTTTTGGAGGGGACTCCCCGATGCCGCTTGGCCAAGCGGCGCTCAGTGCAGAATCTCGAACGAGCCGTCCGGGTGGGCGACGGCGGCGGCGAAGCTCCACTTCGGCACGCCGCGGAGGCGCTGGCCCGGTTGGCCGGTTGGCTTGGCCTTGGCGTCGTAAATGCGCCAGGCAAGGTCGCCGCCTTTTTTCCAGCCGGTGTTTTCCGACCACGCGACCAGCATCGTGCCGTTCGTGTTGGCGGCGATGGACGGATGCCGCTGATGGGCTTGGCGGTGGATGAGCGTGCTGTTTTTGACCGACGCGCCGCCGGTGCCGAACCAGCCCAGGTGGATGTCGCCCTTGGCCTCCCATGCGCCGGCGATGCCGCCGGGGGCTTGGGCAAACGCCGCCGCGCTCATCGGGCAGGTGCGCACCGTCCACGGGCCGACGACGAGCGACTTGGCGGCGGCGGGCCGGTTGCCGACGAGCAGCATCATGTCGCGCTGGGCATCGCGCACGCCACGGTAAAGGGTCAGCAGCCGGCCGTCCCGGTCGAGGAAGGCGTCGAGCCCGCAGCAACCGCACGTGCCGGGCAGGGGATTGATGCCTACTTCGCGGGCAAACGTCTTGCCGTGGTCGGACGACTTGGCCACGTACACGCCCCGCGCATTTTCGCCATGCGCGGCGCCGAGCGGGGCGGCGTGCCAGACCACCTGCACGTTGCCGTTGGCATCGGCGACGACTGCGCCGCCACCGTCGAGCGTGCGGGTGCGGGTCATGAGATTGCGTTCCGGCTCGAAGCCGCCGCCGTCCTCAATCAATCGCGTGTAAAACATCGGCGCGCCGTGGCCCTTTTCCCCCGCCTTGTGCGAGCCGTTCCAGGCGACGTGCACGCGGCCCATTTGGCCAAGCGCGAGCCGGGCACCCCGAATGGTGCCGACTGCCACCGCGCTACCGGGGGTCTGGTTGACGCGAAGCGGCTTGGCGAACCCCGTCTCATTCGCCCGTCGACGGGTGTAAAACACGTCCGAGCCGCCGGGATCGCCGGCGAGATAGACCAGGTGCAGCGTGCCTTTGTGATCCAGCACGGCCTTGGGCTGAACCCCGTGGCGGGGCACGCGGGTGAGGCGCACGGTGGACTCTGCCGCCGCGACGGGCCAGGCGGCTCCGAGGAGGACGAACCCAAGCAGGAGCGACGATCGGCGACGGTTCATGTCGAAAAATCTACCACCGCTTGGCCGCAAAGCAACGTTCAAGCGGCGATTTGTCTTGTAGAAACAGGGCCGCAAACGGACGCTGGCCAGCGAGCCGATGACACATTTTCTACAGAGCGACAGTAACTTAATCCGCGATTGGACGGTATGATGAGGGCGGTGGGTTTGATGCCTCGTTTTTTTCCGTATTGCATGCTGCTGGCCTTGGCCTGCCTGGCGCTTGGCCAAGCACGGGCGGCGACGCTCAAGGAGGCGCGCGAGTTTTTCGCCATCGGCGAGTACGACCAGGCGATCAAGGCCAGCGGGGAGGCCATCGCCGCCAAGGAATATGACAGCGGCTGGCGGCTGCTGCTGCTTCGGGCGCGGCTGGCCACCGGGCAATATCCCGAGGCGGCGCGGTTTGCCACGGAACTGCTCGACGATTACCGGTATCGCTACAACGCTGAGGCGCTCTGGCTGTTTCATCTCGCCTACGAGGCCAACGGCGACGCCGCGCAGGCCACCCAGATGCTGCAGGTCATCCTGCAGTTCATCAACGGCCGGCGCACCTTGAGTGACGAGAACACGATCGTCTTCCTTGGCCGGGCAGCGCTCAAGACCAAAGCGTACGACCCGAAGCAGGTGAAGGAAAACCTGTACGACCGTGTGCTCAAGTCCGACCCGGACAACCGCGAGGCGTTGCTGGCGGTGGGTGAACTGGCCTTGGCCAAGCGCGACTTCAAGCTGGCCGGGCGGACGTTCACGCGGGCGATCGGGCATTACCCCGAGGACGCCGACCTGCTGCATGGGCTGGCCAAGGCGTACGCCGAGAGCGACCCGTCGCAGATGGGGGAACCGCTGCACACGGCGATGTTCGCCAACCCGGATCACGTCCCGTCGCTGCTGTTGCAGGCGCACAACCAGGCTGACGCCGAGCAGTACGACGCAGCCAACGGCATCCTCAAGGCGATCTTCAAGGTCAACCCGCACCATGCTGCGAGTTGGGCGCTGCAGGCCGCGCTCCACACGGTCCGCAACGAACCGTCCAAGGCCGAGGCGGCGCGGGCCAACGGCTTGAAATATTGGAAGACCAACCCGCTGGTCGATCATGAGATCGGCAAAAAACTGTCGTCGAAATACCTGTTCGCCGAGGGCGCGGCGCATCAGCGGCAGGCGCTCAAGTTCAGCAACGATTACATTCCGGCCAAGACGCAGCTCGCGCAGGATCTGCTGCGGCTGGGCGAGGATGAGGAGGGATGGAGGCTGGCCGGGGAGGCGCACGAGGCCGACGGCTACGACGTGACGACGTTCAACCTGCTCACGCTGCACGACTCGCTGAAAAAATACGTGACCATCGACCGCAACGGCTTTCTGCTGCGGATGACCCGCGACGAGTCCGCGCTGTACGGCGACGAGGCGATCGACCTGCTGACCGAGGCGCGTGAGCTGTTCTCGGCAAAATACGACACGCAAATCGAAGGCCCGGTGATCGTCGAGATTTTCCCGGAGAAAAAAGATTTCGCCGTGCGGACGTTCGGCATCCCGGGCGGCGACGGCTACATGGGCATCTGCTTCGGCAAACTGATCACGGCCAACAGCCCGAAGTCGCTCGTTGGCTTCCAGCAAAACTGGCAGTCGCTGCTGTGGCACGAGTATTGCCACGTGATCACGCTGCAAAAGACGCGCAACAAGATGCCGCGCTGGTTCAGCGAGGGCATCTCGGTCTACGAGGAGCGGCTGCGGCACAGCTCGTGGGGCGAGCAAATGACGCCCGAATACCGCGATTTCATCCTCAATGGCGAGATGACCCCGCTCGAGCGGCTCAGCATGGCGTTCCTCGTGCCGAAGAGCCCCGAGCACATGCAGTTCGCCTACTACCAGTCGTCGCTCGTGGTCGAGTATCTTGTGGAGCATTTTGGCGAGGCGTGCATCAGCAACATTCTGCACGACCTTGGCCAGGGCGTGTTCATCAACATCGCCATCGAGCAGCACGCTGCCCCGTTGGCCAAGCTCGAGGAGGGGTTCACCGCGTTTGCCACCGGCTTGGCCAAGGCGTTCGCCCCGGAGGCGGACTTGGCCAAGCCGACGCCGCTCGAGGTCAACCCGCTCGACAAGAACGCCATCGTCGATTGGCTCGAGGCCAACCCGGACAACATCTGGGCGCTCAACACCACCTGCGCCAACCTCGTCGAGGAGGAGAACTACCTCGAGGCGATCCCGCTGCTCGAGCGCTCGATCCGGCTGCACCCGAGGCAGCGCGGCGGCGGCTCGCCGTACGGCATGCTCGCCCGCGCACACCGCGAGCTTGGCCAACCGGAGGAGGAACTGGCCGTGCTCGAGCAATGGGCCGCCATCGAGGACGCGGCGACCAAGCTGTACGGGCGGCTGATGGAAATCCACGCCGAGCGCGAAAACTGGCCGGCGGTCGATCGCTTGGCTAAGCGCTTCTTTTCGGCCAACCCGCTTTCGCCCATCGGCCACCGTTACATGGCGTTGACCGCGCAGCAAACCGGCAACACGGAGGCGACCCTCCGGCCGCTCAAGCGGCTGTTGCTGCTCGATCCGGCCGACCCGGTGGATCTGCATTTCCGCCTGGCCACCGCGCTGGCCGACCGGTCGCCGGCCGAGGCCAAGCGCCATGTGTTGCAGGCGCTCGAGGACGCGCCACGATTTCGCGCCGCGCAAAAACTGCTCACCCGCTTGGCCAAGCCCAAGCCCCCCGCCGAGGAGGCCAAGGCGCAATGAACCGTCTGCGTCATCCGTCCCGCCGGCTTGGCCTTGGTCTGGTTTTGGCCACGCTGACGTTGGCCACGTTCGTGGCGTGGAGCCAGCACAGTTGGTCTCGCGCTGATCGCGCCGGTGTCGAGGACTGGGAGCGCGACGGGGAAATGCCGCACGACACGTTCACCTTCGCCCGCATCCAGTACGACTCGTGGGGCGGCGGCTGGCGGGGGCGCGGCAAGTGGTCGATCGACTATCCCGAGAGCGACCTCAACATGTCGTTTCGCCTGCAGCAGCTCACCGCGCTCAAGGTCGATCCCGATGGCACGGTGCTCAACCTCACCGAGGCCAAGCTGTTTCAATACCCGTTCATCTACCTCATCGAGCCGGGCGAGATGAGCCTGAGTGACGATGAGGTCAAGGCGCTGCGGAAATATCTGCTCACCGGCGGCTTCCTGATGGTGGACGACTTTTGGGGCGAGGCCGAATGGCGGAATTTCGAGCGGGAGTTCAAGCGGGTGTTCCCGTCGCGGGAGATCGTCGAGCTGCCGCTGGGGCACGAGGTGTTCCAGTGCGTGTTTCCGCTCAAGGAAAAGCCGCAGGTGCCCAACCCCGGCGACGCGATCCGCGGTGCGCCGTACGGCATCACCTGGGAGCGGCACGACGCGGAGACCCCGCATTATCGCGGGGTGTACGACGACGATGGCCGGCTGATGACGATCATCTGCCACAACACCGACCTCGGGGACGGATGGGAGGAGGAGAGCCGCGCCGGCGAATGGTATTTCAAGGAATTCTCCGAGCCCAAGGCGTACCCGATGGGCATCAACATTATTTTTTACGCAATGACTCACTAAAATGGAAAACACCGAAACCACACACGACGAGGACCGGCAGGCGGTCGAGCAGATCGCTGCCGGCCGCGAAAAAATCGAACAGGAACTGGGCCGCGTCATCATCGGGCAGAAGGCGGCGGTCGAGGAGATTCTCGTCACGCTTTTCGCCGGGGGCAACTGCCTCATCACCGGTGTGCCCGGCCTGGCCAAGACGCTGATGGTGCGGGCCATCGCCGGGATTTTTGATCTCGGTTTTCATCGCATCCAGTTCACGCCCGACCTGATGCCGGCGGACATCACCGGCACCGAGATTCTCACCGACGGCGAGCACGGCCGGGAGCTGCGCTTCGTGTCGGGGCCGGTTTTCACCAACGTCCTGCTGGCCGACGAGATCAACCGCACCCCGCCCAAGACGCAGGCCGCGCTGCTCGAGGCGATGCAGGAAAAACAGGTCAGCGTCGGCGGTACAAGCCGCGAGCTGCCCCAGCCGTTCTTCGTGCTGGCCACGCAAAACCCGATCGAGATGGAGGGCACCTATCCGCTGCCGGAGGCGCAACTCGACCGCTTCCTGCTCAACGTGTTCATCGACTACCTGCCGGAGGAGGATGAGGTGCGTGTCGTCAGCGAAACCACCCGGCGCGAGGAAGTGCCGCCCAGCCCGGTGTTCAGCGCGGAGGAGGTGCTGCGCATTCAGGGCGTTGTGCGCAAGGTGCCGGTGGCCGACTCGGTCGTGCGTTACGCCGTGCGCTTGGCTGCGAGTTCGCGCCCCGGCCAAGCCGGCACGCCGGACTTCGTCAACGAGTGGGTCAATTGGGGTGCCGGCCTCCGGGCCGGCCAGGCGCTGATTCTCGGCGGCAAGGCGCGCGCGCTGTTGCAGGGCCGCGCCCACGTCACGCCGGACGACGTCAAGGCGCTTGCCGTGCCGGTGCTGCGCCACCGAATCCTGCCCAACTTCAAGGCCGAGGCCGAAGGCGTCGACGCCGACAAGGTTGTCGAGAAGCTCCTCGAGACCGTTCCCGTGCCGTGAGCCGTCCCGCCACAACGCACCGTTTTCTGGACCCAAAGGTCCTGATGGAAATCAGGAGCCTTTCGCTCCGGGCGCGGGCCGTGGTCGAGGGGTTCATGAGCGGGTTGCACCGCAGTCCGCGCACCGGTTTTTCCACCGAGTTCACCGAGTACCGCCAATACTCGCCCGGCGACGACGTCCGGTTCCTCGACTGGAAAGTGATGGCGCGGACCGACCGCGAGTTCATCAAGAAATTCGAGGACGAAACCAATTTGCGCTGCACGTTCCTGGTTGATTTCTCTCGGTCGATGGAGTTCGGCGGCGACGAGGCCGGCGTGAAAAAAAGCGACTACGCCCGCACATTCGCCGCGTCGCTGGCGTGGTTCCTGACGCAGCAGCGCGATGCGATCGGCTTGGCGACGTTCGACCGCGACGTGCGCGAGTTCATCCCGCCGCGCTACCGGCAGGACCAGTTGAAGACGATCCTTGGCCGGCTCGAGACCCAGCCGGCCGGCAACGCCACCGACCTGTGCCAGTCGCTGGAGAAATTCGCCGCGCTCGTTGGCAAGCGCGGCATGATCGTGCTCGTGTCCGATTTCCTCTCGCCGCTCGACGAGCTGGAGCGTTGCCTGAGCCTGTTCACCGCCGCCGGGCACGACGTCCGCGCCGTGCAGGTGCTGCACCCGCGCGAGGTCGATTTCAACTACGAGGCAGCCGCGATTTTTGAGGACATGGAGAGCGGCCAAAACCTCATCCTCGATCCCGGCATGGCCCGCGAGGCGTACCGGCAGAAAATGACAGCGCACAACGACGCGCTCGACGCGATGTTCAGCGCGCAGGGCATCCCCGGGTTCCGCGTGACGACCGCCGAGCCGCTCGAGCGGGTATTGCGGCGCTTCCTTGAGGAACGCCCGGCGCGCGCCGTCGTCCGGCAGCGCCGCTCGAACGGGAGGGCTGCCGCATGAGCTTCCTGACGCCGCTTTACCTGCTGGGGGCGCTTGGCCTCGCCATCCCAATCATCCTGCACCTGCTGCACGACCGGCCGAAGAACAAGCAGCCGTTCGGCAGCCTGATGTTCCTCGATAAGACCAGCCCTCCGGTTGACCGCAAGCGGCGGCCGACGCACCTGCTGCTGTTGCTGTTGCGCTGCCTCGCGCTGCTGCTGCTGGCGTTCGTTTTTGCGCGGCCGTTCGTCGCGGTGGACAATCCCGCCGACGCGGCGCGGCGCGACCGGCAGTGGGTCACCGTGCTGCTTGACCGCAGTGCCAGCATGCAGCGCGGCGACCTGTGGGCGCGGGCCAAGGCCAAGGTGCAAAGCGCGCTTGGCCGGCTCGGCCCCGGTGACCAGTTCTCGCTGATCGCCTTCGACGACGCGACGGCGTCGTTGGCCGAGGTCAAGTCGTGGGTTGGCAGCGCGTCGGAGGCGGAGGTGAACGACCGGCTCGAGCGCTTGGCCAAGCCGGGCTTCGGCGGCAGCAACCTTGGCCAAGCGCTTGTTTCCGTCGGTGAGGCGATCCAGGAGACCCAGTCGGAAGCGGACGAACAGCCGTTTGCCAAGCGCGAGATCATCGTCGTCAGTGACTTGCAGAAGGGCGGCAGTCATCTCGATGAGGTGCAGGGTTACGAGTGGCCTGCGGGCGTCACGGTGACGCTCGAGCAGATCGCCGAGGACGACCAGGGCAACGCCGGCATCGAGCAGGTCGCCTCCGGAGCGCCGTGGATCACCGCCGGGGCCGCGCCGTCGTTCCGCATCAGCAACTCACCCAGCGGCATCGGCGATGAGCTGGAGTTTTTGGCGCACACGACCGCCGGCGAGACGTTCAGCCAAAAGGTGCACGTCCCGCCGGGGCGCAGCCGGGTGGTTGAGCTGCCGGGCGACTGGGTCGGGAAGCCGGTCGAGCGGCTGGCCATCCGGGGCGACGCGGCGGCGTTCGACAACCAGTTTCATTTCGCGCCCGTCCGGAGGCAGACCGTGCGCATCGTGTACGTCGGCGACGACAAACCGAACGACGCCGAGGGGTCGCTGTTTTATTTGGCGAACGCGTTTCAGCCGTCGAGCAGTCTTGATTTTCAGGTCGAGGCCGTCAGCGGTCGATCGAGCGGCCCGCTGCCGGAGGCCGACCTGTTCGTCATCGGCGATGCCGTCGACGATTCGCTGGCCCAAGCGCTTGGCCAAGCGATCGAGGGGGGTGTCACCGCGCTGATGGTCGTGCGGTCGCCGAGCCAGGCCGCGAACCTCGGCCAATGGCTGGGTGCGGACGGTGTGGTCATCCGCGACGTGACGTCGAGCGACTTCGCGCTGCTCGACGTCAAGCTGCCCGACGACCCGCTGTTGGCGGTCTTTCGCGACGCACGGTACAGCGACTTCACCAATCTGCATTTCTGGAATTACCGCGAGCTTCAAAACCTGCCCGACGACGGCATCGACGTGCTTGCCCGGTTTGACTCTGGCGCACCGGCTTGGCTCGCGGCGCGGCGCGGCCGGTTGCTTTTGATGGCCTCCGGCTGGACACCGGCCGACAGCCAACTGGCGCTCTCGACCAAGTTCATCCCGTTGCTTTACTCGATCCTCCGGCCCGTGCTGGATGAAAAGACCCAGTCGCGGCAGTTCGTCGTCGGCAGCAAGGTGGACGTGTCGCAGTTCAACAACGGCCAGGCCGGTGGCGGCGTTACCGTTCTGCCGCCGGGTGACGGGTCGACGGTGATCCCGGTGGACACCATTTTCACACCGGCCGCCCCCGGCCTGTACACCGCGAACGGCAGTGGCTGGTCGGAGACGTTCGCGGTGAACCTCCCGCCGGCGGAGAGCCGCACCGAGCCGGTTCGCATGGATCAATTTAAAAAACTCGGCCTGCCGATGAGCGCCCCGGCAGCCGCCCCGGCCGTCATCGAGGCGGCCAAAAAAACGGAGACGCATCGTCTCGAATATTGGCAGTGGGCCTTGGCGGCGGTGCTTTTGTTTGTCACTCTTGAAACCGTGCTGGCTGCGAAGGGCAGCCGGTCGGCCGAACCTGTCACGACATGAACGAGCCAAAAACACTCCAGGAATTCCTGATCCTCCACCGGCGGCAGCATCGGCGGCAGAAACTGTACACCGGCCTGGCCGTGTGCTGGGGGCTTTGCGCGCTGGCCAGCCTTGGCGTAATTGCGCTTGGCCAAGCGGCAGAAATGGACCTGCGCCTCGCCTGGCCGGTCATCGGGACGGCGGGGGCTGTACTGGCGGCGCTGGTTTTCCTGAAGGTGCTGCTCGTCGATTGGCTGACGCTGGCCGAGATCGTCCGGAGGATTGAGCGGCATCATCCTGATCTCAACAAGCTGCTCGAGACCGCCTCGGAGCAGATCGCGAAAAATGATCCCGGCCAACTCGACTACCTGCAGCAGCGTGTCTTGACCGAGGCGCTCGGCGCGGCCCACAAGCAGGGATGGGAATTCGAGGCCAACGGTCGCCTGGCTCAGGCGCACCTGTTCCATGCCGTGGCGCTGGTGGTGTTTGTGCTGGCGGCGTTGCAGTTGCCGGGAACCGGGGACGTATCGGCGGCGCGCCTGGCCAAGGTCGGCGTTGAGGTGGAGCCGGGCGATATCGAGATTGAGCGTGGCACGAGCCTGATAATCTCGGCCAAGTTCGACAACTTTCGATCCGACGTGCAGCTGACCGTGCAGGAACCGGGGCAGGCCAAGCGCACGATGACGATGGAGCAAAGCCTCGACGACCCCACGTACAGTTACCGCTTGGCCAACGTGCAGTCGAGCGCCGTGTACAGGGTGGTTTACGACGGACAGTTTAAGGAGAACAACAGGGGGGATTGGGTTTACGACGGGCAACAGGGTGAGCGGTACCGGCTGTCGGTGTTTGAGTATCCGGAGCTCAAGTCGTCCGAGGCCCGGCTCGACTATCCCGAGTTCACCGGGCGAGATGACAAGGTCATCCCCAACACCCGCCGCCTGACCGCCGTCGAGGGCACCGGGCTGACATTCAATTTCCAGTTCAACAAGCCGCTCAAGTCGGCCGTGCTCAAGGTCCGCGACGGCGAGGGCGATGACATCCAGTTGAAGCAACTCGCCGACGGCAGTCCGCAGTTTCAGATTCTGCGCGAATTCGAACAGCCGGGTGAGTTCCGCTACGAGCTGCACCTTGAGGATGCGGAGGGACGGATCAACGAATTCCCGGCCCGGTACGTGTTCACGGTGCTCGAGAACGCCGCCCCGGCGCTCAAGTTCGAGGCGCCGGCCGGCGACACGGAGGTGTCGTCGATCGAGGAGATGCGGCTGCAGGGCGTGGCTCGGGACGACTTCGGGCTGGCCGATGCCGGTGTCGGCTACCAGTTGGCCGGCGAGGAGCCACACTACATTTCGCTGGGCGCCGGCGGTCTGGCCACCAACAAGCTTGCCGTCGCCCACGTGCTGCGGATGGAGGATTTGGGTGTCGAGGTGGGGCAGGTGGTGAGTTATTTCCTGTGGGCCGACGACCGTGACCGGGAGGGTGGGCTGCGCCGGGGATTCAGCGATTTGTTCTTCGCCACCGTGCGGCCGTTCGAGGAAATCTTCCGACAAAACCGTTCTGCCACCGAGGGCATGCGCCAGCAGCAACAGCAGCAGGGCGAGGGCGGCGAGCAGGGCGGCGAACAGCAGCAGTCCATCGCCAACCTGCTCGACACGCAGAAGGACATCATCAGCGCCACGTGGAATCTCAAGCGCCGCGACGTGACCGATGAAAAACTTGGCGACGACATCGGGGTCGTATTCGATTCGCAGGAAGAGTTGATCGGCCTGCTCGAGCAGGCGTCGGCGTTGCTGCAGGACTCCGAGTCCGGCGGCCAGGCGTACCAGGCCAACGAGGCGATGCAGGCCGCCGCCGACCGCTTGGCCAAGGCCCAGGACGCCAGTGGCGATGCGCTTGGCCAAGCGCTCTCCGACGCGATCATGGAGGAGCAGACGGCGCTGCAGCATTTGCAGAAACTGCGCGAGAATGAGTTTCGCATTTCCCGCCAGCAGGCCCAGCAACAACGCCAGCAGCAGCAGGGCCGCGGCAACAGCAACCGCGCCCAGCGCCAGCTTGACCAGCTCGAGATGCAGGACTCGCGCAACAACTACGAACTGGAGAGCAAGGCCGAGCGGCAGCAGCAACAGGCCCAGCAGCAGGGTGAACGCGCCGAGCAGTTGCAGACGCTCAACCGACTCAAGGAGCTGGCCCGGCGGCAGTCGGATTTGAATGATCGGGTGCAGGAACTGCAGATCGCCCTGCTCGACGCCAAGGACGACGCCGAGCGCGAACGGATCGAGCGCGAACTCAAGCGCCTGCAGGAGGAACAGCGCGAGCTGATCGACGATCTCGACGATGTCCAGCAACGGATGGATCGCAGCCAGAACGACGAGCTGGCCGAGTCGCGCCGCCAACTCGAGGAGGCCCGCGAGCAGATGGAGGAGACCGCCCGCAACCTCCAGCGGGAGGAGCTTTCGCAGGCCGCCAACTCCGGCTCACGCGCCAGTCGGAACCTCGACGATGTCCGGGAGGATTACCGGGAACAAACCGCCAGCGAGTTTGCCGAAGCCATGCGCGAGATGCGCCAGGACGCGCGCGAACTCGACCGGTCACAGGACGAGTTGAACCGGGCCATCGATGCGGACCGGCAGGAAACTTTCCGCTCCCTGAGCGATGAGGGCGAACTCAAGCAGGCGCTCGACATGGCCGAGTCCCAGAAGGAGCAGTTCGAGGATTTGCTGCAGCAGATGGAGCAGGTTTCCCGCGAGGCCGAGGAGTCGGAGAAATTGCTTTCGCAGGAACTGGAGGAGGGTGTTCGACGTGCCCGGCAGGAAAAAATAACAGTGGATGACGAACTCTCAAATGAGAACTTATCCATGGGTGAGGCGTTTGACGAACTTTCAAACCGGATGCGCAACAACCTTTCAAACAGAACCAGCGACTTACAGCGCGAACTGACCGAGAACATCTCCGAGTTGCGCGGTACCGTGGAGGATGCCGCCGAGAAAATCATCGGCAGCGACGAGGACGCCATGCGCTTTGCCGCCGACCAGCTCGACGCCTTGCGCGAGGAGGTTGAGCGCGAAATGGAACAGGCCATGAACAACCGCCCGGGGCGGCAGGAAGACGGCGAGCCGAACCCGCTTGGCCAAGGGCAACGCCCACAGGACAGCGAAAACCAGCCGCCAAGCGGCAGTGGCCAAGCGCGGGAGGAACCGCAGGAGCAACCCGGCCAGGGCCAGGGCCGTCCGAACAACCCGGAGGAGCCGCAAACCGCCCAGGGCCAGGGAGGCCAACCGCGCAACCCGAACGACCTGTCCAACCGCCGTCCGGATGGCAACCGCAACAACGCCGGGGGCGGCGGCGGTTCCGACCGGTTTCGGGACTTGGACAATCTGGATTTGGACGGGCCGCTGACCGGCCTCGACTACCGAGACTGGGAGAACCGGCTCCGCGAGGTCGAGGAAGTGATCGAGATTCCCGAGCTGCGCAACCAAGTCTCCGAGGTGCGCCAAAGTGCCCGCGACATCCGCCGCGAAAACAAGGAAAACGGCAAACCGCCCAAGTGGGACTTGGTGGACATGCAGGTACTCCGCCCGATGACCGAGATCAACAAGCGGCTCGAGCAGGAGTTGTCCCTGCGACAGCCCAAGCGCGAACTGGTGCCCGTCGATCACGAGCCGGTGCCGGCCCAATACTCCGAGTTGGTCCGCCGCTACTACGAGCGCCTCGGCGGCCGCAGCGAGAAAAGCGATGAATAGGTCGTATAAGTCCTATAGGACGTATGGGTGGCCGCAGCTGCAACGATAATGTCTGAATACGGTTCCATCGATTTCCTGAGTCGCGACTTGTTGCCGGTTGCACTGGGGGTGGCGGCGTTGGTGATCCTTGTTTCGCTTTGGGGCTACCGTCGAACGCGCCTGCCGATGCGGCTGAAGCTTGCAGGCATCACACTTAAGACGCTGGGCATCGCACTGCTCTGCTTTTGCCTGCTGGAGCCGCAGTGGGTGCGGGAGGAGGCCACGCCGAAAGCGAACATCATCGCCGTGATGGCTGACAACAGCCAGGGGATGACCATCCGGGATGCCGGAAGCACGACTTCCCGCGCGGAGGAGATGGCCAAGGCGCTCAAGCCGGAACCGGGTGGCTGGCAGGAGGCGCTTGACGAGAATTTCGTGATCAAGCGTTACATGTTTGATACACGGCGGCGCTGGACCGATGACTTCACCTCGCTCGATTTCAAGGGCCGCGCCAGTTCACTCATCGGATCGGCTCGCGAACTGGGCCAGCGTTTCAGCGGCCAACCGCTCGCCGGCATCCTGTTGTTTAGCGACGGCAACGCCACCGACGAGCGTCAACTCGAGAGCCTCGAAGACGGCCTTGGCACGCTGCCGCCGATCTACCCGGTTGTCATGGGCAAGCCCTCCGCCATCAAGGACATCTCGATCACCAATTTGGTGCAGGTGACGTCGCCGTTCGAGGATGCGCCGGTATCGATCCATTGCGATCTCGAGGTCACCGGCTTTCGTCCCACCGACCCAATCGAGATTCGGCTGCTCGACCCGGACGGCGTGCTGATCGAAACCCAGTCCCCCGTGGCCGCCCAGGCGAACAACATCAAGTTTGAAGTGAAACCGGAGGCAGTGGGCGTGTCGTTTTACACGGTCGAAGCGAGCCAGGCGAAATCGCCGGACGGCCAGCCCGTGGAAGAGGAGGCGACGATGGCCAACAACCGCCGCATTGTCGCGGTCGAGCGGCGCAGGGAGCCGTACCGCATCCTTTACGTCGCCGGTCGGCCGAACTGGGAATACAAGTTCCTCAAGCGGGCGCTCGATGACGATCCGCAGGTCGACCTCGTCGGCCTGATCCGCATTGCCAAGCGCGAGCCCAAGTTCGTGTTTCTCGGCCGCGGGGGCGAAAGCAGCAACCCGCTGTTCAAGGGCTTCGGGGGCGACGACGAGGAGGAACGCTACGACAAGCCGATCCTCAAGCGGCTCAACGTCAAGGACGAGGAGGAGTTGAAGGACGAATTCCCGAAGAGCGCCGCCGAGCTGTTCGGCTATCACGCAATCATTCTGGACGACCTCGAGTCGGCGTTCTTCATGCCGCACCAGCGCGAGTTGATCCGCCGCCATGTGTCCGAGCGCGGCGGCGGGTTCATGATGCTCGGCGGCCAGGAATCGTTCACGCAGGGCGGCTACGAAAACACGCCCATCGCCGAGCTGCTGCCGGTCTATCTGCAGCGCCGCGGCGCGGTCACGCCGGTGGACAACCTGGAATACAAACTGGAGCGCGAGGGCCGGCTCAGCAAATGGATGCGCCTTCGCAAGACGGAGGCGGACGAGGAGGACCGCCTCGAGGACATGCCCCGGTTTCGCGTGCTCAACCAGGTCGACCGTATCAAGCCCGGCGCCACCGTGATGGCGTCGATGCTCGACGGGAACGGCAACAAGCTCCCGGCGCTCGTCGTCCAGCGATACGGCCACGGCAAGTCGGCGGCACTGCTCGTCGGCGACATGTGGCGCTGGCAGATGGCCGGCGACGGCAAGCGCGACGATCTCCCGCGCGCCTGGCGCCAGATCATCCGCTGGCTCGTGGCCGAGGTGCCCAACCGCGTGCAACTCACCTCCGAGCCCGAATCCGGTGCGCGTCGGAAACTGACCGTCAAGGCGAAGGACGGGGAGTTCAAGCCGCTTGGGTACGCCAACGTCGAGTTAAGCGTGTTGCCGGCCGGCGACGAGTCAAAGGCGATCGACTTGGCGAAGCCGGTCGGCACCGAGATCGGCGTGTTCGAGTCGTCGTACAAGCCGGGCGAAGAGGGCGGCTACGTTGCCCGGGCCAAGGTGCGGGATGAGGAAGGCAAGATGATCGGCGAAGTCGAGACCGGCTGGGCCAGCAACCCGGCAGCGGATGAGTTTCGCTCGCTCCAGCCCAACGTAACGCTGATGGAGAAGTTGGCCAAGCGCACCGGCGGCCAACTGCTCGCCGTCGGCGACTTGGCTGACTGGGCGAAAGAGTTGCCGATGAAAAAGGCGGACGTGATGCAGTCGGTCCCAACCACCCTGTGGCATCTGCCGTGGATGTTCGCCGCCGCGCTGCTGCTGCTCGTCACCGAGTGGTGGCTGCGAAGGAGGCATTGGCTGCCATGAGATTTTTTTTGCTGAGCCTGCTGCTGTTGCCCTTGGCCAAGCCGGTTGCGGAGGGGGCGTTGTTCAACGCCGCCGCCGAGCGCCGCGTAATGATCATTGCCGGGGCCGGCGGCGAGGCGGAGTACACCGAGTTGTTCGCCGAGTGGGCGGTGGACTTGGCCAAGGCGTTTGACGGCAACGCCGCTGAGTTGGTGCAAATCACCAACAAGCCGGAAAACATCGGCGCACGAAAAACGGTCGAGACCACGCTGAAAAAATGGGTCGAGAATCCGGACGGCGAAATTTGGATTCTGCTTGTTGGCCACGGCACGTTTGACGGCAAGGCGGCCAAGTTCAACCTCGTCGGCAACGACGTCTCGGACACGGAATTTCAGCACTGGCTCAAGCCGCATCGCGGGCCGCTTGTGTTCATCAACACCAGCTCCTGCAGTGCGCCGTTCATCCGGACACTTTCCGGCCCGAACCGCGTTGTCGCCACCGCGACCAAGAGCGGCTACGAGCAGAACTTCTGCCGGTTCGGCGGCTACATGGCGGCCGCGCTTGGCCAGGCGGGAGCCGACCTCGACAAGGACGGCGCGGTGTCGGTGCTCGAGGCGTTCCTCATCGCCTCGCGGCAGGCCGGTGAGTATTACCGGGAGAACGATCGGTTGGTTTCCGAGAACGCGCTGCTCGACGACAACGGCGACGGCATGGGCACGCCGGCCGACTGGTTCCGGGGCGTGCGCGCCGACAAAAAAGCCAAGGGCAAAAGCAGCGCCGACGGCAGGTTGTCGCGCTTGGTTTTCCCCGTGATCCCCCCGGCGGAAAAAGACATCCCCGCTCCGCTCCGCAAAAAACGGCTCGCTGCCGAGGCCAAGATCGAGACGCTGCGCTCGCTCAAGAAAACCGTCGACGCCGAGCTTTACTACCGCGACCTCGAAAAACTGTTCCTCGACCTCGCCGCCCTCAACGACGAAATCGAAACCGCCCGGCCAAAGTAACGCTTGGCCAAGTGCCAGACCACCTCCGGTATTGGCTCTACCCACTCTGTGTGGTATTTCGTTTGCCGCAATTACTCGCGACAGCATGAGGGAATTAATTATCGGCATCGATAGCGGCACGCAGTCCACCAAGGCGTTGGTGGTGGATGCGAAAAACGGCAAGGTGCTCGGCGAAGGTGCCAAGGCATACGGCCTCATCGACGGTCTGCCTGCCGGAGCCAAGGAGCAGCATCCGGCCGATTGGATCGATGCCACCCAAGGGAGCATCCGCGCCGCGCTCAAGCAGGCCAAAGCCACGGCGGGCGAGGTGCGTGCGATCGGAGTCAGCGGCCAGCAACACGGCTTCGTGCCGCTCGATAAAAAGGGGCAGGTCATCCGCCCGGCCAAGCTGTGGTGCGACACCTCGACCGCCGCCGAGTGCGACGAGATCATGGCCAAGCTCGGTGGACTCAATGGCTCGATCAAGGAGCTCGGCAACGCGGTGTTGCCCGGATTCACCGCCGGTAAAATTCTTTGGCTGAAAAAGCATGAGCCCAGAAACTTCAAACGCTTGGCCACCGTACTTTTGCCGCATGATTACCTAAACTTTTGGCTCACCGGCAACGCCGTGATGGAGTATGGCGATGCCAGCGGCACGGCACTGCTCAACGTCCGCACGCGCAAGTGGTCGAAGAAAACGCTGAAGGCAATCGACGCTGGGCTGGAGGCCAAGCTGCCGAAGCTCATTTCCAGCGATCAACCGGTCGGCACGCTGCAGGCTTCGACGGCCAAGCGCTTGGGCCTGAACACCGACGTGGTGGTCAGTGCCGGGGGCGGGGACAACATGATGGGTGCGATCGGCACCGGCAACACCCGCCCGGGAGTCGTCACGGCGAGCTTCGGCACGAGCGGCACGATCTACGCCTGCGCCGGCAACCCGGTGGTCGATCCGAAAGGCGAGATTGCGGCATTCTGCGACTCGACCAACCGTTGGCTGCCGCTGCTCTGCACAATGAACGTGACCGTGGCCACAGAGCTGATTCGCAACGATTTCAAATGGACGCACGCCCAGTACGAAGCCGCCGCACGCAAGGCTCCCGCCGGTTCCGACGGCTTGCTGCTGCTGCCGTACCTCGAGGGCGAACGCACGCCCAACGTGCCGGATGGCACCGGCGTTTACTTCGGCGTTCGAGCCGGGACCTTCACCGAAAAACATTTTGCGCGTGCGACGATGGAAGGCGTCACGCTGGGCATGAACTACGGCCTGCGCAGACTCGAGAAACTCGGCGTCAAACCAACACAAATCCGCGCCACCGGCGGCGGGGCCAACTCCAAACTTTGGCGGCAGATCATGGCCGACGTGTTCAACGCGCCGGTGGTCACGCTCAAGGTTGGCGAGGGCGCGGCGTACGGCGCGGCGCTGCAGGCGTTGTGGTGTCTTCGCAACCATCAGGGCGACAACGTGAGCATTGAGGAAATCACCGACCGATTCGTGAAATTGAACGCACGCCAAACCGCCGAACCGATCGCCGACAACGTCACCGTATACCGCGAAGTGCAGGCCCTGCAGGATGAACTTTCCAAGACTCTCCGCAAACCGTTCGCCCGGCACAGGGCATTGGTGAGCGGTGAGCAGTGAGCTGCTCACTTAAGTGGCTTGCCTTGGCCAAGCGCTGGGGCACAATCGGCGGCCGATCATCATGAAAAAAAGCATTCTGTTTTTTACCTTGAGTGTGCTGCTGCCGTTGGCCGGCTTGGCCAAGGAGAAGCGCCCGAATATCCTGTTTGCCTTTGCCGACGACTGGGGCAAGTACGCCAGCGCGTATGCCAAGGTGGAGACGCGGCCAAGCGCGAACTCGGTTGTCAAGACGCCGGTGTTCGATCGCATCGCCGACAACGGAGTGTTGTTCAAGCATGCCTTTGTCACCGCGCCGTCGTGTACGCCATGCCGCAGTTCGCTGCTCTCCGGCCAATACTTTTTTCGTACCGGCATGGGGGCGATCCTGCAGGGGGCCAAGTGGGATCCGTCAATCCCCGTTTTTCCGTTGATGCTGCGCGACGCCGGTTATCACATCGGCGAGACATACAAGGTCTGGACGCCCGGCACGCCGAGGGATGCCCCGTTCGGCGCGGGCAAACATGGCTACGAGAAAAGCGGCAGCCGGTTCAACGGTTTTTCCCAAACAGTGACCCGGCGCATCGAAGGTGGCTCGACTGTGGAGGCGTCCAAACAGACGCTCTACGACGAGGTAATGGGGAATTTTAACTCGTTCCTTGAGGCGCGCGATGGGAACGAACCGTTTTGTTACTGGTTCGGCCCGACGCTGGTTCACCGCAAGTGGATCAAAGGATCGGGTAAGGATCTTTGGGGCATCGAGCCGGATGATCTAAAGGGCAAGCTGCCCAAGTTTCTGCCGGACGTGCACGAAGTGCGTCAGGATTTTGCCGATTACCTCGGAGAGGTGCAGGCGTTCGACACCGCGCTGGGCCTGATTCTCAAGCGGCTCGAGGCGGTGGGCGAATTGGACAACACCGTGGTGATCATCAGCGGCGACCACGGTGCCCCCGGTTTTCCCGGCGGTAAATGTAACCTGTACGACTTCGGTGTGCAGGTGCCTTTGGCCATCTGGTGGCCTGGCCAACCCGGAGGCCGTGTGGTGGACGACTTCGTGAACTTGATGGACTTGGCGCCGACGTTCCTCGAGATCGGTGGCGTCAAGCGGCCCAAGGTCATGACCGGCCGCAGCATCGTGCCAGTGTTGAAAACGGGAAAAGAGGGCTTGGTCGACAATAAACGCAATTGGGTGATCACCGGGCGCGAGCGGCACGTGGCCAAGGCGCGCGAGGGGCATCTGCCGTATCCGCAACGAGCACTGCGCACGGCGGAGTACCTGTACATCATCAATTTCGCGCCGGATCGCTGGCCGATGGGCAACCCGTACAACATCACCGCCGACAGCGCGCCGGATTTCAAGACGCTGGAAAACAACACGTTCGCCACCTACGGTGACCTCGATGCCAGTCCGACCAAGGCGTGGATCATCGAGCGGCGTAACGACGAAAAATGGAAGTGGCATTACCACTACGCCTTCGCCAAACGCCCACGCGAGGAGTTGTATGTGTTGGCCGACGATCCCGACCAAATCAAGAACGTGGCCAATGACAAAAAATACGCCGCTGCCAAGCGAACGCTCAATCGCCAACTCATGAGCCGACTGAAAAAGGCGCGTGACCCGCGCGTGCTTGGCGACGGTTCCACCTTCGACAAGCCGCCGTACGTGGCCGAAACGCCCAAACGCCGGTAGCGGCGTTATTTGTAACTTTTCCCGGCGCTGGCCGTTTTTAATTGCCTGAGATGAAAGTTCGAACCGTGACTCTTCTTTTTGCGTTGGCCACCGTGATCGCTTGGCCAAGCGCTGCAATCAAGCGGCCCAACGTGGTATTCATCTTTACTGACGACCAGCGCCCGGACGCATTTGGTGCGGTGGGCAACCCCGACGTGAAGACGCCCAACATGGATCGTCTGTTTCACAACGGCTTTGTTTTCAGGCAGGCGTATATCCAGGGCTCGATGACCTTTGCGACCTGCCTGCCCAGTCGCGCGATGCTGATGAGCGGCAAGCCGCTGTTTCGCGCGCCAATGCGTCTAGACTCCGGTACGATCCTCCCTCAGGCGTTGCGGAAAGGCGGCTATCACACCTTCGCCACTGGCAAGTGGCACAACGGCGAGTTGTCTTTTGAGAACAGTTTTGATGATGCAGAGGCGGTGTTTTTTGGTGGGGCGGCCGGTTCGCATATCGGTGTGCCGGTGCATCGCATGATCGCCGGGTTGATGGTGCCGTATGATTCCGGTGAATCCTTCTCAACGGAATTGTTTGCCAACGCGGCAATTGAGTACATTGAGAGCCGGGAGAAATCCGACCAGCCGTTTTTTTGTTACATCCCGTTCACCGCACCGCACTCGCCGGTGACGCCCCCGGGCAAATGGGCCACGATGTACGACCCGAAAAAAATCACACTGCCCCCCAACCACTCGGCGTTGCGGCCGGACTTGGCAGAGTCGGAGCGGGGCGGTAGCCGACGAGGCGGGGGCCGTGGTGGCCGTGGGCGTGGTGGCCGTGGGCGTGGTGGCGATGATGACGCCTCGCCGGTGGAGCGCGCCAAAGAGGATTACGCGAAATATTACGGGCTGATCTCGCACCTCGACCATCACATCGGCCGGGTGCTGCAGTCGCTGGAACACACCGGCCAGGCCGACAACACCATTGTGCTTCTGGCCACTGATCACGGCATGTCAAAAAGCAGCCACGGTGCGAGCGGCAAGAATAACGCCTACGAGCACACCTCGCGGGTGCAGATGGTGTTCAGCGGGGCCACCGTTCCCAAGGGCTCATCGGACGCGTTGGTTTATCTTTACGACATTTACCCGTCGCTGTGCGGCCTCGCCGGGCTGCCCACACCGGACGGGGTCGAGGGCAAGAACTTGTCCGGGATTATCCACGGCAAAACCGAAAAAGTGCGCGACTATCTGTTCACCGCGTACATGGAGAACCAACGCACGATCCGCGACGATCGC
Organism: Verrucomicrobiota bacterium; assembly: GCA_014382705.1. GTDB lineage: Bacteria > Verrucomicrobiota > Verrucomicrobiia > Limisphaerales > UBA1096 > UBA1096. The sequence goes on along the minus strand of JACNJE010000080.1, from coordinate 31,788 downwards.
TGGAAACTGTTTCATCGCATGCGAGAAAACCGCGTGGCGTTGTACGACCTGAAAAACGACCCCCACGAATTGAACGACTTGGCCAAGCGACCCGAGCACGCCAAGCGGATTGACGAACTCAAGGCGGCCCTGGCCAAGGCGCGAATCGAGTATGGCGAAACCGACGAGGGGGTGGCCCGGTTGATGCGGAGTCGCGGCGGCCGCCCCGGTGGCGGGGGGCGCCGTCCGTCCGGGGGTGGTGGCCAACCGGCAGTCGATGCGCCCGTCTTGGCCAAGCGCGTTGCGGAGAAATTCCTCGCCCATGCCAAGGCCGGGTCCGGCTTGGCCAAGGGCAGATTCGAGTCGGCTTGGGCGGAGTTGCACGCGGGGTGGAGCCGGGATGAACCGGCCGCCAGCCGGGGCGACCTGACTCAGGGCTTTGCCAAACTGCTCGGCGAACAACCTGGCGCGCGCGGCGGCCGTCCCGGTGGTGCGCCGGAACGCGGCGGCCAGCGGCGAGGCGGCCGGCCGCCCACCGGGGCTGGTGCCGTGGTCGCCCGGGCGTTCAGCTATGCGGCCGACTCCGACGGCGACCGGGAAATCACCGCCGGGGAGGTTCAGTCCGCCGCCAAAAAATGGGCCGCCGATGGTGACAAAAACAGCGACGGAACGCTGAGTTCGGCAGAGATTACCAAGGTCATTGAGGGATTCATCAAGTCGATGCCCGCCCCCCGAGGCCGCCGCCGTTGATCGCGGGGCCAGATATTTCGAGCACAATAAAGCTTGCCACCGGTGGCGTGGTCGATGAAACTTTCCAGGTTATGAAATCACTATCCATCCTGTCCATCGCCGCCGTCTTGCTGGTCGGCACTGTCGCGCCGCAGGCGCAATCTGATCGCAAGCCAACGGCATACGAGAAAATACCGTCCATCGACCTGACGCAGTTCAGCGAGAAACAGCAGGCCGAAATCATGAAGCGCGCCAATGCGGAAGGGTGCGACTGCGGCTGCAAGATGACCGTTGCCGAGTGCCGTAACGACGACCAGACCTGCGGCAAGAGCATCCCGCTGATCAAGGCGATCATCAAGGACATCACCGGCAAGAGTGTCCGGCTGGCCGCGGCCAAGCCGAAGGCGGACGCCCGGATCGGCAAGCCGGTGGACATCAAGTTCACCTCCATCGACGGCAAAAAGGTCAACGTGTCAAAAATGAAGGGCAAAGTGGTGTTGATCGATTTCTGGGCGACGTGGTGCGGCCCGTGCGTGGCCGAGCTGCCCAACGTCAAGCGCGCCTACGACAAGTTGCACCCGAAAGGATTTGAGATCATCGGCATCTCGCTCGACAGCAAGGAAAGTGCGCTGCGCAAGTTCGTCAAGAAGGAGAAAATGCCGTGGCCGCAATTCTTCGACGGCAAAGGGTGGAAGAACAGCATCTCGACCGCGCACGGCATCCGCAGCATCCCGGCCATGTGGCTGGTGGACAAGCAGGGTAATCTCGCTGACCTAAACGCACGCGCCGACCTCGAGGGCAAAGTGGAGGCACTCCTCGCCGCCCCAGATCCGAAGTGATTTCAATGCTGAAACTTGTCCCGTGATCGATCCGCCGTTCCGATCCCCGCGCGCCAAGCTGGGTGGCCTGCATCATCTCGGGCGGATGCTGGACAAGCTGCGATGCGACTTGGCCGGTAGCCTGCCGGAGGAGTATCGCCCCAACCTTGGGCTGTCGGCGGGGCTGGACGGATTCCTCTGCGGTTTTCTCGGGGTCAAGTTTGAAGATGTCCGCCAAAAAATCTCCGAGGGGTTGAGTGACGATGAGGTGGCGGAATGGTGCTTCACCACCGGTCTCCGCCCGAACCCGGCCCAGCGCCGCATCTGGAATGCGTTTTCGGAGAAACTCGGATGGCGCGACCTCGCAACTTCCTTCGTAAACGAACTTAAAAAGGAAGAGGGCTTGGAGAACCGCCCCGAACTCCAAACCGCGTTCGACATCATCGACGAACGGGAAGGGCGGGGGAACAAAGAATGAAGGCGGAAGGATAAACTTGGCCAAGCGCTTGGTTTTCAGCCTTCGCTTTCGTCCTTCCTCCTTTACTCACCTCACCGCCATGACGCCTTTCATGATGATCCAATGGCCGGGGAAAGTGCAGAGATACGGGTAGTCGCCCGGTTTTTTCGGTGCTGTGAAGCGGAGGGATTCTGCGGAGAGCGGCGCGACCATGCGGGTGGCGTGCAGCACTTTTTTTGACTTGGGGACGTATTGGCCGCGCTGGGCTTCCCTTGGATTCTTGGCCATCTCATTGGCCGCTTGGCCAATTTCCTCCTCGGCTCCGGGGGCGACGATCACGATGTTGTGCGCGGTGGCGTCCGGGTTGGTGAAGTCGATGCGAACCGGCTGTCCGGCCCGCACCTCAAACCGGGTGACGTCGAAAAGCATCCGCTCCTTCACCGCTGAGATTTTCACGATCTTCAGGTTTTTGCGCGAATCAAACTCAGCGTCCTTGGCCGAGGTGTTTCGCTTGGGCGACATTTTCTGGCGGAGGTCGAAGGCGGCCATGAACTTCGGCAATTCCGGGTGCGCGGCGGCGAAGTCCACGTTGCCTTTCCACAGCGGTTCGATCGTCCGCGAGCCAAGCGCGGTGCGGATGGCGTAGCTGAGGTGGCCGATGCTCGGGTGCTTGAGCGTGTCGAGCAGCGCGTCGAGCGCGGCGGGTGTGCCGACGTAGCTCGCGGCGATGGCGGCCTCCATGCGCACGAGGCCGCTTGGGTCGTTGGCGCGTTTGCGGAGGAGCGCCGGGCCGTTGTTGAATTGGTCGTGCCAGTAGCGCAGTTGGTGCGTCGCCGCGGCGCGGGCGTGGGGGTCGTTGCAGTCGAGCAACTCGCCGAGCAATTGCGTATTGGTGGCGTCGATGCCGCGGTAAAGCCAGACGGCTTCGATTTGGTGATGGCGATGCCGAGGGTCGGCCGGGTCGAGCTTGGCCACCCACGCATCGAGCGCGGCCTTGACCTCGGCCGGGTCGCGGTCGCGCAGTTCGCGCTTGGCCCAGTAGCGGTAGCGGTATTCCGGGCGCTTGAGGAGGTCGAGCAGTTGGCCAAGCGGAGCGCCGGCGATCTGCGGCATCTGCTGCGGCTTGGCCCCCTTGGGCATGATGCGGAAGATGCGGCCGCTCACCCGGTCGCGTCGCTCGTCGCGCAGGGAGTATTGCGCGTGGCCCTTGACCGGGTTGTACCAGTCGCAAACGTACATCGCGCCGTCCGGCCCGTACCGCAGATCGACCGGAATGAAGCTGAGATTGCGCGAGAAAATAATGTTGCTGACGTATTCTTCGTCATAGCCGAAATCGGACTCATGCCAGCGATGGAACTCGACGCGATTGCTTGGTTTGTAGCGCACCTTCACGAAGCCCCCCTGCATTTCCTCGGGCCAGTTGGGGAAATCGACGAACTCCTGGCCGCACGTGCCGGAGTAGGCGCGCAAACCGTTTGGGCGCGGGTGCTGCGCCGGGTAAACCGGGTCGAGCGCGTGGAACGCCTGCGCGTAAATCGGGAAGCTGGCCATGTGCTGGCCCCAGTCGTCGAAGGTCACGCCCCACGGATTAGTGCTCGGGTGGGTGCCAAACGCGGTGAGCCGGTGCTGCCTCGGCTCGAAGCGGAACCAGCCGCTGTTCTGCTGCCGCACCGGGCCGTACGGCGTCTCAATTTGGCTGTGGTGAAAAATCCCTTCGCGGAAAATCAGGTCGCCGTCCGGTGTCCACGCAAAGTCGTGCAGCGCGTGGTGCGAGTCTTCACAGCCGAAACCGGTAAGCAGTTTCTCGCGGGTGTCCGCCCGTCCGTCGCCGTCGGTGTCTTTCAGGAATGTGAAGTGCGGTTCTTCCGAGACGTAGACGCCGCCGTTGCCGAACTCGAACGACAACGGGATTTGCAAATTGTCGGCGAAGACGCTCGACGTGTCGGCCCGTCCGTCACCGTCGGTGTCCTCGAGGATGATCAACTTGTCGTTCGGCTCGTTTCCGGGATAAACGTGCGGATAAGTCGTCGAGCAACTGACCCACAGCCGGCCGCGGCCGTCCCAGCGCATTTGGATTGGGCAGGCCAGGTCAGGGAAATCCGTCTCGCTGGCAAACAGGTTCACCTCGAAGCGCGGATCGACCTCAAACTCACCAAGTTCATTTTCGGGGGTAAGGAGGCGGTTTGCGCCGCGGCTTTGTTTGGTCGATGGAAGTGGCGGCACGTTTGAGTCGTTGATCTTTGCAGGGACCTGTTTGCCCTCGGCGATGTCCCAGATGCGCTGGTCACGGTTGGCGGTCATGATGTCGAAGTTACGCATCGCTGGCAGAAAGTCGAGGTAGCCGTAGCTGCGGTTGCGTCCGCCAGTGTAATAAAACGTGTTCACCGGTCGAAAGCGGCGGAAAAACTGTTTGTTTTTCTCGAGCACAACCGCGCGAATCTCCTCGTTGACGATTGGCGTTTTCTGATCGAATGCGGAGTCGAACACCGATTTGGCAAACAGTTGATACCCGGCATCGTTCAAGTGGCAGCCGTTGAATGTGAGGTCGCTCTTGGGAGACTCCATCGCCTTTTTTGTGGCAGCGAAAACATTGATGAAGCCGACCTTTTGCGCTTTGGCCACGTTTCGTATGGCGCGGGTGTAGAGTCGGATATTTTTGTTGTTCTTTGCGGCATCGACACCGGTGATGTTTTCGTTGGCGATCGGTGAGAGCAGTACAAATTGCGGTCCTTTCTTGCCGTTGAATGCCTGAGCCTTGGCCGCCTGTACAAACTTGGTGAGCTTGGTTTTGAAATCCTTCAAGCCATCCGAGCCGACAAACGATTCGTTAAAACCGTACGCGGCAAAAATGATGTCGGCCTTTACGAAAACCAAGTGCTGGTCGGTATCGGCAAAATTGGCCGGGCGCGGCTGATGATGGAGTGAGTCCGCAGACCAGGCCAGGTTGCGTACGGTCAGGTGATGGTTTGGGAACGCTTGATGAATCAGAGTTTCGAGATAGCCAAAGTCCTGAGAACGATCCAGCAATGTGTTCCCGATGAAAGCTATGCTCATTTCCGGTTCGACCTTTAGCGGCAACTGGGTATCGACCGGCGAGGTCGTCTTCGGTCGCGGTGCCGTTTTTTCAAACAGTGCATACTGGGCAAGGCCAGGGTTTTCGGCAGGCGGCCTTTTTCCGCTTGGCTTGTCTCGGCTGTCGACGGGTTGAGCCATCAGCGCTTGGCCAAGCGCTAGCAGGGCGACGGTTGTGCAGCGAAATTGCAGCATCACTTTTTGTTTGGGTTTCGGTTGAATCGCTTGGTGCGGGTGATCCAGCGCAACCCTTCCATGAGGTGTTGTTGGCCGAACTTGGTGTTGAGCGATTTCACTTCGTGGCCAAGCTCGGTGTAGAAGAAACGGCCGCCTTCGAAGGCTCGAATCCAGCTAACCGGATGATCCTTGCCCATCGGTTTTCCGCCGCGGGTCTTGAAGTATTCACGCACCGGATCGTAGCTGGTTTCGTCGATTCGAAGCAGCACCTTCACGCCGGGCAGGCCGGTGACGGATTTGTCGTGGTTGGTCCAGTCTGCGGTGTAGTGAAACTCCGGTCCGTAGCCTTTCACGGCGGGGTGATCCTTGTGTTTCGGATCTACGATGAGCTTGGCTTTTATGAAATCCGAGTCACTGTTGAAGTCACAGCCGACGAGATTGGTCCACCAAGGCCAGGTGTTGTGGTGTACGGCCGCCGCGTGGAGAGCCATGATTCCGCCGCCGGCTTGGTACCAGTCCTTGAGCTGTTTGCGCTGCGTTTCGTCGAGAGAATTACCGATGTCGGTGGTGCTGTTGAAAATGACAGCTTGGTATTTGTCGAGACGAGAGAAGTCGGCGGGCGTCTCGGAAACGTCAAACTGAGCTCCAAATTTACCGCCAAGTTTCACCAAAAAACTGTTGAGTTCAGGGATGGCTGGATGGCGGTACCAGGCGGTTTTTGAAAAAATGAGGACGCGGGTCAATTCGTCTTGGTTGGGTTTTGCATCGCCGTGATCGTCGGCGTCGTGGGCATGAAGACCGCCACCGGCCAAGCTGAGGAATAGTGTGCCCGTGAGCAGGGCGCCGATGATTCGTGATTTGGAAAACATGGGGGGCGATCATCCGGTTTTAGCCTTGCCTTGCAAGCCGATTTGCCTCGCCTGGTGACGTGGTGTGAAATCTTTGCCAACCCACCGTCCTGCTTGAGTTGTGTAAAATGATCGGAGCCCGAATCGTTTCATCTGAGCCAAGTTGCAGCGATGGGCCTTGAACAGGGAAAGTTCGGCTAGGCTTGGTTTTCGACTTGCGGAAAGCAGGATTTCCATGGAGACTCGTCGCGGTTCTCGAAACAAAATGACTAACGCAAAACAAACGGTATTGGTGGCGGTTACGGGTATGCTCCTTGTCAGTGGTTGTGCCACGGAGCCCGGAAAAAAAACGGCCGTGGGTGCCGGTGTAGGTGCTGTCCTTGGTGCGGCGGCAGGGGCCATTATTGGCCATCAATCCGGCGAGCGCGACAAGGGTGCTCTGGTCGGTGGCCTGGTGGGCGCCGGTGTGGGCGGAGCCGTTGGTAACGCGAAGGAGGCGAAGGAAAAAAGGATCGCTGCGCCGAAACTGCCCAACAAATAATCAGGGCATGTATTGATTTTTAAGGGGAGCCTTTTTTTGGCTCTCCTTTTTTCTGCCATGAAGGCGTTGTTTGTCCACGCTCATTTTGACGATTACGAGTTTGCCGCTGCCGGCACGTTCGAGATGTGGCGGCGGCGACTGGGCAGCGACTTTCGGGCGCGGCTGGTCATCTGCACCGACGGGGCGGCGGGGCATCACCGGATGTCGCGGGAGGAAACGGCGCGCGTCCGGCTGGCCGAGCAGATGGAATCGGCCAAGCTGGCCCAGTGCGAGGTGGAGCCGCTGATTTTGCCCAACGGCCGGGCGCCGCGCGAAGCTTGCCTGCAGGTGGACAGCGATTTGCTGGCGGCGCTCTGGAAGGCGATCCGCGACTTCGAGCCGGATTACCTGTTCGCCCCGCCGGTGCCGTCCGACTCCCTCGCCGGGCTGCACGTGGATCACGTCGCCGTGGCGGAGGCGGTGCGCAAGGTGGCCTACATGATCAATGTGCCGCACGCCTTCACGCCGGAATATCCGTCCGACGAAGGCGAGCCGAGGCCGTGCAAGGTGCCGGTCATCCTCACCGCATATGATTCGTATATGTTCGGGGCGAACTCGTTCGACTTGGGAGTGGACGTCAGTGCGGCGTTCGAGCTGATGGTGGACATGACCTGGTGCCATCAGTCGCAAGTGACCGAGTGGCTGCCTTGGGTCGGGCGGCACGACATGGCCGTGCCCAAGTCAAAGGACGAATGGCGAGCGACGCTCGAGCACCGCTACGCCAAGCGCAACCGCGAGCTTGGCCTCGGCGGCGAGCCGATGGCGGAGGTGTTCGGCGTCACCGCTTGGGGCGAAATCCCGACGCTGGAGCAATTGAAAACCGATCTGCCCAATCTCAACACCCCGCCCGAGACCGAGGCCCGCTTGGCCAAGCGCCTGGCCCAGTGGCGCGGCGAGTGAGCGCTTGGCCAAGCGGAGGGGGCGGTATTCCGGCTTGAGGATTTTGTCATTTGTTTTATCCTGCCGGCGGCATGTCCACGCTGGATCGATTTGAGAGTGTCTTCAACGCCGCGTCCCGGGAGGTGTTCGCGCGGCAACCGGTCGAGGTCGGCCGGGTGCTGGTCGTGCACGACCTTCCGGAGTCGAGGCAGGATGATTTTCTATACTTGGCCAAGGGTTTTCTCTCGGCACTGGAGACCGGGGACGGGTCGGAGTGGGAGTTTTTTGGCGGCGACACGCCGTTTGGGATCCGGGAGGTGTTGGACGCAGTGGAGCGGGCCAAACCGGATTTGGTCGTGACGTACCGCGATCTGCACGGCGCGGTCGGGGAGTGGCCGCACAGCCTGGGCCGGCACGTGGACGTGTTGACGCAGTCGACCTCGACACCGGTGCTGGTTCTGCCGCGTTCGGAGCGGGGGGATGTGCCGGGGCATGCGCTCCAGAACACCGACCGGGTCATGGCGGTGACGGATCACCTGGCCGGGGATCACCGGCTGGTCAGTCACGCGGCGCATTTCACGCGGGACGGTGGGACGCTGTACCTTGCGCATGTCGAGGACGACACGGTGTTTGAGCGGTACATCGCGGCGATCGGGAAAATCCCGGATCTGGACACCGACGTTGCCCGCGAGGCGATCCGGGCGCGGCTGCTGGAGGATCCGATGGAGTACATCGAGTCGTGCCGCGCCGGTCTGGCCGAGGGGAACCCAACGCTCACGGTCGAGAGCCGGGTGACGCTTGGGCACCGGCTCGCCGATTACCGGGAGTTGGTTGAGGAGAACGAAATTGACCTGCTGGTCATGTACACGAAGGACGACGAACAGTTGGCGATGCACGGGATCGCGTATCCGCTCGCGGTCGAGCTGCGAACGACGCCGCTGCTGATGCTGTAGGGAGGATGCGGGAATGGAATTGATCATGTTAGCCACCACCGCCCACGCCGCTTCCTCGGTGGCGCCGTGGATCACCTATTTGTTTGCCGGGCTGTTGGTGGCGATGGTGCTGTGCCTTGCGCTGGAGGAGAAGATCCACGCAAAGAAATCGGTGATCGTCGGCGTGACGGCGGTCATCGCGCTGTTGCTGGGGGCGTTCACCGAAATCCTGCCGTTCGGCCCCGTAGACTTGCCGAACGGACACAAGATGAAGCTGCCGGTGTTCATCCCGGGGATCGAGTGGGGGGTGATCACGATCATCCTCGGCTCGAGTTTGTTTGTCGACGTGACGAGCCAGTCGGGCCTGTTCACCTACATCGCGATCCGGCTGACGAAGGCGTCGAGGGGCGATCCACGGCGGTTGCTTTGGTTTTATGGCGTGATGACCGTGGTGTTCAGCGCCGTGCTGAACAACGTCACCGCGATGATTATCGTCGGGTCATTGAGCGCCGTGTCGCTCGGCAAGCTTGGCCAACGGGAGAAGCTGCTGGGCTTCTTGCTGGTGGAGGGGTTGCTGACGAACATCGGCGGCCTGCTCACGCTGATTTCCTCCGTGCCGAACATTATCGTCGGAACCACGGCGGGGATCGGGTTTGTGACCTTCTTCATCAAGGCCGCGCCGTACGTCGTCGTGGCCACTGCCGCCACCATCGTGATGGGTGCCAGGGTGTTTGGGATCGAGTCGCTCAAGACCGACGAGGAACGGGCCGTGGCGCTTGGCCAGGTTTCGAGCTTCGACGAGCGGGACGGCATCGAGAGCATGGGCTTCTTTTGGTTTGGCGCGGCGATGCTGCTGCTGTTCATCTGTTTCATTGCCACCGCGTCGTTTGATGGCTGGCCGATCGGCAAGCTGGGCATGGGGTTCGTGGCGATGATGTTTGCCGTGATCATGCTCTGTAAATTCAAATCGAGCGTGGGCAAGTTTTACAGTGGCGTCGACTGGGATCTGCTGTTCTTTTTCGTCTATCTGTTTGTTGCCATCTACGCGATGGAGCAGGCGATGGTGCTGGATCTGATCGGCAGGGGCATCGAGCCGATCATCGGGATGGGCGCCAAGCTGGGCGGCGGCCTGTTGCTGGTCTCCTCCGCCGTGGCCAGCAGCGTGACCGACAACATCCCGCTCGCCGCGGTGCTGTCGAACATCCTCAAGTCGATGGATCCGGCCGTCGACCCCGGCATGTGGTGGTCGGTAATTTTCGGCGCGAACCTCGGCGGCAACCTGACGCCGATCGGCTCCGCGTCAACGCTGGTGGCGGTGACCCTCATGCACAAGCACGACCTGCGCATCTCGTTTATCGGCTTCGTCAAAAAAGCATTGCCGTTCGCGCTGCTTCACATCGCGCTGGCCACGCTGTATGTGCTTCTCGTGTTGAAGCACCTGCCGGGCTGAGCCGGTTATTTCCCGGCGTGGCGGGCCACCTGGAAGATGCCGAACAACAGCAGGACGGCGCCGGCCGGCAGGAGAATGATGCCAAGCCCCGGATCGGCCCCGTGGGTGACCAGGCCGCCGAGTATGAAGCCGCCGGGCACGAGCAGGGTCGCGGCGGCAAGGCAGCGGGAGGCCAGGACGCGCGCGCCGGCCGGCAGGCCCAGCCGGGGCAGCGAGGCGGCGAACACGATGTTGAGCACCGACAACAATGTCCCGTGCGCGTGGCCCAGCCGGAGCATCAGCCGGTGCGTTTCATCGTCACCGACATTCACATACCAAGGGGCCTTGAACGCCAGCATGCCCTCGAGCAGGATGCCAAGGCAAACGAACAGGAACAGCGACCACCAGCCCAACCGGAAATGCCGTTGCTCCTCCGGCGTGGCCTGGCCGCCGGCGGTGGGGGGAGCCGGGTGGGCCGGGGCGTTTCGGGCCTGTTGGGCGGCCTGTTCGCGTCGGGTCGGTTTGTGTTTGCTCATTCCTGTAGGGTCATCGGGCGGTTGTTGCGTTGGGCGGTCAATCGGGCGGCGTCATCTTCCAGCGGGCGGCCACGGCCGTCGAGCAGAAGTTCGGCCCGCGGCGCTTGGCCAAGCGGGCCGGCGTTGGCCAAGCGGCGCCGGATGGCGGCGATTTGGTCGGCGCGCTTGGCCAAGGGGGCGGTGTAGTCGAACGGCGCGCCGGCAAAGGCGGGATCGGCCGTCAGCGCCTTGTGGGCAATTTGGCGAACGGCGGCGTACGGGTCGTCCATCGCCCGGATCAGCCATGGTGCCTGCCAGTCGCCGCCGGAGGCTCTGCGGGCCGGTTCCCAGCCCATGTGCCAGGCGGCGATGGCGCGCTGGCCGGCGTCGCCCTTGAGCAGCATCGTGAGCGTCGCCGAGACCGACTCACCGTCGTCGTCGAGCGTCGGCCGCCGGTGGCCGTACCACTCAGCCAGGTGCCGGCCGGTCCAGTCGAGGGTTTGGTCGAGATGGCAGAGGTTGCAGGCGTTGGGGCGGCCGGTTTTCAACTGCGCCCCGACGCTGGGCGAGTCGACCTGGTGGCTGCGGATGGCGCCGAGCAGGCCGTAGGTGGTGTGCGGCATGTGGCAGTTGTAACAAAGGCTGCCGGTGGAGCCGGCGGCGTGGTGGGTGTGCGCGGCTGGGTTGTCGCGGAAACCGTCGTGGCACTGGAGGCACGCCTCGTTGGTGGCCATGCGGGGCGCGAGTTGGTCGTTGCGGTCGTGGTAGCCGTGCATCGAGTGGCAGGAGAGGCAGGACAATTTGCCGCGCTGAAAGCAGGGCGTGTCGAGCAGGCCGTTGTATTCGCGGCCGGTGACGCGCACCATGCCGTCCGGCCAGAAACGATCGAGCAAATCCCCCCTGCCGAGGGGCAGATGTTTGTGCGTGGCGACGAACGCCTTGAGTTCCGCAGGCGTGCCCGGGTTTTTGTCGGCGATGAAGTTGCTAGCGTGAACGACGGCGACGCGGGGTTTCAAATTTTGGCCGGGCAGGAAACGCGGGCCGTTTTTGTTCCAGTCGATTTTTTGCGCCTGACTCTGGCTTTGGTACGAGTGGCACTGGCCGCAGGCTTGTGTCGATAAGCGGTGGTCGAGTGTCTCGCTGCCGGGATTGAGGATGCCGTGGGCCGCCCCGCCGCCGAGGCGCGACCGGTAACGGTTGGCGGGATTTTGGTAGTGGGCAATGTGCGCCCCGGCCGGGCCGTGGCAGGCTTCGCAGGCGATGCCCAGTTCCGCGATCTCGGTGTTGACGGTGCCGGTGTGGGCATCGGCGCCGGGGCGTCCGGCGACCGCGTGGCACTTGATGCAAACGTTGTGCCACTTGGCGTCGGGCGGGGCGAGGTTCGGGTCGCGCAGGAAGGTGTCCGACACCGGCGCCCATTTTTGATCGGCAACCAGCCAGCCGTACGGGAAGGGATGCTGCAGGTTGCCCTTGGCGTCGGCGACCCAATAAACCTGCAGATGGTGCGAGCCGGTGGTGAGGGTCACGCGCTGGACCTCCTGCTTGATGCCGTCGGCACCGACCGTGGTGACCCAGTATTCGTCCCCCTTTTTTTCGAGCTGCAGCTCCGCTTGGCCAAGCGGAAGCCGGGTGCCGTCCCAGTTGGCCAAGACCGCCCCCGGCTTGGCCAACTGCGTCATCGTGCGGTGGTAGCTGTGGTGCCAACTGTGGTACTCGGACGGGTGGCAGGCGCGGCAGGTTTTAGACGAGGCGTAGGCGTTGTCCGGATCGGTGACCGGGCTGAGCCGGGCCTGCACCGGTGCGGAGGAGAGCAGCCTGTCGCGCGAGGCGGCGTTGTGCGCGTCCACGGTGTACTTGAAGATCCCCAGCCCTGCGGCCAGCGCGAGGGGCAGCGCCACCAGTCCGGCGGCCTGTAGGCGGGTTGTCTGGCCAAGGAATGGCAGTATCGCGACCAGCAGCAAACCGGCTGGGATGATCAGTTCCAGCCCGGGCGAGTCGAAGGTTGTCAACGCGCCGCTCATTGACGGTCAGTCGATCGCCGCCGGGATCGTAAGTCGGTAGTAGCCGTTGGGCAGCGGCAGATGGACGGCGGGAATCCCGTAGGTGACCGTGCGTTTGGCGTCTGCGGCCGGGAACGCCTGCACTTGAATCCAGTCGCCGCTGGCGAGGTCGGAGGCGCTCCACAGCCGATACGCGCGCCCGGCCTGTGCCTCGAACGAGACGATCACAGTGCGTCCGTGCAGCGTCAGGTCGAGCGCCAGCACGCTGGCGGGGTCATCCGGCCGGGTACCGGCGAGATATTCCTCGAGGTTGGTGTGGCCGTCGTCGTCCGGGTCGAGCGCGGCATCGGCGGCGCTATTTGGGTTGAGCCCGTATTGGTCTTCCCAAAGGTTGGGCAGGCCGTCTTCGTCGGAATCGCCGAGAATCAGGTTTGCCCGGCCCGGCGTGGCGCTGTTCGGGAAGAAGACAATCGACCTGGCCCCGTCGGGGTAGCGGCCCTCCGAGGAGCCGCGTGTCTGCTCGCCGAACAGCACCGAGTCGATCTTTTTGTCCTTCGTGTCGGTCAGGACGATCTCTTCGCCGCTGCCGCTGAGACGGAAGCCGAGGTGCGTCGGCCCGTCGGCGGGGGTGTTGTCGGCGGCCAGGCGGAGAAACCCGCCGGGGCCGATGAACGAGAGCGGCGGCAGCACGGTCTTGTCCGGCTGGGCCGGGTCGTCGCTCAACTTCAGCCCGGCGAGCGCGACCGGGAGGGAGGAATTGTTGAACAACTCGAGCCAGTCGCTGCCGTTCTCCGGCCGGGCCATCCATTCGTTGATCGAGAGCGACCGGATGCTGCCCAGGTCCGACTTGGCGTTGGCCAAGCCGGGGGTGGGGGTGGTGAGCGTCCACGGGCCAAGGCCGTCCGGCTCGCGCCCGATGGAGAGATTTCCGGCCTGCGGGCCGAAACCGATGGCGTCCTGAATCTTCAACCCCGCATCGCTTGGCCACCACAGCGCGATGTTTTGGCCGTCGGCGTCGAGCGCGAAGCCGGTGTGCAGCCCGGGCGCCTCCTGCTGGTTGTCGCACCAGACGACGAGGCGGCCCCTGGCCGGCAGGATGGTTTGCGCCGGGAAAAAGAAGGTTGGCTCCAGGGCGACCCCGTCGCCGAGACCGGCACCGCCGAGGTCGATGTCGCGATCGGTCGGGTTGTGCAGCTCGATCCAGTCGGGGTTGGTGTCTCCGTTTGCCACCGAGCCGCGATTGGCGGCCATCAACTCGTTGAGAATGACGCCGTCCGGCAGGCTTTCGACGGTGGCGCTCAGGCTCATGCCGAAGGCGAGGTCCCGGTCATTGGTCGAGTATTGGTGCACCTCGACCGCGAGGAGATTCTCGCCCTGCTTCAGCGATTTGCCGGGGAGCGTGATCTGGCCGCTCAGCTCGGCGTCGGCCACGGAATCCAGCGCCCGAGTGGTGTGGCGGATGCTGCCGCGTTCCTTCATGTTCACGCGGTGGATATGCTTGCCGTTGAGATAAAACACCGCGCCGTCGTCGACGAGGTAGCGAATCTGCAGCTCGCCGCCGCCGGCCGGCGGGTCGAAGTTGAACGTTTTGCGGAAATAAAACGTGGTTGGCCCCATCTTGAGGGTGGTGGCCATCTTGTGTTTTTGCCGGGAGGTGGCGCGGCCCAGGTACGATTTGCCGCTTGGCCAAGCGGAGTCGTCGTACTCGGCCTTGCGCCAGGTGGTGCCGAGGTTCGTGCCGTCTGCGTTGTATTTCCATTCCGTGTCCGTGAGGGAGACGAGATCCTCTGACCGGGCATGGCCGCCGTAGCGGAAGCCAGCCTCCGTGTTGGGCAGCGACTTGCGCCCGCTTGAGTCGATCACGGTCGCCCGCCAATAGTAGGTGCGGCCGAATTCGAGCCGGTCGAACGGCACCGGCATCTCAGTCAGTTGCTCCGTGGTCCTGGCCTTGAAGACGGGGTAGGTGAACGAGCCGTCGGCGGCGCGGATTTCCCAGATCGTCTCGGCGTGGGTGGCCGCCCCGTCGCTGCTCTTGAAGGCCGACACCACCATCGACGCCGGGGCGTAGACGGAGCCGCCGCCGGTCAACTGCTGGGCCGACGGTTGGCTGGGGATGTTCACGTTGCCGCACTGCTTGTTGACATTGGACAGGCGGCCGCGGGCGAACGCGGTGTAGCCGGTCAGGCCCATGCGGCCGAGGCTCTCCGGCGTGAGCAGCGTGTTGTTCAGGTAGTACAGGTGCTCCTTGTACTCGGTGCGGAACGCCTTGAAAAACGCATCCTTGATGGTGTGCGTGCCGTGGGTGGTGTTGGGGTTGCCTGCCTCGCCGATAAAGATGGACCGGCTGATGTAGTCGTTGCGCATGTCGTTGTCGAAATCCCAAGGCAACAGCGCCCACCGTCCGTCGGCCCGGCGCCAAAGGTAGAAGTTGTGCACCGTGTCGTCCCACGTCCCCATCCAGTTGCGCACGGCGATGTAGCTCATCAGCGACTCCAAGTCCCAGTTCGCCTCGAACCATTTCTTGAGTCGGGTGCGGTTGCTCCGGTTCTTGGCCAGGCCATCGATCATTTCCTTCAACTCGGTGTGTCCCTTCCAGTCCTGGTTTTTGGAGGAGTAAATCCACTCGTACCGCTGCAGCGACGCCCAGCCGTCGTTGGTTCCCAGTTTGCCGCCGTCGCCCCGGCCGTACGGGCCGAGGTTTTGCAGGATACCACTCGACTTGAAGATATGCCCATTCGGCTCGACCTCGGTGCCGGGGTTCCGGCGGGCCTGGTCCTCATGGTATCTTTCGAGCAAACGGTCGTTGTGATCCTCCACCATCAGGCGCCGCATCTTGCGCTTGTTGATGGCGACATCGACCCATTCGGTGTGCGAGGTCGGCAGGCCAAGCTCGCGGTACAGCGTGTGCCCGGCCACGGTCACGTTGTCCTTGTCCATAAACAGCAAGTCGCTCTGGCCATCAAACTGGTTGTAGCGCGGCAGACGCACCTTCCACGAGTTGCGGCCGGAGTTGCGGCGGTAGAAGCTGCCGTTCCAGCGGGCGTACACGTCGCGCACCTCGCCGTTGTAAACGAGGATGCCGTGCACGGTGTCGTTCCACGGGCCGCGCGGGATCACGTCCTTCGCCGGGCGATAGCCGCTGCGGGGGTTGGCCGCGGCGTTTTTGGAAAGTTGGCTAGTGCCGTTGCGTGACACCAGCAGCTCGAAATATTTCCGCGTCTCGCTGAACTTCGGCATCACGAAGTAGGCGTGCCACTGGTACGGGTCGCTCTTGCGCGGCGAGAGTTGCTCCAGCCCTTGGCCAAGGTCGGCCAGGATTCGGTAGCGCACCAGCGTCCGGTCCGGTTTCTTCGGCAGCGTGTGCGTCCATATGCCCTCCTTCAGTTTCATGCCGCGCTTGGCCAAGGTCTCGTCCTCCTCCTCGAGGTTGTCGTAAAAGTACTCCAGCGTGACGCCGGCAAGCGTCTCGTTGGTGGAGAACCGCGCCTCGATCGTGACGGTTTCCAGCTTGCTGATCAGCGTGTCGCCGTTGCGGTCGACCGCGCGGACGGAGGTGACGATGGGCGCCGGCATCGAGCGCACGCGCGCGACGTGGTTCGGCCGGCCCGGCGTGGCGTTCTTCTCAAGCGGCGAGGCGACCCAGTTGGCCGGATCGCTGCCCGGCAACGAGAAGTTGATCCGCTCCAGCGACCTTCCCCGATACTGGTACTGCATTGGGTCGATCCCGGTCCACTTCGGCCCGGCACCGATCGAGTCCGCGCCGATGGGCCACGGGAACTGGGCCGAGTAACGGACGGTGTCCTCGACGTTGCCGCCGTCGTTTTCCACACTCACGCGCTCGCCGTTGTTGCTGAGCACGCCCTCGTACGGCCCCAGCACGTTGATGCCGGACAGGCGGTACTCCTTCACGGCGGCCAGGCGCCCGGGGTTTTTCGCCACGACCAGGAAATCGCCGCTCTCGACCTTCGTCCCCGCCGGGAAGGCGTAGTCGATCCCGCCGCTGATCCGCCAGTTGTCCAGCGCAACCGTCTCGCGGCTGAAGTTGTGCAGCTCAATAAACTCATGCACGTCCTCCGAAAGGTCGAGCGTCGGCTTGCCTATTTTGTCGAACTCCGGCTCCTCGATTGGGTGGTACATGATCTCGGAGATCACGATGCGCGGCGGCGGCGGCGCGTTGGCGTCCACGCGGTAAAACCAGCCAAGCGGCGCGAACGGTTTCTCGAACGGGTTCGTGCCGGTGATCTCCGGGTACAGGTCCCACGAGACGTTCACTTCGGCCCCCGGCGCTTGGCCAAGCGCAAAGAGGTAGCGGCTGTCGCTGACCTTCGTCACGCTCTGGGCCGGCTGGCCGTTGATCCGCAGGTCGCCGGCGTCGACGCCGCTGACGTTCATGCTGAACTCGACCTCGATCGTGTCGAGCGACTTCACCGCCAGCCCGGCCGGCGGGTTGGTGCGCTTGACGTACGGCGGGTTGGCGTCGGCGTGGTTATAGCTCCAGCGGTTGCCGGTGGCGGTTTCCTGGAACGAATTGGGGGTCTGCGCCTGGTCAACAATCCCGTGCCCCTCAGCCCAGTGCAGGCGCACCTTGCCTTGGGGCAGGCTTCCGAGTTGAAACGCCCACGACCGGCCGCCGCCCACGACCGACTGCGCCGGCACGCCGTTGGCCAGCAGGTCGGCGGCGTCCACACCGGTCACCGGCTCCGTGAAGGTGACGCGGATGCGGCCCAGGTCCGAGGCCAAGCCGGCCGGCGGATCGACCGACGCCACCTTGGGCGGGACGCTCTCGACCGACACCACGGAGAGGCGCGCGTCGAACAAGGCGTCCGGGCTGGTGCGCCGCTGGTTGAGCACGATCACCGCGATCGTGTTTTCGCCCCCGACCAGAAACTCCCCCGGGCTCTTCAGCGTGTAGTTGCGGAAGCGCAGCGGCTCCGACGCCGCCTTGGAGGCGGCCGAGCTGTACTTGGGCTTTGCAATCTCGACGTTGTGCCGCGCCACCTCGATGCCGTTGATGTAGGCCACGAACCCGTCGTCGACCTTGGCCCGGAGCGTCATCGAGGTGACCGTGCCGGGGTCGGGGGCGTGGAACTTGTGTCGGAGAAAAAACGTATTGTAGCGGCTCTTCATGTCCTCCAGCTCGGTGCCGCCGGTGACCTTCTCGCCGAAGAACACCGGCGTCGGGGCGCTCTCCCAGTCCGAGTCGTCATGCGCCGCCTTGGTCCAGGCCCAGTAGTCCGGGCGGCTGGGGGTCTTGCGGCCGCGCCACAGTTTCCAGTCCGATTCGTAGTCGATCAGCGTCACCGCCTGGCCGGCCGGGGCGGCAAACAGCAGAGCCAGCAGCAACAGCCCCGCGCGCACAAAAACACGCGCGGTGCATCGCTGGCGAAATGCGGGCGAACTGGTCATGTCCCGGGAATGTACCCAAATCGGGGCAGTTTTCAATGCCGCAACTGCACGATTGCAATCGAGTCACGGTGCGTCTAGCTTCCGCCAAAGCAGAAAACGACGATGCGATTTGTTGCCACTATCGCCGCCACGCTGTTGTTGGGTGCGCCTGGCCAGGCGGATCAGGCCAAGCGCTGGCCGTTCACGCCGGTTGTCCCGGTCGTCCCCCCGGCGGTGACGAACACCAACTGGGTCAGCAACCCGATCGACGCGTTCATCCTCTCCCGGTTGGAGGCCAACGGCATCGAGCCGGCGCCATTGGCCAAGCGCCGCGCGCTGGTGCGGCGGCTGTATCTCGACCTGCTCGGCGTGCCGCCGGAGCCGGAGGCCGCCGACGCTTTTGTCGACGACCGCAGCCCGCTTGCCTACGAGCGGCTCGTCGACCGGCTGCTCAACGATCCGCGCTACGGTGAACGGTGGGCGCGCCACTGGCTCGACCTGGCGCGGTACGCCGACACCGCCGGCTACGAGGGCGACCCCGACATGCCGCACGCGTGGCGCTACCGCGACTACGTCATCGACTCGCTCAACCGCGACAAGCCATACGACCTGTTCATCCGCGAGCAGATCGCCGGCGACGAGTTCAACGAGATCATGGGCGCGGGCGAACTGCCGGGGATGGACGCCGAGCGCACCGTCGCGCTGACGTTTTTGCGGCTCGCGCCGTTCACCGAGCCGCGCGGCGACCGCTCCCGGCACGAGCTGCTCAGCGAGATGACCTCGACGGTCAGCTCCGTGTTTCTCGGGCTCACGATGGGCTGCGCGCAGTGCCACGACCACAAGCATGACGCCATCCCGATCGCGGACTTTTACCGCATGCAGGCGTTCTTCTCGACGGTGCAGCTCCCGCCGCCCGAACGGGGTGACGGCTTCCAGATCGGCGGCCCGTTGTCAGCGCGGTTTTACCGCGCCCATGAGGAGGCGTTAATCAACGACAAGCGTGCCCGGCTGCAGCGCGAGGCCGGCGAGGCCAAGTCGAAACTGGCCGAGTTGACGAGGCAACTGGAGCCGCGCATCGCCAGGCGCGACGCCGGGTTCGGCCTGCAGGTTTACGGCGGCGGCCTGGGCAACGACTATCTTTACGACCCCGCGAACGTGACCGACGGCCAGCCGCATTACGCCGTCGCGTCGACCGATGGCAGGGCGTGGTCGTTTTTCACCGACGGGAAACCGGCCGGGTCGCTGGGCAGCAAGAGCGGCGCGAACAACGGCAAATGGTACGGCGATCTTCCCAAGCCGGGGTACGTCAGCCTCGGCGATTATACCGAGGGCACCGGCCAGCCCAAAAACGCCGGCCACAAGGGGGCGTTCGCGGAGGTGTTGATTTACGGCCGTCCGCTGAACGGCGGGGAACTTGGCGCGCTCGACCGTTATGTGAAGGCCAAGTATCACGGCGAAGGGGCGGTGCCTGAGCCGCCCACAGACGGGCTGCGGTTTTGGCTCGACGCCGCCGACCTGGACGCCAACGCCGAGACTCCCAACCCGGCCGACGGCGACCGCATCGGCGTCTGGGTGGACAAGGTCACGAAGACCGCGCTGGGCCAAGCGGAAGTCAGCCGGCAGCCCCGGCTCGCGCGGCTTGGCCAAGCGCCGGCATTGTATTTCGACAAAAGTTTTCTGCGGGGCGACCTCGCCCGTGGCGGCTTGGCCAAGTTCCTCGACGATCAGGCCGGCACGGTCGTGGTTGTGTTTTCCGCCGACCACACCGGCGAGGGATACGGATTCGAGGTCGGCGGTGCCGGCGCGATGCTCGGGACGTTTATCAACCCGGCCGCGGCCAAGGGCACCAAACTGCGCGACCAAATCTACGACTACTCCAACGATCTGTTCACCAAGAACGAGCGGGATCTCTTTTATCGACTGGAGAACCGGGAACGCTTCGTCAAGCAGCACCTCAAGCGGCTCAAGCCGGTTGCCATGTCGCTGCGGCATTCGTTCGGGCCGCCGTACGAGCCGGGCGTGCCGGTCACCACCGTCAAGCTGCGCGGCGAGTACGACAACCCCGGTCCGGTGGTGAAGGCCGGGTTCCCGGGCATCATCGCCGGCCACACGAAACCGGCGGCTGTCCGGCTTGACCCGTTCAAGCGCTGGCCGACGCGGAGCCGCCGTATGGCCTTGGCCAACTGGATCGCCAGCCGGGACAACCCGCTCACCGCCCGCGTGATGATGAACCGCCTTTGGTACCGGCACTTCGGCCGCGGCTTGGTCCGGACACCAAGCGACTTCGGCAAACTCAGCGGAGGCGTGACACACCCGGGACTACTCGACTGGTTGGCCGGACGTTTCGTCGACAGGGGCTGGAGCCTGAAGTCGATGCACCGGCTGATTGTCACCTCCAGCACCTATCGACAGTCGTCACTGGTGAAAAATGAGGCGGCCTTGACGGTCGATCCGTTGAACAACCTGTGGTGGCGCCGCGAGCGGCGGCGGCTCGACGCCGAATCCATCCGCGACAGCGTGCTCGCGGTGAGTGGCCGGCTGAACCCGGAACTGTACGGCCTGCCGATTTTCCCGCCGCTGCCGGGCGACATCGCCGAGACGGTGAAGTACTCCGAGAACAAGTGGGATACGCAGCTCGACCACGCCGGGCGCAAGCGCAGCATTTACATCTACCAGCAGCGCACGCTGAACATGCCGTTCATGCAGGCGTTCGACTCGACGGTGTGCGACGAGTCACGGCCTCGCCGACGCACCTCCGTCACGCCGCTACAGGCGTTGTCGCTGTTCAATGGCGACTTTGTGAACGAGGAGGCCGCCGCCCTGGCCGGGCGCATCCAGCGCGAGGCCGGGGAGAGCGCGGAGGAAAAAGTGCGCCTGGCCTGTCGGCTGGCGCTTGGCCGTCCGCCAAGCGCAGGGGAGTCCCGGTATTTCAGCCGTCTGCTGGGACAGGCGGCCGACGCGGACGCTGCCCTGAACGGATTCTGCCGCGTCCTGCTCAACGCCAACGAGTTCGTTTACATCGACTGATCCGGGCCGCACGGTATTGGCTTGACTTGGGCGAGTCATATGCACACCGTCGCGTCGTTCGCGGAACCAACATCGATCAGAAAGGCAATTATTGCATTCGTAGTGACAGGAGCGTGCGTTGACTGTGTTTACACCAGTTGTGTGGAGGTTTGCCCGGTGGAGGCCTTCCATGAGGCACCGGACCGGCTGCTGATCAATCCCGACACCTGCATCGACTGCGATGCCTGTGTGCCGGAATGCCCGGTGGAGGCCATCTTCGCCGAGGATGACGTGCCGGAGGATCAGCAGGAGTGGATCGACCTCAACAAGGAAGCCGAGAACCACCCCGTCATCCCCAACGTCAAGGAGCCGCTCAAGGGGCCGAAGTGTGTGAACCCCAACGCTGCCTGAGCCGACGCTTCGATCCAGTCCCTCCCCCTCCCCGTCGCCTCGCGGAATCCGGTTCTGCGGGTGGCGAAATTCCCGCTCGCATTTGCATGAACGGGTGGTAGTTTTTCGGCGTTCAGATGAAACCAAGCGCTTGGCCAAACCGCAGGGAGTTTCTCTCCCGAGCCTGGAACGGCATCGGGGCGCTTGGCCTGGGCGGTGTGCTGGCGGACGACCTGCGTGCCGCCGTTGGCCAAGAAAACCCGTTTGCACCGCGGCGGACCCATTTCGCACGCAAGGCGAAAAACTGCATCTTCCTGTTCATGCAGGGCGGCGTGAGCCAGATGGACTCGTTCGAGTACAAGCCCCGGCTGCGTGAACTGCACGGCAAGCCGCTCTCCCGCATCCCCGAGATTTCCGGCGAACTGCAGGGGCGCCTCTCGTTCCCGCACGTCACCGTCGGCAGCCCGTTCGAGTTTGCCCGGCACGGCCAGAGTGGCCGCTTGATGTCCGACCGGTTCCCGCAGCTTTCCGGCCATGCCGACGACCTGGCGTTCATCCACGGCATCAAGACCGACAACCAGAACCACGGCCCGTCAACGCTGCATGTGAACACCGGCAGCCAGTTTCCCGGCAGCCCATCGGTCGGTTCCTGGGTGAGCTACGGGCTGGGCAGCGCCAACCACAACATGCCGGGATACGTGGTTATCCAGGATCCTCGCGGGGCACCGGTCAATGGCGCGGCCATCTGGAGCAACGGCTACCTCCCAGCGGCGCATCAGGGCACCCTGCTGCGGCCGAGCGGCACGCCGATCCTGAACCTCGATTCTCCCGACGGCATCGGCCGCATCCGGCAGCGCCGTGAGATGGATGCACTGCAGTGGCTCAACCGCCGCCACTTGGCCAAGCGCGGTAGCGACAGCGAACTCGAGGCGCGCATCAGCGCCTACGAACTGGCGTTTCGCATGCAGAACGAGGCACCGGAACTGATGGATATCAGCAGCGAGCCACGGCACATCCGCGACCTGTACGGTCTGGACAACGGCACCACCTCCGGTTTCGGCCGCCAATGCCTGCTGGCGCGGCGCATGGTCGAGAGCGGCGTGCGCCACACGCTGCTCGTACACGGCGTGCAGATCACTTCCTCGAGTTGGGATGATCACGGCGACGTGAAAGGGGGCATGATCCGCCACTGCTCGGAGGTCGATCGTCCCGTCGCCGGTTTGCTGGCCGATCTCAAGCAGCGTGGTTTGCTCGACGAGACCCTCGTCGTGTGGGCTTCCGAGATGGGCCGCACACCGTTCCTGAACGGCGGCATGTCGTCGCGCCCCGGCCGGGAGCACAACTCGTGGGCATTGACCATGTGGATGGCCGGCGGCGGCATTCGGGGAGGCACCACCGCCGGGGCAACCGACGAGTTCAGCCTGCGCGGCATCGGCGAGACCCTCCACGTTCGCGACGTGCACGCGACGATCCTTGACCTGATGGGGCTCGACCAGGAGGCGGTCAACTATCGCCACGCCGGGCGCATCCGCAAGCTGACCGACATCGGCGGCCGGGTGCTCCGGGAAATCATCGCCTGACGCTGTCCTGTCGTCCCAAGCGGGACCGGGGCGATGGAAAAGAGTCTAAAAAAATAATTGACTAAAAGATAAACTGTCCCGTATTCTTCCCGCATGAATGCGACAGCCGGGTTGATTGTGGCCATCCTCATCCTGGGGGCGGCGATGTTCATGTTGGGGCAGATCATTCCCGCCATCTTGGTGTTGGCCAAGGTCTTGGTGATGTTTGCCGTCATCGTCCTTGGCATCGTGGTTCCCATTCAGGCGGCCAGCCTGAAACTGGCGGTTCGCGCAATCTTCAAGGAGGACGTCTCGTTCAAGGCCTCTTATGTCCTGATGGCGATCCTGCTCTTCGTTTATGTCGTGATCATGATGGTGGCATTCAAGACGCCCATCATCGCCTACGCGGGGCAGTTTGTTGTCGGCTCCTTTCTGCTGGGCAGGTTCATCGAAATGGATGGGGATCCGATCGGCATCCTGAAGGGCGCGCTGGTCTCGCTGCTGACCACCGCCATCACTTACGGGATTATGTTTGTTGCGGGCAGCACGATCATGGGGATGCTGGGGTAACGAATGATGCGCGACTTTTGAGGACCACCGCCGGTTGCCCGCCCGCTTGGCCAAGCGCTACTTGGCGATGAGTTGTGCCGGTTGCAGGACGCCGTGGCGGATCCGGTTGCCGCGCGGGCCGTTACAGGTGTAGGTGAGGTGCACCGCGCCGTCGGCCGCCTGGAGGACGGCGGGGTAGCCGAAGGAGGTGGCTCCGTCGCCCTGTGGCTCGAGCCGGCGCTTGATGGGCCAAGTTCTGCCCTCGTCTGCGGAAAGGGCGGCGGTGAGGTTGTCGCGGGATCGGGTGGAGTCGTTGTAAACGATGAGCCAGCGCCCGTCTTGCAGGACGGTTACGTCGAGGCTGGAGCCGGGATTGGGGAGGGCGGTGTCCCGCGCCGCGCTCCAGGTTTCGCCGTTGTCGCGGGAGAGGCTCGCCATCACCCGGCCCGGAGGCGGGCCAGAGTCCCGGCAAAACGCAACGATCGTCCCGTCGCGCCGCCTGGCCAAGCTGGGCTGGATGGGGCCAAGGCCGATGATCGGCCGGCTGGCCCGCCACGTGTCGCCGTGGTCGTCGGAGATCGCCACGAGCGAGGCGTTGAAGCCGTCCGAGTAAAGCGGGAGCAGGATCCGCCCGCCTGGCAGCGTCAGCGGGTGGGTGCGGGGCATCCAGCCGGTCTGCCGCTTGAACGGGTCGCGGGCGGCCTTCAGCAGCAGATCCTCGTACGGCCGGGCGTATTCGGCCCACATCGCAGTGTTGAGTTTGATCTCGTCGAAGCGCTGTTCCATCGTTTGAGCGAACTCCGGTCCCGGCTTGAGGGGCACGATATCCTGCCACGACCAGATGGGCGGCCCCTGACCCTGAAAATCCTCCGCACGCTTGACCTTCAGCAGGCTGCATTCCCAGCGATTTGCCAGCACCGCGACCCAGAACAAGCGGAGCCGGCCCTTGGGATCGATGTGCAGGATCGGGTTGCAGTCGGGGAAGCCGGGCGTGTCGGCCATCTCGAAGACCGGGCTCCAACGCTTGGCCCCTTTTTTCAGGCGGGCACCCTGCACGACCACGTCATCCGCCGTGCGTTCGCCGGAGCCGTGATACCAGCAGGCCAGCAGGTCGCCGTTGGGGCATTGCACGATGCTGCTGGAGTGGGTGTGCTTTTTGCCGGGCGGAAAGATGTCGGCGGTGGAGTAGAGGGGCGCGGCCTTGGCCAAGGGGGCGACACTCAACGAAGCCAGCAACGCGAACAAACCAAGCGGGGGGAACGTCATTCGGGGTTCAAGGGAGGGGGGCGGGTTGGTTGGTCAGGTGGCGCTGGATGCGGCGCAGGTCCGGGATGGCCTCGTCGCGGGGTTTGCCGCGCAGGAAGGGGTGGGGGGACTGCCAGCCCCAGCGCTCGGCGCGGCCGTCGGCGAAACTCATGACTGCGCCGCTGCCAAACTCCCCCATCGGCTGCCGGTCCGGATCGGGCGGCAGCCAGCCGTGGCGCTTGGCCGGGCCGTCGCCCCACTTGGTTTGCGGGTAGTAACGCAGGCCGATATTGCCGTCGTTGATGCTGTAGGCGTCCTCGTCCATGAACACAAGCGAGCCGGACGGCCCGGGGTTGCGGATGTCCGAGAACTTTTGGCCGCGTTTGCCCATCTTGTCAACGATGGAGCAGGAGCGTGTCCGGGGATAGTCGCGTCCCTGATACACGGCCTTGCCGCGGTCGGCCGGGCAGCGGTAGATGGTGGTGGAGTCGTTGTACTTGAACAGGATGCCGTTTCGAATGTTTAAATCCGTGATGTCGCGCTTGGCGTTGCCGAGGATCCACGAGCCCCTCAGGCTGATCCATGCGCTGCCGCTGCCGGCGTTGTGGTTGGGGGGGACGACGTAGTCGTTGTCGTCGGTGTACATCTGCCAGCACAGCTGCAACTGCTTGAAGTTGCTGATGCAGGTGATCTCGCGCGCCTTGGCCTTGGCCTTGGAGAGGGCCGGGAGGAGCAGTGCGGCCAGGATGGCGATGATGGCGATCACCACCAGCAGTTCGATCAGGGTGAAGCCGGCGCTGTGTCGCGGGTGGTTTCCGGTGTTCCTGCGCATGATTAAAAATGGCCTGTGTGGATGGGAAAAGAGGCGGACATTGCTGCCCGCCTCCACCCCATTAACCACCATAACCCAAATGTTTATTTCCTCACGGCGCGGCCGAACTGCCGAGCCTGGTCCGGGGTCAGTGTCATTGGGCTGCTGCTGTCATCGGCCACGTCGCTCCATGGGCCGTTGACATTGTCCGCTGCCTGGAGGGTGCCGACCCACTCGACCACCACCTTGCCGCCCTCGCGGCGGATGCTGATGGCCGGCACCTTCAACTCGGCCTCCACGATCTCGTACCAGGCCTTGATGGCCTTGGGATCGCTGGTGTCGTTGAGCAGGTGCTTGGCCCGGTCCCTGACCGAGTACAACTCGAGCGTCATGCCGGGCTCCTTGCGGTGGCTGCTCTGGAACCACACGAAGCGAACCGGGTACAGCCCCGGCTCCTCGGCGACGAAGTTGACGTATTGATCCCGCGCGTAATAGGTGGGCACCTGCTTGAGCGGGACGTCATCGTCCGTGCCGAGAATATTGTCGTCCCCCGGAAGCATCTTTGAGTTGTCGTAAACGCCGATCACGGGGCCGTCCGGCTCGAAGCCGGCGTTGACCTTCCAGCCGCCCTCGCTGTGCATCCCGATCTTGTAGGAACCGGCCTCGAGTTCCAGCCAGGCGTTGATCTCGATCACCACGCCGTCGTGCATGCCGCCCCAGCCGGGCAGCAGGGGAAAGACCTTGTCCTCGTAGCCGAGCCCGGCCCGGAAGTGTCCGGATTCGCCCGGCGCCTGTTCAAACCAGTTGACCAGATCCGCCACCTCATAGACGACGACGAACTCCTCTTCGGCGTCCTCGTGGGCCTCGTTCAGATAAGGCACCTCCTCGTCCTCATAATCCGGATCCAGTATTTTGCCGGCGAGCTGTTTCTCGGCCAGTTCGGCGATGTTTTCGTGCACGCTTTGCTGCCCGGTGGAGGCAGAGCTGATCTGGGTCACGCCGACCATCAGGCCGCGCTTGCTCTCGCCCTCCTTGATGGCCGCCACACGGCTGTCGGCTGGCAGCACCGTGTAGGCGTCCACGTTGAAGACGAAGTCCTTGGACTGTGTCGCGCCGCCGGCGTCCAGCGTGAGGCTGACGGTGTGGGCGGTTTCCTGCGGCAGCAGGGAGGGGTTCCGGCCGGTGATCACGGTGATGCCGTCCGCCTGGGTGACGGATGCCTCTGCGGCGGTGCCGTCCACCGACACAGCGACGCTCGCGGCATCGACCTTCGTGTCGCCGTCATCCTTGACCTGAATCTCAAAGCCGAACGCATTGCCGGCAAACATCGTCTCCAGCGTCATGTCCACCTTCGTGTCCTGGCTCAGGGTGACCACGGTGGACTCGACCCAGTCGACGGCCCAGCCATCACTGGCACCCTCTTGAAAGGCTGAGAAACCAACCGATTGGCCAAGCGCCAGCCCGAGGTCGGCCAAGGGGATCACGGCTTCGACCGAGTCGCCGCCGGCGGCGAAGGTGTAGTCCTTGACCAGCGGCGTGTCATCGCCGACGCCGGGATCGTAGGCGTACACGCCGTTGGGTTTGCCGTCGCGCCACCCCAACTGGACAACCAGATCCACACCAAGCGGCTTGGCCAAGCCGGTGGGGTTGCCCTCGTAGGCGTCGTTCTTGAAGCCGGTGGCCGTGTCGTTGTCGGTGTCGAAGAGCCAATGGTAGTAATAGCGGTTCTTCATCCCCTCGGGCGTCTGCTCCACCGACGGGGCGGCGATGCCGTAAACAGACATCCTCAAATACAGGTTTCCATCCTCCACCAACGCCTGAATCTGCTTGATGTCGCCACTCGAGTCGGCCATGTCCTTCGGATCATCCACCGACGCAATGCCATCCTCGTCCTCAGCTCCCTCGAGCGTCAAGCTGTCGGACTCGACCCAGTCGACCGCCCAGCCGTCGCTCGCCCCTTCCTGGAAGGCGGAGTAGCCGATGGATTGGCCCTTGGCCAAGCCGAGGTCGGCCAACGGAATCACCGCGCTGATCGTGTCGCCGCTTCTGGAGAAGGCGTAGTCCGATACCAGCGGGGAGTCGTCGCCGACGCCCGGGTCGTAGGCGTAGACGCCGTTGGGCTTGCCGTCGCGCCAGCCCAACTGGACGACCAGGTCGACACCAAGCGGCTTGGCCAAGCCGGTCGGGTTGCCCTCGTAGGCGTCGTTCTTGAAGCCGGTGGCCGTGTCGTTGTCGGTGTCAAAGAGCCAATGGTAGTAGTAGCGGTTCTTCATCCCCTCGGGGGTTTCCTCCACCGAGGGGGCGGCGATGCCGTAAACGCTCATCGAGAGGTGCAGGTCATCGCCCTCGACGTGGGCTGAGATGTTCTTGATGTCGCCGCTCGAGTCGGCCATGTCCTTGGGATCATCCACCGAGACGCTGTCTCCCTCGGCGGCCGGCGTTGTCCAGTCGTCAAAGTTGCCGTCGATCGCCATGCGGCTGCCACCGCCGACCTCCTCAAGGGTGACCGAAGTGGACTCGACCCAGTCGACGGCCCAGCCATCGCTGGCCCCCTCTTGGAAGGCGGAGTAGCCGACCGTTTGGCCCACCGCGAGTCCGAGGTCGGCCAGGGGAATCATCGCCTCGATCGAGTTGCCGCCGGCGGCAAAGGAGTAGTCCTTGACCAGCGGCGTGTCATCGCCGACGCCCGGGTCGTAGGCGTAGACGCCGTTGGGCTTGCCGTCGCGCCAGCCCAACTGGACGACCAGGTCGACACCAAGCGGCTTGGCCAAGCCGGTCGGGTTGCCCTCGTAGGCGTCGTTCTTGAAGCCGGTGGCCGTGTCGTTGTCGGTGTCAAAGAGCCAATGGTAGTAGTAGCGGTTCTTCATCCCCTCGGGGGTATCGTCCACCGACGGGGCGGCCACGCCGTCTACCGTCATTCGCAGAAACAGGTTGTTCCCCTGCACGATGGCTTGAAGGTTCCGGATGTCGCCGCTGGAGTCGGCCATATCCTTGGGGTCGCCCACCTCGGCCAAGCCGGGGAGGCCGATGCTCTCGAGCGTGAGACTGTCGGACTCGACCCAGTCGACCGCCCAGCCGTCGCTGGCCCCCTCCTGAAACGCGGAGTAGCCGACGGATTGGCCCTTGGCCAAGCCGAGATCCGCCAACGCAATCATCGCACTGAGCGTGTCGCCACTCGCCGAGATCGAGAAGTCCGAGACGATGGGCGTGTCGTCACCCACTCCCGGATCATAGGCCATGACCCCGTTGGGCTTGCCGTCGCGCCAACCAACCATCACCACCAGGTCCACCCCGATCGGCTTGGCCAAGCCGGTGGGGTTGCCTTCGTAGGCATCGTTCTTGAAGCCGGTGGCCACGTCGTTGTCGGTGTCGAAGAGCCAATGGTAGTAGTAGCGATTCTTCATCCCCTCGGGGGTTTCCTCCACCGACGGGGCGGCGACGCCGTGCACACTCATCGAGAGGTGCAGGTTGTCGCCCTTGACGAAGGCGCTGATGTTCTTGATGTCGCCGCTCGAGTCGGCCATGTCCTTGGGGTCGTCCACCGAGGCGATGGGAATCACCGGACCGCTGAGCGTCAGCGAGGCGGACTCCACCCAGTCGACGGCCCAGCCGTCACTGGCCCCTTCCTGAAACGCGGAGAAGCCGACCGTCTGGCCCTCGCTCAACTTGAGGTCGGACAGGGCGATCACCGCGCTGATCGTGTCGCCGCTTCTGGAGAAGGCGTAATCCGATACCAGCGGGGAGTCGTCGCCGACGCCCGGGTCGTAGGCGTAGACGCCGTTGGGCTTGCCGTCGCGCCAGCCGAACTGAACGACCAAATCGACACCAAGCGGCTTGGCCAAGTTGGTGGGGTTGCCCTCGTAGGCATCATTCTTAAAGCCGGTGGCCGTGTCATTGTCGGTATCGAACAGCCAGTGGTAGTAGTAGCGGTTCTTCATGCCCTCGGGCGTGTCGTCCGCCGACGGGGCTCCGATGCCATCGACGGTCATCGACAGGTGCAGATTGGTGCCCTCGACATGGGCCTGTATCTGCCGGATGTCGCCGCTGGGGTCAGCCATGTCCTTGGCGTCGTCCACGGTGGCGGCGGTGATCCCGTCCCAATCGGCGAAATGGCCGTCGATGACGATTTGTGCGTTGGCGTCCGTGGCGCCCCAGAATGCGGTGGCGGACAGCATCATGGCTGAGAGGCCGCGCTTGAGTCGATTCACTGGTGTTTTGTTCATAAAGATACGTGGGTTGGGTTTGGTCAAAGAATTGATTTGTAAACGATGCCTGCGAGGTTAAAAACGGTCTTGCAGAATAATCCGCTGGACGATTTTGAACATGAAGCGTTCTTCCCCCAAGCCGGACACTGTCGGCATCCGCGCGCGCCTGAGTGGCGCGAAGGCGGGGTTGCCGCTGGCCAAGCGGGTCTCGGCGATTTTCAGCCACACGGCCTCGCGCGTCACCTGGCATTCGCACAAACAGTTCGAGCTGCTGTTTGTGCTGGACGGCTCAACCGTGTACGAGTTTCAGGGGTGTGAACCAATCGAGTTGGCAGGGGGGCATTTCATGGTGGTGCCGCCCGGCATGATGCACCGCGGGGAGCAGGATCTGCGGATGCCGACGACGCTCATTGGCATCGTGCTCGCGTTCGATGCGCGGGGTGCCACCCGCAACACGCCGTTCACCGTGCGGGAGCTGGGTTGGTTGCGGCGTCATTTCAACGCGAACAGCCTGACCGTGCATCCGCTTGGCCAAGACTTGCGGCGAACCATCGTCCAACTCGACAAAAAGTTGGGCGGCAAAAAACCAAACCAAGACGAACTCTCCATGGCGGAAACGCGGCTCCTGGTCTGCTCGGCGATCTCGGGGGCGGCGCGCCAGTTGAGTGCCGTTGAGGATCACGATTCGCAGTTTATCGTGAACGCCGCGATCGACTACATGCGCGCTCACCTGAACGAACCGTTCTCCGTCGGGAATCTGGTCAACCACATCGGCTACGGCCGGTCCCGTTTTTTTGAGTTGTTCCGGGACAACACCGGGATGACCCCGAACGACTACCTGCAGCGGCTGCGGCTCGAGGCCGCCCGGGGGTTGCTGGAGAAAACGTCGCGCCCGGTGACGGACATCGCCTTTGAGGTCGGCTTCAACTCCAGCCAATATTTCAGCACGGTGTTCCTGCAATACACCGGCCTGACGCCGACCGGCTTTCGCGGCCGGACGGTACGTTGAATCGCGGCCGGCTTGGCCAAGCGGTGGGCGGCGTGAACCGGGATCGTCACTGCACTGCCCAGTCGAAGAACCCCATCGCGTCGAGGTCGCGGCGGAGTGTGTCGATCCGGGCCGGGGAGAGGCGCGGCAGGGGTGGTCGCACCGGGCCGCAGTCGACGCCGACCAGGGCCATTACCGCCTTGGCCGTCGGCACGTAGTTGTGCTGCTTGAACCTCCGGATCATTTGCACGGAGCGGGCTTGGTCCGACTCGGCGGCCTCCCTCTCGCCCCGCTCAAAGGCACCCTGGATTCGTCGGTACAGCGGCGCTGCAAAGTTGAACGTGCTGCCCACCGCGCCGGGGCACCCCGTGGACAGCCCGTGCAGATACCGCTCGTCGATGCCGTAAAGGATGTTGGCGGCACCGCCGTTGTGGCTCACGCACGCCTGCAGCAGCTCGTCGTTGGGGTTGCTGTACTTGACCCCCGCAAAGCCGGGCAGTCGCTCCCCGGCCAGGTCGAGAAACGCCCGCGTGTCGACGGTGACGCCGCTCATCGGCGGGATGTCATAAAAGTAAAACGGCATCCCGGGGGCCGGACGGGTCAGTTCAACGAACCAGTCGCAAAGCGCCCCGGCATCCGCCGGCTTGAAGAAGGTCGGCGGCATCGCGGCAATCGCGTCGGCCCCCGAGTCGTGCGCGGCGCAGACGAGGGCCTGCGCGTCCGGCAGGCTGTTGTGCCCCACGTGCGCGACGAACGTCTGCCCGTTGTCCCGCGCCGCGCCGCCCCAGGCCTCGAACAGGTTCGCCCGCTCGTCGGTGGTCAGGGACAGGCACTCGCCGGTCGTGCCGCCGACGAACACGCCGCGCACCCCGAGCTTGGCCAAGTGCCCGGCCTGTGCCGGAACCTGCCCGCAGTTCACGGAACAGTTGTCGTGCATCGGCGTGTGCACGGCGGCGATGAGTCCTTCCAGTTTCATTCAGATGATGCCAGGCGCTCGCCCGGTTTTGGCAACCAGCGGCTGTACTACGGCGAGCAGAACCACAGGCTCCCCCGGCCTTGCAAGCTTTTTTCAGCATCCCGTTTACCAGCCAACCCCGGCGTAGGAGGCCCAAAACCGGGGCGCAAAAAACGGGCTTGGCCAAGCGACCCCCCCCTGCACAACCCCGGCTCGGCGGACCGTCCTGTTGACTCATTAAGAAAGGACACCGAAGGGGAGGCGCTAGACTGTGGTTAGC
>JACNJE010000008.1 GCA_014382705.1 Verrucomicrobiota bacterium | reverse complement strand
AGCTGGCAAACTGAAAGTCCCACAACTCTCCACCCACTGAAAGTGTCGAAGAACCTAAAAAGATGGACACGCTTGGCGACGCGGAGATTGTGGTGATTGGCGGCGGTGGCGTCGGATGCGGCGTGGTGCACAGCCTCTGCCAAGCCGGCAAAACCGACGTGCTGCTGCTCGAGAAAAACGACGCGCTCGCCTCGGAGACCACGTCGCAGGCGGCCGGCTTGGTTGGGCAGGTGCGTGCAAGCATCGACCGCGTCAAGCTGGCGATGTGGTCGGTCAAGACCTTCTCCAAAATGGAAGCGGAGCCGGAAACCAAGCCGGGTTGGCGGCAGGTCGGCTCGCTGCGCGTGGCCTTGACCGACGAGCGCGTGGTGGAGTTTGAGCAGTTGAAAATCACCGCCGACAGGGCCGGTCTCGAGACGGCTTTTATCAGCAATGATGAGGCCCGGGGCAAGTGGCCGATGTTCGATTTTTCACCAGCCAAGTCGGTGCTGTGGTGCCCAAGCGACGGCTATTTGCAGCCCAACGACTTGGCTATGGCCTACGCCCATCGCGCCAGGAAAAAGGGCGCGCGCTTGACCACCGGCGTCACGGTCGAGGGCATCCGCACGGAGCACGGACGTGTCACCGGTGTGGACACAAGCCAAGGCGTAATCGCCTGCGACACAGTCATTAACGCCGCCGGCACGCACGCGTGGCACGTCGCGAAAATGGCAGGACTCGACCTGCCGATTTTCCCGGTGCGGCACGAATATTTTGTGAGTGTCGATGCCGACGGCATGCAGCCGGAACTGCCAGTGATGCGCGTGCCGGACGCGTCGCTTTATCTGCGCGCCGAGATCAACGGGCTGCTGCTCGGCGGCTGGGAGCCGGAGTCGCTTTCGCTCATGCCTGGCGATTTCCAAATCGGTCAGACGCCACCCCGTGTCGAGGAGGATTGGGATGTGATGGGCTGGTTCATCGAACAGATCGCGCCGCTCTACGGCAAGGCCGCCGACCTTGGCGTGCGGACTATTTTCAAAGGCTGGCCGACCTTCGTGCCGGACGGGAAATTCATTATCGGCGAGAGTCGCAAACTCAACGGCTTCGTGATGGCCGGCGGCTGCAACGCGCACGGAGTCAGCGGTTCGGCCGGCATTGGCCGGCACGTGGTCGAGTCGATGTTCGAGCCGTCACCGTCGGACTACGTGCGAAGCCTCAGCCCGGATCGATTCCTCGACACAGAATGGGACGCCGCCGAGTCGCAGGCTAAGGCCAAGCGGATTTACGAAACCTACTATGGCCTCGGACAGTGAGTTAAACAGACCCCTTCCGGCGCGCTCCCGGGTCGTCATCGTCGGCGGAGGTGTCGTGGGCTGCAGTGTGGCTTATCACCTCACGCGCCTTGGCTGGAAGGAGGTCGTCGTGCTTGAGCGCAAGACGCTGACCGGCGGCTCGACGTTTCATGCCGCCGGCTTGGTGGGCCAGCTCCGCAGTTCGGTCAGCATCACGCAACTGCTGAAATACAGTGTCGATCTTTACGGCAAGTTGGAGGAGGAAACTGGCCAGGCGACCGGCTGGAAAGCCAACGGCGGGCTGCGCTTGGCCTGCAATAACGAGCGCTTGGCCGAGATCAAACGGCAGGCGACGACGGCGCACAGTTTTGGACTCGAGATGCATCTGCTCTCGCCAAGTGAAGCGCGGGACCTGTGGCCGATGATGGAGGTTTCAGACGTGGTCGCCGCAGCGTTTTTGCCGACCGACGGGCAGGCGAGTCCGTCCGATTTGTGCCAGGCCTTGGCCAAGGGCGCGAAGATGGACGGCGCACAAATCATCGAGGGCTGCCGCGTGACCGGCTTCGATATTCGCGATGGCCAAGTCGCCGGAGTGCAGACGGAATTGGGCAACATCGAGTGCGAAATCGCGGTCAACTGCTGTGGTATTTGGGCGCGCGAATGCGGCCGCTTGGCCAACGTCTCCGTGCCGGTGCAACCCATGCAGCATCAGTATCTTATCACCGAACCAATCGACGGTGTCAGCGCCGATTTGCCGACGCTGCGCGACCCGGATCGGCTCTGCTATTTCAAGGAGGAAGTCGGCGGGTTCGCGATGGGCGGTTACGAGTTGAATCCCATGCCGTGGACGCCGCCGGACGGCATCCCGCGCGACTTCCATTTTCAATTACTCGAAAGCGACTGGGATCAGTTTGAGGGGTTATTTCTGCAGGCCGCCGGTCGCGTGCCCGCGTTGGAAAACGCCGGTATTCGCCAGCTCATCAACGGGCCGGAAGCCTTTACGCCGGACGGCAGTTTTATTCTCGGCGAGTCGCCGGAAGTGCGCGGCTTTTTTGTCGGTGCCGGCTTCAACGCGTATGGCATCGCGGCCAATGGCGGCGCGGGGCGTGCGTTGGCCGAGTGGATTGTCGGCGGCGAACCGTCGATGGATTTGTGGCCGGTTGACATCCGGCGTTTCGGGGCGCATCACCGCGACTCGAAGTTTCTCATCGAGCGCACGACCGAGGCCACCGGCAAGCATTACACGATGGCTTGGCCAAGCGAGGAACACGCGTCGGCTCGGCCGCTGAAAACGTCGCCGCTTTACGAGCAGCTCAAGTTGGGCGGCGGCTGTTTTGGCAGCAAGTTTGGCTGGGAGCGACCAAACTGGTTTGCGCCGGACGGCGTCGAGCCGAAAGACGAGCCAAGCTACGGTCACGCGAATTGGTTTGAGCACGTGGGTTGCGAACACCGGCACACGCGCGAGGCGGTGTCGCTCTTCGACGAGTCGTCGTTCGCGAAATATCGGCTCGTCGGCCCGGACGCGGAGGCGGTGTTGTCGTGGATTTGCGCCAACGATGTTGCCGTTCCGGCGGGTCGCTTGGTTTACACGCAGCTCTGCAACCAGCGCGGGGGCATCGAGGCCGACCTCACTGTCTGCCGCTTGGCCGAAGATGAGTTTTACATCGTCACCGGCACCGGTTCGGCGGCGCGTGATTTCAACTGGATCGAGCGCAACATTCCCGCCGGGTGCGATGTGGAGTGGATCGATGTCTCGATGGCGACTGCGGTGCTTGGACTGATGGGGCCGCTCGCACGTGAGGTGCTCTCGAAGGCGACCGACGCCGACTTGTCGAACGACGCCTTTCCGTTTGCGACCTCGCGCGAGCTGCAGATCGCCGGGGCGACCGTGCGGGCGATGCGCGTGACGTTTGTTGGCGAATTGGGCTGGGAACTGCATGTGTCAACCAATTCTGCCGCAGCAGTTTACGATTTTCTGATGAACCTTGGCCAAGCGCACGGCATCGCCAACGCCGGTTACCGTGCGATCGACAGTTTGCGGCTGGAGAAAGGTTACCGAATCTGGGGGGCCGACGTGACGCCCGATCACACCCCGCTCGAGGCCGGACTTGGCTGGGCGGCCAAGCTGAAGACCGACACGGCGTTCCTCGGCCGCGACGCGCTTAAGCAACAAAAGGCCAACGGCTTGGCCAAGCGGTTGGCATTTTTCACGGTGGACGATCCGGAGATTGTGCTGCTCGGCCGCGAGACGATTTATCGAGATGGCGAACGCGTCGGCTGGCTGACCAGCGGCGGGTTCGGGCATACTGTCGGCAAGGGGATCGGCATGGGTTACGTGCGAAACGCCGATGGGGTGGATCGTGACTATTTGACAAGCGGCGACTACGAACTGGAGGTTGCCTGCGAGCGTGTCCCGGCCAAGATCTCGCTGCAATCGGCCTACGATCCCAAATCCGAGCGAGTGAAAATGTGATGGACGAACCGGCGATACAATTGACTCGGGAGACGTTTGGCAATATTCCGCCGTCGTCGGTTGTTGCGTTTTATGTGTTGGCCGTGGCGTCGGTGGGGGTGTTTTGCTGGGGCGTGTGGCGGCGCTGGAAACTGTGGCGGCAGGGCCGGCCGATTTCTATTCGGGAAATCTTGACCGGAAATTTCCAGCGCCTGAAGCCGCGCCTCGGCCGTTTGCTGAAGGAGGGTCTCGGACAAAAACGGGTGCGCGGTCGTGGCTTGGCCAGTTGGGCGCACGTGATGATGTTCGCCGGGTTCATGGTGCTGTTTCTCGGCACGACGCTGCTCGAGATCGATCACCTCGCGGCAAAGGTGTCGGAAAAATTTCATTTTCATCACGGCTGGTATTACGTGGTTTACGAGGCGTCGCTTGATCTGTTTGGGCTGTTGTTCATTGTTGGCATTAGCTT
>JACNJE010000131.1 GCA_014382705.1 Verrucomicrobiota bacterium | reverse complement strand
TCCCCGCGCGGGTGCGCGGGGAGATAAATCTTTTTGAGCACCCAATTCCAGCGAGTCGGGTTTCAATCCGCTCCCCGCGCGGGTGCGCGGGGAGATCTGAAGTTGTCGGGGCGTAGCTGCTCAAACGCTCGTTTCAATCCGCTCCCCGCGCGGGTGCGCGGGGAGATGAAAAAAACCGGGACACTCTCCCGGCATGGCGACGTTTCAATCCGCTCCCCGCGCGGGTGCGCGGGGAGATATCGGGCGCGGCAAACAGCCGGGCGTTATTCTCTGTTTCAATCCGCTCCCCGCGCGGGTGCGCGGGGAGATCTGCAACAGTGGCGAGGAGAGCATACCCGGACTGGTTTCAATCCGCTCCCCGCGCGGGTGCGCGGGGAGATATCAGATACGAGAACGCCGATAGCCTTCCTACATGTTTCAATCCGCTCCCCGCGCGGGTGCGCGGGGAGATGAGGCATGAAAACCGCCCTCATTGGCTCCACAATGTTTCAATCCGCTCCCCGCGCGGGTGCGCGGGGAGATACGTTAATTCCCTACTTTCTGACAATAAGACAGAAGTTTCAATCCGCTCCCCGCGCGGGTGCGCGGGGAGATCCAAACCCTCCCGAATCCACCCTACATTACGCCCGTTTCAATCCGCTCCCCGCGCGGGTGCGCGGGGAGATAACGCAAAACGGTGAGACTAGTTACGGAATTCATGTTTCAATCCGCTCCCCGCGCGGGTGCGCGGGGAGATGCCGCCTTGGTTTTAAGGCCAAGGCGCGGCGGTTTTGTAATGCCTTTGCGCGAACGGGTCGAGCCAAGGGTTTGTTTTTAATTCGTATGTCAAAGAGCTTGGCCAAGCGCTTGGCCATCAAAAGGTTGTCGCTCGCGCGAACCTGCCGCCGTTTGCCCGTCGCTTTGGCTTCGCGGACTTACAATATCAGCGGCTCTGTTAGGTCTGTGGGTTCGTTGGTTCCGTGATGCTCTGTGCGGCTGATGGCGATTTCGTCGAGGAAGTAAAATCGGAGGGAATCTTGGCTGGTGTTGATTTCGTCGAGAAGTCGTTGCCGAAGTGCTGCCCATTCGGTTTTGCCGACTTGGCACTCGAAGACGGATTTTTGAACGCGGGTGCCGTAGTCTTCGCAGGCCCGCGCAACTCTTCGCAGGCGTTTTTGCCCGGGTTTGTCCGGGGTGGCGACGTCGTAGGTGACTAGGATTAACATGGTGTTCGGTACGGTGTTCGGTTTATTTTGGAATGAAGGGGATGTAGTCAGGAATATCGCCACGGAGGTGGCGGGCGAGTATGCGGGCTTGGATGGGGAAGAGTTGTTGGAGGAGGATTTCCTGCTTGAAAAGGGGATGGTGTAGCACGGTTTGTTTGCGTTTTTGCCAGGCTTGAATGACTTCTTTCCGGCCTTTTTCGGTAAACTCGACAGCACCGCCTTCGCGTTCGCGGAAGTGTTTTGGCTCGATCTGTCTGCGGTTGACGAGGGTGAGGGCGAGGCGGTCGGCGAGCCAGGGGCGGAATTCTTCCATGAGGTCGAGCGCGGCGGCGGGGCGGCCGGGGCGGGTGGCGTGGAGCCAGCCGACGTAGGGGTCGAGCCCGGCGGTGGTGAGGGCGGCGAGGCAGTCGTGGCGGAGGAGGGCGTAGAGGAAGGAGAGGAGGCAGTTGATTTTATCGCGGGGCGGGCGGCGTGTGCGGATCAGGAAGGCAAACTCATCCCGCTGTTGCTTGAGCATGGGGGTGACGCTTTCGAAGTAGAGCTTCGCGGCGATGCCTTCGATGCCCCGGATGGGGTCGAGGGTTTCGCGGAGTGATTTGCCGTCCGGCGGTGGGGTCGCTTGGCCAAGTTGGCGGATGAGTCGGGCGGTTTCTCGCGCGGCGAAGGTTAATTGTTTTTGGTCTTCGTCTGAGGCCGCTTCTCGCTTGGAGCGCAGCAGGTTTGTCCGGCTGTTTTGCAGTTTGCCGGCGATGATTTGGCGGGCGATGGCCCACGCATGGGCGGGGGTGTCGGCGGCGGTGTATTGGGCGCGGCGCAGGAGGTAGCCGGTGTCGCCGCTGCCGGTGACGCGGGCGAGGAGATAGCCGTTCTCGGTGTGGTAGTGGATGGCGACTTGGTGGTCCCAGCAGAGGGCCATGGCGGGCGGGGTGATGACGACTTGGCCGAAGGCGCAGATGCTCTCGAGATGATGGATGGGGACGGCGAGTTTGGTTTGTTTCTCGATCTCGACGCGGAGGGTGAGGTGGTCGCGGGCAAGCACGGTGCCGGGGGTGGTGAGGTAGAGGGTGTTTTGGTTTTTCATGGTTCCCGGTGCTCGATTCAAAGGTTAAACGCAGAGGGCGAGGAGATGCAGAGGGACGCGGAGGGAGTTGGTTTTTTTTAACCACGAATGGACGCGAAAGCAGGGTCTAGGATGAATATGGTTTTTATTGGTTGAATACACGTTGGTGTGTCGCCCGTATGAGCTGGCGGCTTGGCCAAGCGAGGTGCTGCTTGAAACTGAAAACAGAGAAATTCATTTTTCAATCGTCGGTGGCAAAGAGGGCTTGATTGGCCTTGGCGAGGGCGGGGGGTTGGCTGGTGAACTCGGGGAGGCAGCTTTCGTAGAGGGAGCATTCGGCGCATTGGGGTTTGTGGACGGCGGGCGGGGTGGTCTGGGTTTGGAGGAGTTGATGGATGGCGGTGATGGCGGCCTTGGTCTTGGCGCGGAGTTCGTCGGTGAATTCCACCTCGCGACGGCGCTGACTGGCGGCGTGAAAGATGGCGCCAGCGGGGATGTCGAGGCCGAACATTTCCTCGAGGCAAAGGGCTTGGGCGCAGAGTTGGGCGTCGTCGTTGTCGAATTTGCGGCGCTTGCCTTTTTTGTATTCGACGGGGTGGAGGGATTGGATGGTTTTGGGTGAGCCTCGTGCGTGCAATGTGAATCGGACTTCAACGATGTCGCACTTGCCGGAGAGGCCAAGGCGTTTCGACCACACCGGCAACGCCCGCCACACCTGCGTGCCTTTGGCATTCTCATACCCCGGCAGGTCGGCGTGTTCATGAACTTGATCGCCCTTGACGGTGTGCACATTGGCCGACCGTATCCCCTCCACCAGTTTTAACCCCGCCCGCCGCGGACAGAAGAGGTAGTCATTGATGAGGGAGAGTTGGATGATTTCCATTTGCTCTCAGAATTCCCAAATGATTCGACTTGCCACGATTGATTCCTCGGCTTCATTTCCATCCTTGGGTTCGGGCTTGTTGACGGTGCAGTCGGTGACTTGGCCGTATTTGTTTTTTTCGACGTAGATGGGGCCGTCCGGCGCCTTGCCGGTGTAGTCCTCCAAGCCTTGAGGGAATTCACTGCCGGAGGAGACGAAGCTTTTTCCGTCGCCGTTCTTTTTGCCTTGAACCTCCACGAGATTGAAAAGCTTGTGGGCAGGGGCGTTGCCGAGGGCGGAGGTGTGGGCAAAGTCGATCAGGCCGACGACACGCATACCGCCGGGGCGGGCAGCTGAGCCGTCCACGTTGTAGTCGCCGAGACAACGGGTGAGGGCAAAGAGGAAGTTGTCGAGGTCGGCATAGGTGAAGCCGGTCTTGGCGGCAAAGGCGGGAGAAAAATGGATGTGGCAATGGTAGAGCCCGTATTGCACGGCGTGCTTGCGGCCCATGGTGCGGTTGTCATCACCCTTTTTTTCCGCTTCTTTTTCGCTGGCGACGGCGCAACGGGTAATGGAGAAGTCTAGCTGGAGAATCTTGTCTAGGCTCTCGGCGAAGGTGATTTGGAGGGGGCCGCGGATTTGCCCGTAGAAGCTGCCTTTCAGCGGTCCTTCGGTGGACACTACGGCGCCGAAGTATCGGACGTCGAAGTACGCTTGGCAAAGAGCGTCCTTATAGGCGCGATCTCGTAGTTGAGGGAGAGCCTTGTCTTCCTTTTTTTTCTTCGTCCATTGTTCTTCGGTTAGGTTTGCATTTCCGAGAGAATAGGTGAGAAAACACGCTTTGGCTTCCTCTTCCAGAGAGGGAGCTTCTACAAGACGCTGAATGACGGCGCCTTCACGGATGAATAGATTGTGTCGGTCATCGCACACGTCGCCTTCCCCAATGAGGTTCCCAGACGTGGTGTGGCGCGCAAAGAAGTTCCGTACCTTCCGTTTAAGACAAACGTCGGTGACGAGTCCGAGGAGGGAGTCGGGCTGGAGTCGGGGCATGTTGCCGGTGTCGGGGTCTCCGTTGGGGTTGCAGTTGGTGGCGTCGAAGAGGTAGACAATGTCGTGACGTTCGGCAACAATGGCGGCGGGATCCTTGCCGTTCCAGAGGGTTGGGAAGTGATATTCTATATTCATGATTCTTGAGTGTTTTGAGGGTCTTCAGTTTTGGTTTTCAGATTCGGGTTGGGACGAGGTGATTTCGGTTTTATCGGATGCTTCATCGTCGTCGCCCTTGGGATTGGTTCCTTTCTTGTAATTGGGCCACTTGCGGCATCGTTCGTAGTAAAAACCGATGGCGAAGCGTCCCTGTTCCTCGAGAGAAAGCGTGCGGGGCCAGCTGGCATCCTGCTCAAACCGAGCGATGAGTTGGGCGAGCCCCTCGAAATCTCGGTCAATGGGGGTTACCGATTTCTCCTTGGGCACCCCGTGCTCAAGCTTATGGGCAAACTCTCCGCC
This sequence comes from Verrucomicrobiota bacterium, assembly GCA_014382705.1. GTDB lineage: Bacteria > Verrucomicrobiota > Verrucomicrobiia > Limisphaerales > UBA1096 > UBA1096. Next base: position 17,373 of record JACNJE010000131.1, on the reverse strand, counting down.
AATCTTATCCAAGTGGATGCGGGCCAGTTTGCATAGTCGTGGAAATGCAATGGCTGGGGTTGATGATGCCGCCCCGTAGAATCGCCCTGCGGGAGAGGAGGCGGTGGTGTTCTTGTGTGCCTTGTTGTGGATTATATCCATCAGGGCGAGAACCCGGCCACAGAGATAGGCCGGGTTGTTTTCGGTTTCATGGTTATTCTCGTTCATGGTTTTGTCGTGGTTGGTTTTGAAATAAAGCTTGAGGAGGGCGGTACGGGCTTTGCGCCGCCAAAAGAATTCGGATTCGTTCGATTGAACGTAGCCCTTGGCGAGTTCGAGGGACTGGCGGTTGACGGTTGCAGCCATCAACTGGTGAGGAATGGGCTTGCCCTGCCATGCGGCATCGAAGAGGGCGGTGTAAGTCCGCGCGGCGGGTTTGCTCTTCTTACTCTTGGCGATGGTGGCCGTGGCCATTCTGCCGAGGTTGATCGGGGCATCTTCCAAGAGCCGTATGGCTTCGAAGTATGTTTGGATGGAGCTTTTGACTTCGCCCAATTCTTTCGGGGTTCCAGAAGAGCGAAGGGAAAACCTTCCCGTACCGCTCTTGAGTATCGCAACGTGAAAGGCGGCGGTATCAAGATTGGGCGGCATGCCTCCCCATGGACTGTTCAGGAAGTCGCGGACGGCCAAGGTGTCGGGTTCGGCCAAGAGGCCTATGAAACTGCAGTCCACCATCTGCCCATCCTTCATCGCCCAGAATATGGCTTTCTGATCGCCGAGGTTCAGGCTGGATGTTTTGTCGCCGTTCAGAGCGTTGATGGCGGCGGACGCCTTTTCCGCTGTGTCCAGACGGAGGCGGGCGGTATTCTTGCTCAAGCCAAAGCTGGAAAAGGGAGCCTTGCCGAAAGAAACGATAGGAACATTTCCGAATATGCAGGGAGAGGAATCTGTGATTCGACCTGTACCTGGCTGGAAGGCGTCGTTACCAATTTCCGTGCATTCGCTAGTTTGGTTTTCGTAGACTCCACGAAACCCTTCGTCTCGCCACCATGACACCAACTCTGGGTCTTTGAATGCCGGTGTGCCTTCGATGCGAAAGCCAATGGTTTCCCCAGGATAATCGCCTTTTTTGCAGAAGCAAGATAGGTCGTTTTTCGTGCGTTCCCGCCCATTTTCATCCTTGATTGTTTTGCTCATGATGCTTGGCAGGGGGAGGCGATCCAGTGAGGTGGCGGCGTCCAGAAAACGCTTGATGGCCTGTAAAGTGTGGTTGTCGGGAAGCGCTTGTTGCGTGGAGGTTATCAATTCCCTAAAACCCTTTTGTCTATCCGATTTCAATGGATTCTCTCCGTCCACGCCTTTGGGGAAAATCTCATTAGCCGGGCCTACGAGGAAATCCGCTCTCCAATTACTTTGGTTTGGCGCTCCTAGCAGGTAGTTGCTCGGTATGCACATAGTTTTGCCACGTTCTTCACCGCCCCCCTTGCTTGTTTTAGTTGCTCTGGTTGTTGGCGTAAGGGCAAGAGGATTGCCGTCGGCGTCCAAGTCGATGAACCAATGAACGGGCCGCGCGTGGAAGGGTTCTATTCCTGTGATGCCTTTGCTGTCGGCGTAGCGTACGAGTTCCGCGATCATGAGTGTTCCCTTGGTTCGCAGTTTATCCAGCCGCGCTTGGCGATGGCGTGTAAGTGTCTTTTGGGAACTGGGCGGTGATCCGGTTCGCCCCACCCTTTTGCGGGTCTTGTGGTGTCGCGTTGGTGTCCCCAGTGGTTCCAGACTGGAGAGAAGTCGAAGTCGGCGAAGATGGCGCCAAAGTCTTCCGATTCGGGTTGTCCGTCGATGGTTTCGGGCGAGTTTTCGCATAACTCCCATTCCTTGACGGAAAATTCTCGGCATCCGAAGAAGGGGTGGTAAAAGCACTGACCTGTTCTAGCCCGGCGAAGGAACATTTGGTGGTATTTGTTGCGGGCAAGCCATTCCGCCGTGGGTTTTCGTTGGCGTTCGTCTCGGATCCGAGTACGAGGGGGCACTTCAATGACAGCTTCGATGAGGTATTCGATATTCTTGAGGATGAGGTTGTGACGCTGGGCGCGAATCTTGTCGCCGTTTATATCGTAGCCGGTTGCTTTTTCGGGTGGTTGATGGGTGCCGTATCCCAACTCGTTTCTGAGGATGGAAAACATGGCACCTTTGTTGACGATGCCGATGCGGGTGATGACCCAGCGGAAGCCGATTTTGTTGTGTCGCTTGTGGGGTTCGGGTTTTTCGATTGGTTTCATAAGGATGGCTTCGAGGATGCCTCGCGCGGCGGATGGTGTGAGGACCGGGTAGCTGACGCGCTCGACGTGGAATTCGGGTCGGGTGAAGCAGGCGAAGGGTCCTTTGACGCGGAGGCAGATGGGTTCGGATCTCATGGCGTTGCGTGTGTAGGCGGTTTCAAAGATTGTAGTGGTTCAGATCGGAGAGAGCTTCGGCTTCCACGTCCAGACCGCTTCCGTTGGGTCCGTGTTGGTAGAGTTGAGGAAGTTTCATGCGACGAATGCCGCGGATGGGGTCGTCGCCTTTGAAGATGAGTTCGCTGTTGGTATTGTTTAGAAAGGCGCGGGTCTTTTCGGAAGTCGGATAGGAAAGGCTGACCACAAAGGGCTGGATGGCACGCCATTCGTCGGCGGTGAAAAAGCCTTTGGGGCGTGCATCCTTCAGCCAATCCTCGACGCTTCGTCTGTCTTCCATTTCGGCGGATTCGATGAGGAGAGGGACGGAATCGGCGTCGATGAAGTTGAACATGTTGGACACCTCCTCGAAGTGGAGCTTTTCGCGGGCTCTCTGGATGGCGCATCCACCGGCATCAGGGACGGTGGTCTGGTAAAAGAGGCGAAAGTATGTGGAGAATGATTCGGAATTGTTTGGGTCGGCCTTGCCCATTTTGCGGAGGAGTTCGGCATTTTGTATGGCGGATTCGTAGACGCCGCCGGGCGTGGCGGAATCCTCTGGGGCGAAGACCGTGACCTGCCCCAGCCCCTCCAAGGCGCCGCTGCGGTTGCACCTTCCGGCGGCTTGGGCGATGGAGTCGTAGGGGCCAAAGGCGCGCCAAAGTGCGGGGAAATCGACATCGACGCCGGCTTCTATGCACTGGGTGGAGACGAGCAGGCAGGGGCGCTCTTGGTCGAGCCGTTCATTGATGTGATCGAGAACTTGCAGGCGATGGGCCGGATACATCCAAGTGGAGAGGTGGAAGACGTCGTTCGAGGGGTTGTCTTCCGAGTCGCTTGCCTGGACTCGGAGTGCGTTGAAGAGGTCGCGGGCCTGCTTGCGTGTGTTCAGAATGGCGAGGGCTTGTTTGCGTGGTGCCGCGAGCATATCGGCCGCCAGTTGCTCATTGGACAGGGTGGGCGGCGAGGAGTCTTTGCTCAGGCCGAGGTATTCGACGCGTTTGAGTTCTGCGAAGTGTTGGCGGGTTGTCTCGGAGGGAAGGATGGACGTGACGTTTTCGAAGCCGAACTCCATATCTTCCGAATGCTCCAATGAGGGTTGAGTGGCCGTGCAGAGGAGGAGGGAACAACCGTAGGGGCGGGCGGACGACGTTAATTCCTTCAAGGCGTCGAGGATGGGCTGGAGCAGGAGTGGTGGCAGGGTCTGCACTTCGTCGAAGATGATGACGGATTGGCAGAGGTTGTGCAGCTTTCGGGCATCGGAGGGGCGGCGGGAAAACAGGGAGTCAAAGAACTGCTTGCTGGTGGTGACGATGACGGGGGCGTCCCAGTTTTCGGCGGCGAGCTGGCGCAGGGGGCGCTCCTTGTCGTAGCCGTCCTCTTCGCTTGGACTTTTCTTTGTGCCTTTCTTGATTTCCGGGTCGGAAGCTTGGGAATGATGCTCGAGGATGAGCGGGTCTTCCGGAGTGCAGGCGAAGACGTCGCGGAGTTCCTTGGTGGTTTGCTGAATGATGTTGAGGTAGGGGATGACGAGGATAATTCGGCGGAGCCTGCGGGGGTCGTTCGGTTCCAGCTTTTCGTTGTGATGCTTGAGGTGGTTTAGGGCGAAAGCCATGGAGGAAAGGGTTTTGCCACCACCGGTGGGAACCGTGAGGTTGTACACGCCTCGCTCACCGTGGGCTTGTTCCGTGCAAGCCTTCAAAACTTGTGCTCGAACACCCATCACGGCTTGGGAGGTGTTTTTGATTTTCGCACTTTCCTTGCGTGTTTTGATTGCTTGCTCGAGTTGCGCCAATAGTTCCTTGGGGGCGCCTTCCGCCGCCAATCCAGAGGGGCCAAACCGCCAAGTTTTTCGCTTAGCCACGTTGGCTTGGGAGCCCTCGGTCGCATTGGCGTTCTCCGTGTCGAGTCGGTCCGCATCAATCAGCGCGCTGAAGAGCATACGGGTGAAGAAATCCACGGCCCGCATTTTCTCCTCACGTTCCTTTGCTCGGTTGAAAGGCAATTCCTCCAGCCATTGGGGGAGTGTCGTCAAGGAACCCTCAAACACAATTTCCGGCCACCCCGGCTCTCCCTGTAGCTTTTCCGCGCAGGCTTTTCCCTTAACCAACCATTCGTTAGAGAGTTGCTGTAGATCCACTCGGTTGTGCAGACCCGCGTGGTGTCCGTTCACGGCGAAGGCGACGGGCCAATGGTTCTTGTCGAGGGCGAGAGCGGCACCGTGGTGGGCGTGGGGTTCCTTTTTGGCGTCTTTATCGCCTCGAATGCGTTTTTGAAAGGCGTTCTCAGCTTTTCCGAGATCATGCAAGCAACCCGTTAATTTGCCGAAACACCCAGCGTTAAAGCAAGTTGCTGCAACTGATGTTCTCCTGCCAACATCAGCAAGATGTTGGGTCAATGGATGACCATCATGGGCAAGAATGATATTTTGATTTTCGATCACTGTGTGTCGTTTTGAAAATTAGTTGGCACCTTTGAATGTGTTGCCCACCTCTTTGGTATCCACAGTTGGGGTATCCATAGATACAAACGCAACTCGTGAACTATTTCTTACAACAAAAAACACTTTTTTTCTCGTTAAGGGGGTTAAGCATGGCGCATGGGGTGAGACTTTTACGGTCCTAGTTGGTCATTTTTTTCATTTTTTGTTGCCGGGTGTTTTCATGACTTGGCGAGGATCGTTTGTCGCTGGATTCCTGATTGCTGTGACTGATCTGAGTTTATCGACTCGGAATGTTGCTGTCAAACGAGAAGGAAGGGGATCATGCGCTTGGCCAAGCGAGGGTTGGGAGTGGATCGATGGCTCTTTGCCTGGATGCGAGCGTTCATATCAACATATTCGGATATGTCGATATGTTGTATTTATCACTTGCGGTGGACACTGGATATGGTATAAACGGCGCGTTGCCCGAATGGAAGGGTGGTTTGGTTTTGAATGGTGGTTCGAGATGGTAAGGCGACAGGGTCGATGGGTCTGTGTCTGGGGGGTCAGCGGTGGTTGAGCGGTTGGAGATTTGTCGGCGGCGACCGGCATGGGTGTCGGCCCGGGAACCGACGCGGTTTTTCGCCGGGTGGATCGTATCCGCCCGGCGTTTTGTATTTGGGGAGCCCGTTTTTTGCGGGCGAAAGCCCCACGGAAAGGAGGTGATAATGTATGGCACAAACAAAGATAACTGGCGAGAAATTAACCCAGTTAATCGACTCATGGGAACAAGTTGCTCCCGAGTCTTCGTTTGGCGGGATGTCGTTGGCTGAGTTCAAGGCTGCGACTCAACCGTCGATCGACGAGCGTCAGAGCGCGTCGGATGCGGTACTCGCAAGGCGAGCCGCAATCGCCCGACGCGAGACGGCGGACGAAGCGACCCGTGCGCTGATGAAGCGCGTGGTGAGTTCGGTGATCGGCGATCCGGCTCATGGCCCCAATAGCGCGCTTTATCGCGCAATGGGCTATCGAACGGATGCTGAACGCGCAAGCGGCCTGACCCGCAAGGATCAGACCGCTTCTCTGGAGTCTGCAGAGTTGCAGACAATTGTTGAGGCCGCCTAACGGCGGTTACTCGGCCGGGGTGGTTCCGTTCGCGCGGGGCCACCCTGTTTTTGTTTCAGAACAAAAAGTGATTGTGCCGGGGAGGAAGACGTTGGTTGTAAAGACCAGCACGGGGCGACCTTCCCACAGTTTTTATTTTTTTATCAACAAAAAAATTAAAAAGTGGCAAATTCCGAGTTTCAAGTCGCAAGGATCGCTTGGCCAAGCGCGGGGGAAAGCGGTGCATAGCACCGCACTCCAAGATGCTGGCGCGCAGCATTATGAGGCAATTCCCTTGCGGATTCTTATCCATTCAAAGCCACGCTTTGTTGGGACTTTGATTACTTCTCTCCCTCACAAAGCAAGTGATGCACAATCCTCACGAGGATCTCTTTTTCCTGTGGGCGGCTTTCGGCGATCATCAGCGTCATGGCCACCAGGGTTCCGTTGTTGATCGATGCTTCACCGTTGGGCCGGATCAAGGCGTTGTTGCGGTCGAGGAACCAGAGAAACAAGGCTGCCGCGATCCGCTTGTTGCCATCGACGAAGGCGTGATTCTTGACAAGAAAATAGAGCAGATGAGCTGCCTTCTCCTCCAAGCTTGGGTAGACTTCTTTGCCTCCAGTGGTCTGCATGATTGCCCCAGGGCGCTTTCAAGTCCCTTGTCTTTTTCCCGCCCAAATAATTCCGATTCGGCAAACTGATCCCGCAACCGTCCCACGATACGCATCGCTTCGTCGTACTCCAACGGATGGGTGAGCGTCCCCTTGGTGTCCGGTTGAATCACTCGCTGGTGGTCGTAGCCATCGAGTAAATCCAGCGCCCGGTTGTAGTCTCTGACCACCGCCAGCAAGGCTTTCGCCTCGTCGCCGGACAATTCCCGGCGTTGGGCGGTATCGGCGATGAGTTTGACCGCTTGGTTCAGTTCGAGCAATCGGGTTTGGTTGACGGTGTAGCCCTGCACGACATGGTCGCGAAGGACGCGGGTTGCCCAGATGCGGAACTGCGTGCCTTGCCTTGAGTTGACCCGGTAGCCAACGGAGATAATGGCGTCGAGGTTGAAGTAGTCGGCCGACCGGGTTACTTGTCGCTCGCCCTCGGTTTGAACAATTGCATTTTTTGCAACAGTTGCTTCATGGCTCAACTCTCCCTCCTCGAAGATATTCCGTAAATGCCTCGAAATGACGGATTTATCCCGACCAAGCAACTCTGCAAGTTGATTCAGGTTCAGCCAGAGGGTTTCCTGCTCAAGCCGGACGTTTAGTTCGATGCCGCCGTCTGGTGATTCGTAAAGAAGGATCTCTCCCCGTGAATTCTGGTTTTCATCGGTCATGCCAATTGACCGTCAAAGTGTATCCGCCTCCGCCTGCCCAAGCACGGATAAAAAAACCGGCTGCGTTTGGCAGCCGGTGGAATTAAACCGGATATGGCAGCGGGGGGCTTGGCTTAAACCTTGTCCGGGATGATGTAGGGGGCGCGGTAGCTGTCCTTGACGTATTTGTTGGCCTTTTCGGAGTCCGGCCCGGTGAACCGTTCCTTCTCGTTGCTGTAGGTCAGCCACGGGCTCAGGACCGGCTTGTCCTTTTTCAGGTCGACCTCGTTGGCGTGGAGGTGCTTGAGCATTTGGTTCAGGGTCTCGACGCCTTCTTCGGAGTGGCCTTTCACGCGTTCGCGGATTTCGTCGACGCTCGAGCCGGTGCCGACGCGGTGGGCGACGTTGGCCTGGTGGATCATGACCGCGCCAAGGTGGCCGTCGAGGATGTCGGCGTTCAGGTCGGTGTGTTTGCGGGAGCGGGCGGCTTTCAGGAAGTTGGCGACGTGGTTGCGGCCGCCGTCCCCCTTGAACTGGCGGATCTTGTTGCCGTTGTTGTCGTAGGAGAAGCCGCCGCCGCGGGTGACGTTGTAAAAGCCGTTCTCGCACTTGACGATGTTGGTGAACTTGACGCCCTTGCCGAAGCGCCGGTAGACGGAGACGCCGCGGCGGCTGCGGTTGTCCTTGTCGTGCGGCATGTCGCGAATCTCGAGCACGAGCGGCACCTTGTAGTCGTACAGGGCGAAGTGGGTGTTGGGGGTCTCGCCGTCGTCGTCCCAGCCAAAGCGGCCGCCGACGCTCATGACGCGACTCGGCACGTCGGTCATGCCGAGGAGGTGCCGGATGTCGTCGGAGTTGTGCGGCGCGATGTTGCCCATGTCGCCGTTGCCGTAGGCCCAGATCCAGTGCCAGTCGTAATGCAGCCGCTTGCGCATGAGCGGGCCCTTGGGGCCGGGGCCGCACCACAGGTCGTAATCAACGCCCTCGGGGATCGGGGTGGGGCCGGTGACCTTGCCGATCGGTTGGCGGTGGCGATACCATAGGGAGTGAATCCATTGCACCGCTCCGAGGGTGCCTTTGCGGATATCCTCGGCGGCGTGGATGAGGGCCGGGTCGGAGCGCTGCTGGGTGCCGGCCTGCACGATGCGCTTGTACTTCCGGGCGGCCTCGATCGATTTGCGGCCCTCCCAGATGCAGTGGCTGACCGGTTTCTCGACGTAGACATCCTTGCCGGCTTGGCAGGCCATGACGGTGAGGAGCGCGTGCCAATGGTTGGGTGTGGCAATGACGACGGCGTCGACGTCGTGTCGATCCAGTATATGGCGAAAATCTTGATGCTGCCTGTAATGGGCATCGACGGTTTCGTTGCGCTTGGCCAACGTGTCTTTCAATTGGTTCTCGGCACTGTTCATGTGGGCCTTGTCGGGATCGCTGACGGCCACGATCCGCACGCCCGGCTTGGTGGCGAAATCGCGCAGATGGCTGGTGCCTTTGCCGCCGCAGCCGATGATGGCCACGCGGATGTCGGAGTTGGCGCCCAGCACGCGGTGAGTGGGCAGGGCCATCGCGGCCCCCGCAGCGAGGGAGCGTTCCACAAAACTCCGGCGGGTGATTTTATTTTTCATGGTTGTCGTGTTCCTTGTTTGCTCGATAAAGCTTGTGCGTCCAGACGCCGATGGTAGCCGCCAATATTCAGAAAACAAACCATTTATGGCGGATCGGCCAGTGTCGAGACCAGGCGCTTGGCCAAGCGGGCTGATTGGCGTACACGCGGTTTTTGCCTTGAAGGCAACTTCCGGGGTGGGTAGCATCACCGCGATTCAACAGCTTTTTGAGCCATCAAAATAAACAAATGAAACGTCGTACCTTTCTACTCAAGTCCGCCTCGACTGCCTTCGGGTTTCAGGTGGTGTCCAGCAACGTGTTGCGCGCGGCCGAGGGCCAAAACACCCCCAACAACAAGATTCGCATCGCCGCCATCGGCTGCGGCGGACGGGGCGGGGCGAATCTCGGCGCGATGGCGGGCGAGGACATCGTTGCGTTGTGCGACGTGGACGACCGCCGCGCCGCGCACTCGTTCAATAAATTCCCGAAAGCCAAGCGCTTCAACGATTTCCGAAAGATGTACGACGCGATGGGCGACCAGATCGATGCCGTGTTGGTGGCGACCCCGGACCACACGCACGCGATTGCGATCATGGGCGCGATCGGGCGGGGCAAGCACGTCTACTCGGAGAAACCGCTGACGCACTCCATCGCCGAGGTGCGCACGCTGCGCAAGGCGGCGCTGGACAAAAAAGTCATCACGCAGGTCGGCAACCAGGGGCATTCGTCGGACCACATCCGGTTCTTCTGCGAGCTGGTCTGGGCCGGGGCCATCGGGAACGTCACCGAGGTGCACGCCGGGTGCGACGCCTTCAAGAATGTCTACTGCCAGATCAACAAACAGCATGCCCTGCGAACCGAGCAGCACGAGGTGCCGAAGGGGCTGGATTGGGACCTGTGGCTTGGCCCTGCCGCCGAGCGGGCCTACCACCCGGCGTACCTGCCGTTCAACTGGCGCGGCTACTCCGCCTTCGGCAGCGGCTGCATCGGCGACTGGGTTTGCCACGTGCTCGACCCCTCCTTCTGGGCGCTGGATCTGGGCATGCCGACGACGGTCACCGCCGAGACCAAGGGCTACGACCCGGTGAAACACCGGGAGTTTTATCCCAAGGGCGCCAAGATCACGTTTGAGTTTCCGGCCAAGGCGAATCGCGGCCCGGTCAAGGTGGTTTGGTACGACGGGGATTACTCCATTCCGAGGCCGGAGGAACTCAAGAAGGAAAACCGCAAGGTGGTCGGCACCGGCGCCGTCGTGGTTGGCGACAAGGGGAAGATCATGCACGGCTCGCATGGAGCCGGTGGTGCCCGGATTATTCCCGAGGCGAAAATGAAGGCGTTTGGCAAGCCGGATCAGAAAATCCCGCGTGTGCGGGGCAGCCACCAGAAAGACTGGCTCGATGCCGTGCGGAACAACCAGCAAGCCGGCTCACCGTTCGAGTACGGCGGGGCGCTGACCGAGATCGGCCTGCTGGGCATGATCGCCATCCAGCGCAGCGGCGTGCGGCTGGAGTGGGATGCCAAGGCGATGAAATTCACCAACGACGAGAAGGCCAACCAACTGGTGAACCCGCCGTATCGCACCGGCTGGACAATGTAGGCCAAGCGCTTGGCCAAGGGGCGAGTTGGCGGGGAGCCGCAAAAAACCCGGCGCAGCGCTTGGCCGGCCGGGTTGTTCCCGCGAATTGGGCGTGATTGATTACAGCGTGTAGCCGTTGAGGTAGTCGCGTTTCACATAATTGGCGGCTTCCGGAATGTTGGGAGACTTCATGTTCGGGCCGTCCCATTCCATCTTGCGCTTTTTGCCAACCTGCAACGCGATGCAGCCAAGCAGGATGATCTCGGTCAGGTAGGCGGCATTATCGAAGTTCGAGTATGCGTCGCGGCCGCCTTTCATCATGTCAAACCATTCCTGATTGTGGCCTGGGGATTTCCAGAAATCATCCGCGATCGCCTGATCCGCCCCGTGCTTTTTGCTGTCCTTGAATTTTTTCTCGTCGTTCAGCGAGATGTAGTAGCGGGAGCCGTAGTCGTCCGGCGTGTAGATTTGCCCCTTGGAGCCGATCAACAGGCAGCCGCTGCCCCGGATGTTGCCGAAGGTGTTCCGGATTTTCGCAGCGGTGTCCTTGTTGGGTTGGTTCTGGGTGCCGTCTTTCTTGCCGTCGTACCACCAGAATTTCAGCGGAACCATGCCGTCGCGGGCGGGAAACTCAAAACGAATCCGTGAGTTCAGTGGATAGGTTTCCTTGTTGATGCCGGAGTGGTCCTCGGCCTCGACCACGGTCGGGTAACCCATCTTGAGCGCGCGGAACGGCATGTTGACGGTGTGGCAGGCCATGTCGCCCAAAGCCCCCGTGCCGTAGTCAAGCCATCCGCGCCATTTGAAGGTGTGGTACACGCCACTCTTGTAAGGGCGATGCTTGACGGGCCCCTGCCAAATATTCCAGTCAAGGTGTTCCGGGATCGGGTCTGCACCTTCTGGCCGATCAATGCCTTGCGGCCAGACGGGGCGGTTTGACCAAACATGCAACTCGGTGACATCCCCGATGATTCCGGATTGAATGACCTGCACGGCCCGGCGCAGCCCGCTACCGGCGCTGCCTTGGTTGCCCATCTGCGTGGCCACTTTTTGTTCCTTGGCCACCTTAGCCATGAGGCGCGCCTCGTAGACCGACTGGGTGAGTGGCTTCTGGACGTAGACATGTTTGCCCATCTTCATCGCCATGATGGCGGCGACGGCGTGCATGTGATCCGGGGTGGAGACCGAGACGGCGTCGATGGATTTCTCCTTCTCGAGCATCTTACGGAAATCCTGGTAAAGTGCTGCTCCCGGGTATTTTTGGCCGCGTGAGCGGAGGGTGTTCAGATCCACGTCGCACAGCGCAACAATGTTGGCGCCGCATCGGGCGTTGTTGTCCGTGTCGCTGCTGCCCTTGCCGCCGGCACCGATGGCGGCCGCGTTGATTTTGCTGTTCAAGTTTTGGCCCCGAAGGATGAAGGGGCCAAAGGCCGCGGCGCCCATGGCTGCCGAGGAGTGCGAGATGAACTTGCGGCGCGTCAGCTCGTTTGATGGAGTCTTTGTCATTTTTTCTGTATTTTGGATAAATGGAATCACCGGAAAATATCAACAGGATATCGCCGGGGAAGGGAAGCTACCGGCTCTTCGCCGGGAAAAACAGAAAAAACTTGGCCAAGCGGGGAGTCCCGCACGTCGGTGCCAAGCGCCTGGCCAAGCGCCTGGCCAAGCGCCTGGCCAAGCGCTTGGCCAAGCCGCAAAAAGCCCCGCCAAGCGGCGGGGCTGTTGCAATTCATTCGCGGTTAGCGGCTTATGCCGGGTAGTTGAGCGGCTGCACTTCCTGCCCCGTGCCGGTGGTGATCTTCCGGGTCTTCTCGTCGAACAACAGCGTGAGGCTCATCCGCTCCGACATTTCAGCCAGCGAGATGACCACCTGGGCCCGCATCGAGAGGTCAATGTTGCCCTGGGTTTCGCCGCCGTTGCGGATGACGTTGAACCAGTCGGCGTGCTCGGCGAAGAAGTCCGCCCCGCTTGGCTTGAGACCGCTGAAACTCTCCGGATCGATCTCGTCGCCGAACGGCGTCTCCGGCTTGAGGTCGACCTTGTCGCCGCCGAAGTAGAGTGTGCCGTGGTGGCCGCGCAGCATCTCCGGCAGGCCCTGCTGGTTCACCGTGCTGCCGACAACCATCAGCGTGTAGCCGCTCGGAAAGTTGGCGAGCACCTGTGTGTTGTCCGGCACGTCGCGGTCGGGGGTGATCTCCTTCGTGCCGAGGCAGGCGACGCGGTTCGGGAATTCCGGGTTGCCGCTGGCGATCATGAGCGGGTGAATCTTGTGCGCGAGCAGGTCGCCGAGAATGCCGCAGCAGTACGGGTTGTATTTGCGCCAGCGAAAGAAATGGTCGGCGTTGAACGGGCGCATGCCGGTTTTTCCGAGCCAGCGGCTCCAGTCGACGCTCTTGTCGGTGAGCTTCGGGTTGATGGTGTAGTTCCACTCGCCCTTCGGGCTGTTGCGGCAGTAGGAGGATTGCCCGAGGACAAGCGGACCGATCATCCCGTCCCGCACGAGCTGCGCCGCCTGATGCCATTTTTTCTCGATGCAGAACACCGCGCCGATCTGCATCACGCGCTGGGTGCGCTTGCAGGTGTCGTACACGTCGAATCCCTCGTCGAGGTAGCGGGTCATCGGCTTCTCGATCAGCACGTGCTTGCCGGCGTTCATCGCGTCGATGGCGATCGGTGCGTGCCAATGGTCCACCGTGGCGATGATCACCGCGTCGATGTCCTTGCGCTCGAGCAGTTGCCGGTGGTCGTTGTGAACATCGCCCGGCCCGATGCCCATGAATTCCTGCGCCCGGTCGCGGTACTCGGAGAACACGTCGCACGCGGCGGCGGGCTGGGCGTTGTGCCGGGCGGCGTTGTTTTTGATCTGCCGTACATGCGTGTTGAACCCCTGGTTGCCCACGCCGATGAAGCCCACGTTGATGCGGTCGTTTGCACCGATCACGCGGCCGGTCGAGGGTGCCTGGGTCTGGCCGTACACCGGAGTCTTGATGAGGTTGCCGGCCCCGGCCACGGCGGTGACGGCGGCAGTCTGCTTGAGGAACGTCCTGCGGTTGCCGGTCGTCGACGGCTTGTCTTGATGCTGACTCATGGATTCTTCCTTCAGTCTGTGGGCAGACTGGACTTTTTTTCCGGCGAGTCAAAGCCTGAGATGAATTAAAGGGCCAGTTTTTTCGTCGGTGACGGACGGGAATGCTCCCGGTCAATTCATCCGCCGGCAGCGATACTGCTTCCATTCCGGTCGGCGACAGGGGAGCCTCCCGCAGCCTGTTATGAAGTACGCGATCCTGAGCACGATCCTGGTCGGGAGCCTGATGCCGGCTGCGCCGCCCCCGCTAGCCGCCGAGCCGCCAGCCGGGCTGGAAGTCGCCGCGTTAAGCCGCGACAAGCCGGTCGACTTCACCGGCGAGATTTTGCCGATCCTGCGCAAAAACTGCCTCGCCTGCCACAACGCCCGGGACGCCGACGGTGAGTTGAACCTAGAGACACCCGAGACCATCGCCAACGGCGGCGAAAGCGGGGCGGTGGTGGTGCCTGGAAACGCTGGCAAAAGCCGCTTAATGGCGCATATCCGGCAGATCGAGAAACCGTTCATGCCGCCCCGCCGCAACAAAGTCAGCGCCAAAAAGCTCACGCCCCGCCAGCTTGGCCTGATCCGGCTCTGGATCGACGAGGGCGCCAAGGGCGAAGTGCCGGTGGTGTCTCAGGCGTTCAACTGGCGTTCGCTCTCCGCAGCCATCACTCCGATCTACACCAGCGCCATCTCGCCGGACGGCCAATACGCCGCCGCCGGACGCGGCAACCAGATTTTTGTCTACCACCTGCCGACGCGCCGGCTGGCCGCGCGCCTGGTTGATCCCGGCTTGGCCAAGGGCGATCCGACCACCGCCGTGGCGCATCGCGACGTGGTGCAGTCACTGGCGTTCAGTCCCGACAGCCAGACCCTGGCCTCCGGCGGGTATCGCGTGGCCAAGCTTTGGCGGCACCATCCGCCGGCAGCGAACCCACCGCTCAACCTGCTGCCCGGCGGCGAGACGGTCACGGCAATCGGCGTCGCGCTTGGCCAAGCGCGCGTGGTCGCCGCCGGCTCGGCCGGCGGCGTGCAGGCGATCGACCTGCAAAGCAGGTTGCCACTTTGGCTCGACCAAGTCCCGGGCCAAGCCGCCGCACAACTGGCGGTGTCGCCCGGCGGCAAACGGGTCGCCGTGCGGTTTGCCGACGGCCGGGTGCGCACCTGGGAAACGGCGACCGGCGAGCGGGCCACCCGTGAGTCTTCGCCGCTGGCCGCGCAAACCGTCGCCTGGCTGAACGATCGGCAACTCGTCTCGGCACATCCCGGCGGCGTAATCAAGACCTGGGCCGCGATCAACCCGGGCCGAGTCGTGAACGAATGGAGACCGGGCGGCGACATCACGGCACTGGCGGTGTTGCCGGACGGTGCGAGCATCCTGGTTGGCCGCGCCGACAACAAAGCGATCGTTCTCAGTGCCAAGGACGGCAGCGTGCAAAAGGAGATCGATCACGGCGTGCCAGTCTCCGGGCTGCGCGTCCGGGCTGATGGCAAACAAGTCACGACGCTCGGCGGCCCGGCGGCGAAACTGTGGGAGACGGACGACTGGACGATGACGGCGCAGTTGCAGGGCAACCCGCTCGCTGCCGAGGCGGTTGTCACAGCGGAACAGGCGCTGGCCTTTGTGAAGACCGAGGTCGGCCACCACGAGGGCAACGTCGAGAGCAAAGTGAAGGAACTCAAAAAGGACCGCGACGCCGCAAAAAAGGCGGCGGACGCTCTGGCCAAGCACGAGAAAACCTTGGCCGACAAAACCAAGGAGAAGCGTGACACCGAGGCTGGCTTGAAAAAACTCAATGACGAAATTGCCGCGCTGCCGAAAGACATCGAGTCGGCCAAGAAAGCCAAGGCCGATGCCGACGCTGCGTTGAAGGCGGTCCAAGCGAAGACCGCCAAGGCCAAGGCCGTCCTGGCTGAGACCAGCGAGGCCAAGGCCCAAGCCGCAGCGGCCAAGGTCAAGCTGTCCGCCGAGTTGATGGAGCTTGGCTCGGCCGCGCAAAACGCCAAGGATCTGGCGGCGGAGGATGAAGTTGTTGCCCCGTTGGCCAAGCGCAAGGCGGACGAGTTCGAGGCCGCGCTCGACCGGTTTGCCCCCACGAAACAGCAATTGGCCAAGGCGGAAACCGAACTGCAAGCCGCGACCCAGTCGCTCGCCGCCGCCGAGGCCGGCGTGAAACCGGCACAGGCCGAACTCGACGGCAAAGCCAAGGCGTTGGCCGCGCTCGAGGAACGCAATAAGAAAACGCCCGAGGAAAAGAAGAATCTCGACAAGAAAATCGCCGACGCCGCCAACGCGATGGATCGTGCCAAGCTCGAGATCGACTTGGCCAAGTCGGAAGTCGGCTTCACGGGAAAGAACATAAAAACTGCCGAGGCGAACTTGAAACAGGCCAAGGCAGAGCAGGCCGAGGCCGGTAAGTTGCCCGCCCGGCGCGAAGCCGCGCTCGCCAAGGCCCAATCGGGGGCCGAGGCTGGGATGCAGGATTGCGTCGATGCCGTTTACGCTGCCGACGGTTCGCTGGTTTACACGCTGTCCGTCGACGGGCGGGTGCAGGCTTGGGCGACTGCCACCGGCAATCGTTCGCGGCCCATCCACACAGCCGGCGGCCCGGGGCAGTTCATTCGGTTGTTGAACGACGGGCGATTGGCCTTGGCCGGAGAGTCACCGGAGATGGCGATCATCGCCGGGAAACCGAAGTGGACTTTGGCGCGGTCGATCGGCGGAGGTGGCAGCGACTCGCCGCTGGAGGATCGCGTGATCGCGCTCGATTTCAGCCCCGACGGCCAACGACTGGCCACCGGCGGCGGTTTCCCGTCGCGCGGCGGCGAGATTTACATCTGGGACATCGAGGACGGCTCGGAGGAGTTGCGCATCCCGCAGGCGCACAGCGACACGGTGTGCGCGCTGGCTTTCTCGCCGGACGGGAGCCGGTTGGCTTCCGGCGGCACCGACCGCTTCGCGCGCGTCTTCGAGACCGGCCGGGGAGGCGAACTGCGCGCGCTCGAGGGCCACACCGGCCATGTGCTGGGCGTGAGTTGGCAGCGCAACGGCCGGGTGCTGGCCACGGTCGGCGCCGACAAGGCGGTGAAAATCTGGAACCTGCCGAGCGGCGAGCAACGGAAATCGTTCGGCGGCTTCAATAAGGAAGTCACCTCAGTGCATTTCCTCGGCAATGGGACTCAGGCCGTGGTCTCGGCCGGGGACAACGTGGTGAAAGTCGTGAAGGAGGACGGCGGCGAAGTGCGCCGCCTGCCGGACACCGGCGCCTACATCCACACCAGTGACGTGACACCGGACGGCAAGCTGGCCGTCGGGGGTGGCTTCGACGGCATCCTCCGGCTCTGGGACGTCAACACCGGCAAACTCCTCCACAAATTCACCCCGCCGAAAGAAAACACCGAAATCGCAGCGAAAAAATAATGGTTGGCAGGATGCTGTACATGGACATTATACCGTCCCAATAAAAGCGATCAGCTATACGGCGGCTCGAGAAAATTTAGCCGCAACAATCAACGAAGTTTGTGAGGATCGGAGTCCGGTGATTATCACCCGCAAACGGGATCAGGCGGTGGTCATGATGTCGATCGAAGAGACCTCCTATCTTCTGCGAGTCCCCGCGAATGCCCAACGGCTTCAAGCCTCGATCCGGTCGCTCGAGGCAGGGGGAGGGAACCGAGCGCAAAATCGGCGAGATCGACGAAGAATGAAACTCCTGTTCTCGGAGCAGGTTTGGGAGGATTACCGGTATTGGCTTGGCACCGATAAAAAAATAGCCAAACGGATCAACCAACTGATCCGTGACACGGCCCTTGATCCCTTTCAGCAACTCTGTTTATCTGAGGGGGTCATGAAGGGTTGAAATTGGGGTTGGCGAG
>JACNJE010000072.1 GCA_014382705.1 Verrucomicrobiota bacterium | reverse complement strand
ACTCTCCTCTCAACCCTTTCCAACCCTTCGGTGTCCTTTTTTATGAGTCAACACGATACGTTTAAACAAGCGGAATAAACCGTTGCCGGCCAGCGAGCTTTCGCCCAGTCTGTCGTCACGAGTTGTCATGCGACACAAACCAATCAATTCCAAACTGTTTGCCCAGAATCGTCAGCGGCTCACCGAGTTGATGACGCCCAAGGCCGTGGCCGTCCTGAACGCGAACGACCTGCTGCCGACCAACGCCGACGGCACCCTGCCGATGCAGCCCAACGCCGACCTGTTTTTCCTGAGCGGCATCGAGCAGGAAGAGAGCGTGCTGTTGCTGTTCCCGGATGCGGCGGAGGCGAAGCATCGCGAAATCCTGTTCCTGCGCCAACCCAGTGAACACCTGAAAATCTGGGAGGGACACAAGCACACCAAGGCTGATGCCCGGAAAATTTCCGGCATCAAGAACGTGCAGTGGCTTTCCGAGTTTCCGATGATGTTCCGCGCCCTGATGTGCGAGGCGGAGGCCGCCTACCTCAACACCAACGAGCACAAACGCGCGGTGGTGGAGGTGGAGACACGCGACGCGCGCTTCATTCGCGACTGCAAACGCGACTTCCCGCTGCACAACTATCGCCGGCTCGCACCGCTGCTGCACCAAGTGCGCGTGGTGAAAACGGACCTGGAACTCGAATTGTTGAGGGAGGCCGTGGACATCACCGCAAGGGGGTTCCGCCGCTTGTTGCGAGTTGTGAAGCCGGGTGTAACGGAATACGAGGTCGAGGCCGAGTTGGCGCGGGAATTCATCCGCCACCGCGGCAGATTCGCCTACACGCCCATCGTCGCCTCCGGCAAAAACAACTGTGTTCTGCACTATCTGCAGAACGACCAGACCTGCCGCAAGGGCCAGTTGTTGCTGCTGGACGTGGGCTCAAGCTACGCCAACTACAACGCCGACATGACGCGCACGATCCCCGTGAGCGGCAGGTTTAGCCGCCGTCAAAAGAAAGTCTACAACGCTGTCCTGCGTGTCCTGCGCAAAGGAATCGCCGGCGCTACAGTGGGCAAGCTGCACAGGGACTGGACCCGCGAAGCCCAAGCCCACATGACCGAGGAACTCCTGAAACTCGGACTTCTCAAGCCCAGCCAGGTGAAAAAGCAGGATCCCGACAAACCGGCCTGCCGCAAGTATTTCATGCACGGGCTTGGCCACCCATTGGGCCTCGACGTGCACGACGTCGGCGACGCCAACGTCCCCTTCGCCCCCGGTACCGTGCTCACCGTGGAGCCGGGCATTTACCTCCCGGATGAGGGCTTCGGCATCCGCCTTGAAGATGACATCGTCGTTACCGAGGATGGGCCGATCAACCTCATGGCCAAAATCCCGATCGAGGCCGACGAGATCGAGTCCATCATGAACCGTTAACCCCCATGAAGCCCCGGTTGCTGCTCGCCGCTTGGCTCGGTTTTGCATCGCTTGGCCAAGGCGATTCGTTCGACAAAGACAAACTGGTCGCGTGGTGCATCGTGCCATTCGACGCCAAGCAGCGCGGACCAGCGGAGCGGGCCAAGATGCTGGCGCGCCTGGGCCTCAAGCGCGTGGCCTACGATTGGCGTGAACGGCACGTGAAGGAATTCGAGGAGGAAATTCTCCAGTACAAAAAACACGGGCTGGAGTACTTCGCCTTCTGGGGCGTACATGAGGAGGCATTTCGCCTGTTTGCGAAACACGGGATTCGCCCGCAGATATGGATCATCGCGCCCAGCCCGGAGGGCGAATCGCAGGAAGTACGCGTCGCCGCCGCAGCCAAGGCGTTGTCGCCGCTGGTGAAACGGACACGGCAACTTGGCTGTAAGCTTGGCCTCTACAACCACGGCGGCTGGGGTGGCGAGCCGGCCAACCTCGTGGCCGTGTGCGAGCATCTTCAGACGCATCACCACGCCGGGCACGTCGGCATCGTTTACAATTTCCACCACGGGCACGGGCACATCACGGATTTCGAGGAGTCACTAAAGCGGATGCAACCGCACCTGCTCTGCCTCAACCTAAACGGGATGAACGACGATGCCCGCCCGAAAATTGTGACGCTTGGCCAAGGCCAGCATGAGGCGGCCATGCTGCGAATCGTCCGTCAATCCGGTTACAAGGGGCCATTGGGCATTCTTGATCATCGAAGTGACACTGACTCCGAAGTCACCCTGCGGGAGAACATCGATGGTATGAAAAAACTGCTCGAGCAACTCGATGCCAAGCGGGCGCTTGAGTCCTATCAAGATTAACTTCACCTCCGGAGGTAAAAAACAGGGCGGCATGAAAGCCGCCCTGCACAATGAATGGAGTGTCCGTCGGGGTCAGAAACCCTAACCCAGCAGCCTTAATGCCGACTGCGGCAGCACGTTGGCTTGAGCCAGCATGGCCGTGCCGGTTTGAACCAGTATGTTGTAACGGGCAAAGTTGGTGCTCTCCTGGGCAACATCCACATCCTTGATCCGGCTGCTGGCTGCCGCGATGTTTTCACTCGAGATCGACAACTGCTGTTCCGTCATGTTCAACCTCTGGATGTTCGCGCCCGCCTTGGCACGCATGTCCGACAGGCTCTGGATGGCTGTCGTGATGTTGCTCAATGCCGATGCCGCACTTGTTGTCGTCGTGATCGCGGTGCTGGTTGCGTTGTAGATATTTGCCAAACCGGTGGTCACCGTGGCCGACGTCATGTCCACCGCGTTCATGGAGAACGTGGAGCCTTCACTGTCGATCGTTACAGAATTTCCGGCGGTCGTGAACAGGGTCACACCATTGAAATCCTTCGACCCGATGTCGCTGACGTAATTCTGCAGCTGGGTGAATTCAACACTATAGTTTGACCGGTCAGTGTTTGATTTCGTCACATCCTGGGACAGGACGGTCAGTTCACTCATGCGCTCAAGCGCTGTCTGAACTTTTTGCAGAAAGCCGTCCTGTGTCTGGGAAAATGAAATGGCATTTCCCACGTTGGCACTGGCGGCCCCAGTTCGTTTCAATTGCGCATCCAGCTTGAGCACCTGGGCCAATCCAGCTGCATCGTCTGATGCGTTGACTATTTTACTTCCCGAAGAAAGGCGAGCCAGAGACTCACCCAGTTTTTGAGAGGATTCGGATAACAGGCGTGAAGCCCTTACTGCTGTCGTATTGGTGTTGATTATCATGGGACATCTCCATTTGTCGTTTTGTTAGCGTCCATGTGTGGAAGACCTTTTTCTTCGGCGTCTTCCGTACTCCATTGCGGCATTAGGCCATGCCACACATCACGGTTCAAATCGACATGCCCACGATAAACTTTAGTTATAAGTGAGAATTTCTAAAAATTACTTAACTCATTGAAAATTAATGGGTTAAGTTAATAGTGCCTGGAAAAATCGATGATTTTTCGGCACATTTCCCGGATTGGAGCTGTCCAATCCCCCGGATTAGCCTGACGGAACAACGTGGCATCGGGATACCAAGGGGAGTCGTCCCGGCCGAGCATCCAGCGCCAATCCGGCCCGTACGGGAGCAACACCCAGACCGCTTGGCCAAGCGCCCCGGCCAGGTGGGCGACAGATGAATCAATCGTGATGACCAGATCCAGCGTCGCGACAAGCCGGGCCGTCTCCAAAAAGTCAATCGGATTGCCCAGAGCCTCTTTCAGGCCCGCCTCCCCGGCTCCTTGGCCGGCCTGCAAACTGACGAAGTCGATGCGCGGCAACTCCAGCAACGGTTTCAGCAGATCAAACTCCATCGACCGGTTGCGGTCGTTGTCGTGATCGGGGTTGCCGGCCCAGCACAAGCCGACCCGCATCCGCTCCGCAGCGGCGAACCTGCTTTCTTTCCCGACATAAAGGTAAGGCGTGGCATTGGGAATCGATGTGGGATCGGAACCAAATACCCCGCCCAAGTCCAGCAACGAAACTTGATAGTCCACCGGCGGCAGCGTGCCACCCCTTGGGATCACTTCAGTCACTCCGTCCACGGTCTCGAACAGGCGCACCAGTTGAGGCTGGGTTTCAAGCACCACCTCAGCCCCCATCTCCGCGAGCCATGGAACGAAGCGAACGAATTGAATCGCATCCCCAAAGCCTTGTTCATCCCAACCCAAGATGCGCTTGCCGGTCAGCGGCTGGCCTTTCCATTCCGGGATGGCTTGATGGCGCTTGGCGTTGTGCAGTGATTCCGTATCCCAACGCCAGCGATTCTCTGCCCAGCCCTCCCGGTAGTCGCCGTTGAGCAACAGCGCGTGGGCCAGGTCGCGGTGCGCCTCGGCAAAATCGGGATGCGCCCCGACTGCCTCGCGGAGCAACCGGATCGCCTCCGGAACCTGGCCAAGTTCGCGAGTCGTGTTGGCCAAGCTCACTTTCAACGGCCCATCGGCCGGGGCGAGTTCAACCCCACGCCGAAAAACATCCATCGCTTGGCCAAGCGCATGCAGGCCCCGCAGTGCATTGCCCATGGCCAACCAAGCGGACGGCTCCGTTGGACCGAGTTGTACGGCTTTTTCAGCCGCCTCCGTGGCCTGTGAAAAGCGACCCAGCAGCTTCAACGCCTGGGACAGGTTAATCCACGCCTCCGGGAATTGCGGTTGGACTTCGGTGGCTGCACGATATGCCACGATGGCCGCCTCGATCGACCCGGCCTGCTGCTGGACCAGGCCCCGGTTGTAATTAACCACCGGATTCTCGGGAACAACTTCCAGCGCCTCGTCGAACAAGCGCATCGCTTCATCAATTTTCCCGGATTTGGCTCGTTTGATCCCCTCTTGCAGCAGTGCGTTGGCTCTGTCTTGCTCTGGCACGCGCCATTTGTCCCACCGGCGACCCCGTTGCCGCAACGGTTTTCTGGCACAAACGGAACTTACCCTCGGTGCCAATCTCGGCTACGCTGCCCGCGCATGATTCGGAACATCATCTTCGACTGGTCGGGCACGCTGGTGAACGACCTGCCCGGCGTCTGGAAGGCGACCAACCATGTCCTTGAGAAGGCCGGCGTCCCGGCGCTCACGCTGGATGAGTTCCGCGACGAATTCCAGTTGCCGTTCACCGGGTTTTACGAGCGCTTCACGCCGGATCTCCCACTCGAGACACTCGAGGGGTGGTTTCACGGCAGCTTCCGGGAAGTATGCGGCGAGGTGACTGCCCTGCCCCATGCGAATGCCTTCCTTGATTTCTGTAAAGCCCAGAACATCCGCTGCTTCATTCTCAGCACGGTCAATCCCGAGTACTTCACCGTGCAGGCCGCCAATGCCGGGATGGATGACTGCTTTGAAAAATGTTATCTCGGCATCTGGGACAAGCGTGAGAAAATCCACGAGATCATCCGCGCAAACAACCTGCTGAAGGATGAAACGCTGTACATCGGCGACATGCAGCACGATGTCGAGACGGCACATCACGGCGGCATCCACTCCTGCGCCCTACTCACCGGCTACAACACGCTCGACCAACTCCGCCAAAGCAACCCCACCGTCATCGTTACGCAACTTGATGAGTTGAAGACGCTCCTGCTGGCCAACGACCTCTCCCTGCCAAGCGGCCTTGGCCAAGCGGCCGACAGCCGGAGACCCGTCTCCACCGTCGGCGCGCTGATTTACAACGCGCTTGGCCAAGTGCTGATGGTGCGCACCGACAAGTGGTCCGGCAAATGGGGCATCCCGGGCGGGAAGATTGAATACGGTGAAACATCCGAGCAGGCCCTCCGCCGCGAGGTTGCGGAGGAAACCGGCCTCCAGATCGCCGACATCGAGTTCGTGCTTGCGCAAGACTGCATCGAATCGGGGGAATTTTACCGGCCCGAACATTTCATTCTGCTCAACTACACCTGCCGCGCCTCCGGCGATCCTGAGGTGACCCTGAACGAGGAGGCACAAGCGTTCCGCTGGATGAGCGAGACCGAGGCATTGACCCTCACCCTGAACCAACCCACCCGCACGCTGCTGGATGCCGTCGCAGCCCGTGAGCCGGAGCCGATCGATGCCTGACCGGATCACCATCAAGGACTTGGAGGTCCGGTTTCACGTCGGCGTACCGGAGGAAGAGCGGGCGGAGCCGCAGAAACTGCTCATCACCATCGAGATGACGCACGACCTCGGCCCCAGCGGCGCCAGCGACAACTTGGCAGAAACGATCGATTATCACGCCGTTTCCAAGGCCGTCAAAGCGCTTGGCCAAGCGCGGCGATGGAAACTGATCGAGGCGCTGGCGGACGACCTCTGCGAGCTGGTGCTAAGCCAGTTCAGGCCAAGCGCGGTGCGGGTGGTGGTCAAGAAATTCATCCTGCCCGATGCCCGCTGGGTCAGTGTCGAGATGACCCGCCTGCCGGGTTGATCATCCGTCGATCACGGCGGCCTCAACCGAGTAGATCGGCGGAAGCCAATTGAACAAAACCTCCCACGACTCGCCGTTGTCCAGACTGGCGAGCAACTGGCCGCCCTGCGTCCCCACATACAGCCCCGGCTCTGTGTGCTGGTCGAACGCCATCCCCTGCCGGAGCACATTCTGGTAGGCACCGGACTGGGGCAGCCCGTTGGTCATTGGTTCCCACGTGCGGCCGGCATCCATGCTTCGATAAACCCGGAACGCGCCATCGGGCATCATGCGGTGTTCGTCCGACTCTTCGGGGATCACGAAAATCATGTCGCCCTCCAACGGGTGGACGGCCACGGGGAAGCCAAAGCGCGACGGCAACCCCTCGCTGATGTCCACCCACGTTTCGCCCGCATCATCCGTGCGGTAGACGCCGCAATGGTTCTGCTGGTACAGCACGCCCGGCTTGGACGGGTGACTGGCCAAGTGGTGAACGCATTGGCCCACGTCGGGATATTTCTCCGGCAGGAAATCAGCACGCACGCCGTGGTTCCTCGGCAGCCACGATTCACCTCCGTCATCACTCCGAAACACACCCGCCGCCGAGACACCGGCGAACAACTGGCCGGCGTCCTTGCCCGGGCAGATGGAATGGACCATCAACCCGCCCTTGCCGGGAAACCATTTGTCGCGGGTTGGGTGTGCTGTCAGCGCCGGAACCTCCTCCCAGTTGACGCCGCCATCCGTGCTGCGGAACAGCGCAGCCGGATCCACGCCCGCGTACACCGCCCCGTCGGCTGCGCCGTCGGCAAAGCACCACACCCGCTCCAGCACATGATCGCCGCCCTCGGCAAAACGAATGTCGCGCTCGGGCTCCAGCCAAGTTTCGCCCAAGTCATCCGAATACTTCGTCGCCGGCCCCCACCAGTGGCTTTTGCCGGCGACCATCAGGCGGGGTGCCGGCCGCCAAATGCAGGCGACGTGGTTCACCTCGCATCCCTTGAACGCCGGCTCCCCCAGCGTCCAGTCGCTCCGCGATTCGTCCGACCAGGCGAGAAATGCCCCTTTTCGCGTGCCCAGCATTAGTACAGTTTTTTTCATGCCACGTGACCCACGGGCGAATGAAATACAATCGAAGATTGATTTCCAACACTCAATTCATGGATAAATCCCGTGCCGACGAACCAACCGCACACCGGCAACCAGATAAAACCATGAGAATCAAGGCAACTCTCCTGACGACAGCGCTCGGACTGCTTGGCCATTCGGCTCTCGGCCACACGGCCGCCTCCGAGTTCCTGCCGAACAGCGAGCAGCGCGATCCAGTGATCAAGAACATCCTCACATGGGACGCCGTGGCCAAGGCGCACAAGGCGACACCGGGCGAGCAGGATATCGGCTTTGCCTTTCGTTTTCGAAACGACAGCGGCGGCGAAGTGCGCGTCAAGCGGGCGGACTCCACCTGCGGCTGCACGGTCGCGCGCCTTCCCAAGCTGCCGTGGATCATCGCGTCCGGGGAACGGGGCAGCATCCCGGTCACGATGGACATCCGCGGCAAAACCGGCCTCATCACCAAGACCGTCATCCTAGTGACCGACAAGGGCCTCATCCCGCTCAAGGCACGGGTCGAGATCGCTGACGAACCCGAGCCGCTCAAGAAACGCTCGAAGGAGGAGCGCGCCGCCAACCTCCGCGCCGCCGTGCAAAACCGGCAGGCCATTTTTCAGGGCAAATGCGTGGAGTGCCATGTCAAGCCAACGATCGGAAAACGAGGCAAGCAATTGTACGCCACCGCCTGTGGCATCTGCCACGAAGCCAAAGACCGGGCATCGTTCGTTACGGATCTTCGCCCCCTGGCCAGCGGCAAGGATCGGCAGTATTGGGAACAATGGACTGCCGAGAGCAAGCCGGGTACGTTGATGCCGGCCTTCGCCAAGAAACACGGCGGCCCGCTCGATGACA
Source organism: Verrucomicrobiota bacterium (assembly GCA_014382705.1). Taxonomy (GTDB): domain Bacteria; phylum Verrucomicrobiota; class Verrucomicrobiia; order Limisphaerales; family UBA1096; genus UBA1096. Next base: position 13,789 of record JACNJE010000072.1, on the reverse strand, counting down.
ACCAAATCAAGACACTCGTCGTTTACCTGACCCGAATCTACCCCCGCGAACTGAAAACCCGGCGTGCCGTTGCACAGAAAAGCAAGCCGCCCCTTAAATGAGCAGTTTGTTCATCACCTTCGAAGGCATTGAGGGGTGCGGCAAATCGACCCAGATCGAGCGCTTGGCCAAGCGCCTGGCCAAGGCCGGCCGCGACGTCGTCACCCTGCGCGAACCGGGCGGCACCCCCATCGGCGAGACCATCCGCGAAGTCGTCAAACACCCCCCCGGCACCGAGCCGATCTCGCCCGACACCGAGTTGCTGCTCATGAACGCCAGCCGCGCGCAGCTTGTGCAGCAGGCCATCCGACCGGCCCTGGCCGGGGGCGCAGTGGTGTTGTGCGATCGCTTTTACGACTCGTCGCTGGCCTATCAGGGCTACGGTCGCGGACTCGACTTGGCCAAGGTGCAGCAAGCCATCGACTTGGCCGTGGGCGACACGAGACCGGACCTAACGCTACTGCTCGACATCCCGCTCGCCGTCAGCCAATCGCGCGTGGGCGCTCGCCGGCAAACCACCGGCGAGGGGCAGGATCAATTCGATCAATCCGGCGATGCTTTTTTTGAACGGGTGCAGGCCGGGTTTCACGCCTTGGCCAAGGGCGAGCCGCAACGCTTCCGAATCATCAACGCAAACCAACCTCCGGATCCCGTCAGCGACGAGATTTGGAACGCTGTCAAAGATCACCTTTAAAACAACATGGAAAACGAACCCAACCTGCAGGAACGCCGCAAAGCCTATTGGCGAGCGAATCTCCGGATCCTCGCGATCCTCATGTCCATCTGGTTTGTCGTGTCATTCGGCTGCGGCATCCTCTTTGTCGAACCGTTGAACCAGATTAAACTGGGCGGCTTTAAGTTTGGTTTTTGGATGGCACAACAGGGATCGATCTATGTGTTCGTGGCTCTGATTTTTGTTTACGTCCGGTTGATGAACAGACTCGACCGCGAGTTCAATTTCGAGGACTACGAATAAAGGAAAGACGATTCAATGGATGTAAAAACTTGGACTTATATCGTCGTCGGCCTGTCGTTCGCCCTCTACATCGGGATTGCGATTTGGAGCAGGGCCACCTCGACGAAGGAATTTTATGTAGCCGGTGGAAACGTCAGTCCCATCTCGAACGGCATGGCAACAGCCGCCGACTGGATGAGCGCCGCGTCATTCATTTCGATGGCTGGAATGATCGCGTTCGCTGGCTACGGCGGCTCGGTGTTTCTCATGGGCTGGACCGGCGGCTATGTGCTGTTGGCGTTGATGCTCGCGCCATACATGCGCAAATACGGGAAATTCACTGTGCCAGAGTTTATTGGGGAACGGTTTTATTCAAAGACGGCCCGGGTCGTCGCTGTGATTTGCCTCATCATCGTTTCCATCACCTATGTGATCGGCCAAATGAAAGGGGTCGGAGTTGCCTTTTCGCGTTTTCTCGAAACCGATTACAATACCGGTCTCTACGTCGGGATGGGTATCGTTTTCTTCTACGCCGTGCTCGGCGGGATGAAGGGCATTACTTACACACAGATCGCGCAGTATGTGGTTTTGATTTTCGCCTACACCGTTCCGGCTGTTTTCATCTCACTTAAACTGACAGGCAATCCCATCCCGCAACTTGGCTTAGGAGGCTCAACCGCCGATGGCACTCCTTTGCTCCAAAAACTGGATCAAGTCATTCAGGATTTAGGTTTCAACGAATACACCACGTCCAAAGACGGGAGTACGTTAAATATGTTCGTCTACACGCTGACGCTGATGATCGGCACCGCCGGACTACCCCACGTGATCATCCGTTTTTTCACGGTGCCCAAAGTCAGTGATGCACGTCTATCCGCTGGCTGGGCGTTGATTTTCATTGCAATCCTTTACACCACTGCCCCGGCTGTCGCGGCCATGGCTCGCTTAAATCTCACCGAGACGGTTCAAACTGGACCGGTTGGTCAAGCCGCATCGAACCTAGAATACGATAAACGGCCGGAGTGGTTCAAAAACTGGGAGAAAACTGGCCTTCTCAAATTCGAAGATAAAAACGGGGATGGCCGTATCCAGTACTACAATGACGCCGGCGAATCGTTCAAACAGCAGGGGTGGAACGGAAACGAACTGGTCACAGTGGATAAAGACATCATCGTGCTGGCCAATCCAGAGATCGCCAACCTCCCTGGCTGGGTGATCGCGCTTGTGGTCGCCGGCGGGTTGGCGGCAGCCCTCTCGACGGCAGCCGGTCTGTTACTCGCCATTTCTTCTGCGATTTCACACGACTTACTTAAGGGCATTATGCGGCCGGACATTTCTGAAAAACAGGAGCTCACTGCCAGCCGGTTTGCCATGGTCTGTGCGATCGCGGTGGCCGGTTACTTTGGACTGAACCCACCGGACTTCGCCGCCGGCACAGTGGCGATCGCATTTGGCTTGGCTGCCTCGTCAATATTCCCAGTGTTGATGATGGGCATCTTCTCCAAGAAAATGAATCGTCAGGGCGCTGTCGCCGGCATGGTCGCCGGCATGAGTGTCACGCTTCTGTACGTGTTCCAGCACAAAGGCATCCTATTTATCCCGGGCACCTCTTTTCTTGGCAGCATGGATGCAAACTGGTTCCTCGGTATCACGCCAAATGCGTTTGGCGCAGTCGGGGCGTTAGTTAACTTCGCCGTGGCATTTGCTGTTTCGAAGACCGCAGACGAAGCCCCGCAGGGGGTGCAGGACTTGGTTGAGAGCATCCGCATACCAAGCAAGGACTGAAGCAGTGGTCACCCACCAATCAACTCGCGCAACTGGCTGACCGGCACGCAGTTCTTGAAAACCATCTGCAGGTTCTTCTGTTCGCCGTCCTTCTCGGTGTAGTAGAGCGACTCAGTGCTGGCCACGATGCCGACCACCTCCCCAGACGGGTTCAGCACCGGCGCGCCGCTTGAGCCCCGGCCAAAGTCGGCCGTGATCGACATCGCCGACACGGCCTTGCGATTTCGCCGTGTCATGAAGTATCGCGCAACCCGCCCTTCGCTCAGCGTGTAAAAATGCTGGTTCGGGTGGCTAATCAAATCCACCTTGGCCCCGACCGGCGCCGCTTGGCCAAGCGCAACCGGTGTCACCCCGGTTTTCGGGATGCGCAACACTGCCAAGTCAAAACGCTCGCTCGATGCGACCACCGACTCGACCATGAACACACGGCTGTCAAACAACCGCACCGCCAGCGCAGCGCGCTCCGGTTGGTTCACCACGTGATAGTTTGTCACGACCAAGTCTTCCGCAATCAGGAATCCGCTCGCCGGGGCCACGTGCCAGCGCGTGCAACGATCGCACTTGTAAACGCCCCCCACCACAGCGATCGCCTTTTGCGCATCCTCCGTCCGAGCACCCTTTCCCGCCGCCAAATTCAGACTGACTCTTGGCTCTTTCTTCAACTGCTCAATCAGCAACTCCATCGATACTAGGCCGTCGGAATCCATCATTCTCGTCGCCTCGCGAGTCATCTCGCCGATAATCGCCCGGTCATTGATCACCACCGGTTTCGCCGACCCACCCAACTCCGTGCTCGCGCAACCGACCACACACAACAACAAAATCAGGGTGCCCCATTTGGCAATTATCAATTTCACGCCCGACAAGCTATGCCATTCAGGGCTTTACTGCGAGCGCTCCGTGACATCAAATGGCCGCTCAAAATCAAACTGCCCAAGTACATCAGAGACTCCCCCAAAGGTGTAACGCTGGCCATCCGCGTCCAGCCACGATCCTCGCGCAATGAGTTCATCGCCGACCCTAATGACGACCAACTCAAAGTCCGAATCACTGCTCCGCCCGTGGACTCCGCCGCCAACAATGCACTGCCAAAGTTCATCGCCAAATCGCTTGAGATCCCGCCGCGCAACGTGTCGCTGATCTCCGGCGAAAGAAGCCGAATCAAAACCCTGCTCATCACCAGCATCGACGCTCAAGTTGTCTCCGAAAAGCTACGAGCCCAAAAATAGCTTGCGAGCGCACATGCGCCTTCCTAGCTTCGCCCTATGGATTGGGCGAAATTAAAAACCGTTCTGCTCACTGGTTTTCTGGCATTCACAGCCGGCTGCCAACTCACCCTGAGTTCCAATTTTGGGAACGATAACGCAGCAACTTCTGCCAACTACATCGTCGCGTATCAAATCACAGATGTATCCGACTTGAACGATCCCGTGATAATCGCCATTCCCAAAATCACCGTCATCGCAGAACAGGAGGCGAGCATAAGTATCAGCGAATCAAACAAGCAATTTATTGAGATCGAAGTCGAAATTAACGAAGGCGAGCCAACCATTGGCACCACAGAATTCAGCATCAAAGAAGGCGATCACCATACCTCTGGAAAACTCACGGCTCTCGTCGGCAAAGCCGCTGAACTGCAAACAGGCGGCTTCCGCATAAAAGTACTCATCGAGCCGCAATCCGCCAATCGTGAGTAACGACTCAACCGACGGAGAAAAAGGCGGCTGGCGCGTCTGGGTGGACACTGGCGGCACGTTCACCGACTGCCTCGCCGCCGACCCGCACGGGCGCACCCGTCGCTTCAAGGTTCTCTCGAGCAGCTGTCTCCGGGGTACACTCGCGGCGATACATTCGCCGACCGAGATCGCAGTCGAGTTGCCGCAGGCGCTCATCTCCGGCTTGGCGCTTGGCCAACAGTTCCGCCTCCTTGGCCAGGCCGGCGAGCCGATCGAAATCACAGCACACGACTCGCCGGCCCGGCTCCGCTTGGCCAAGCCGATGCCCGGCGACACGCCGCTTGGCCTAGCGATCGAGATCGCCTTCGACGTCGAGACCCCGATTCTCGCGGCCCGAATCGCCACCGGCACTCCCGCCGGCCACCCGCTCCCGCCGATGGTCATGCAGTTGGCCACCACCCGCAGCACCAACGCGTTGCTCGAGGAAAAGGGCGCCGACGTCACCCTGTTCATCACGCGGGGCTACGAAGATTTGCTCGTCATCGGCGACCAAAAACGTCCCGACCTGTTTGCGCTCAACGTGGAAAAACCGGCACCGCTCACCGCCAACGTCATCGGCGTCGAGGAACGACTCGACGCACTTGGGCAAGCGCTGCGTCCATTGGAACTCCCCGCCGCCGAGCCACCAACGACCGACAACCAATCCGCCGCCGTCGTCTGTCTGCACAGTCATCGAAACCCCGAACACGAACGGCGCTTGACCGAGCACCTCCGCGATGCAGGCTGGCAGCATGTCTCCGTGTCGAGCGACTTGGCCCCGGTCATCAAGGTATTGCCGCGAGCGGAGACAACCGTCGTCGATGCCTACCTGTCGCCGATCATGACCTGCTACCTTGACGGCGTGGAGCGCGAGCTGGGCAGCGGCAAACTGCGCGTGATGACCAGTGCGGGCGGACTAGTCTCCCACGCCGACTACCGGCCCAAGGACAGTTTGCTCAGCGGCCCAGCCGGCGGTGTTGTCGGAGCCGCGATGGCGGGACGCCAAGCCGGCTTCGAGCGGATCATCGGGTTTGACATGGGCGGCACGAGTACCGACGTCTGCCGGTTCGACGGCGACTTTGAGTATCGATTTGAGCACCGCGTCGGCCGCGCCCGGGTGATCGCCCCGGTGCTCGCCATCGAGACCGTCGCTGCCGGTGGCGGCTCGATTTGCGGCTTCAACGGTGACGAACTCTTCGTCGGCCCGGAGAGCGCGGGGGCGAATCCCGGCCCGGCCTGCTACGGTGCGGGCGGGCCGCTGACGATCACCGACGTCAACCTGCTGCTTGGCCGACTCGACCCAAAAAAGTTCGGCATCCCCGTCAACACCGACGCCGCCCAAGCCGCGCTCGAGCAGGTTCGCCGTTCGATCCCCGAGCCGCCGCCGGAGCAGGAATTGCTCTCCGGTTTTCTCGACATCGCCAACGAGCGGATGGCCGATGCGATCCGCAAAATCTCAGTCCGCGAAGGCTACGATCCCGCCGACTACGCGCTCGTCGCCTTCGGCGGCGCCGGGGGGCAGCACGCCTGTGCCATCGCCGAAAAACTTGCCATCACAACCGTCCTTTGCCCAAGCGATGCCGGCCTGCTCAGCGCGCGGGGTCTGCGCGAAGCCGTGATGGAACGGTTCGCCGAGCGGCAGATTCTCCAGCCGCTCGACGCGCTTGGCCAAGCGCTTGGCGACACTTTCGCCGAATTGGCCAGCGAGGCGCTCGGTGCGTTGGAAAATGAGGGCTTCGCCGCTGATGAAATCCGGGTTCGCCGACGTTTCGTTTCACTGCGCCACGCCGGGCAGGAGTCCGCCGAAGAGATCGCCTTCGAAGAAACTGCCGACTTGGCCAAGGCGTTCCGCGCGCGTTATGAAAAACTGTTCGGCTACTGGCCGGACAATAAATCGATCGAAGTCGTCTCGGCGCGAGTCATCGCTTCGACGCATCCGCCACCGATTGCGGAGGAATCGTTTGGCGATTCAAAGGGAGAACCAATCGTAGGGCCGACCCTCGACCGTGAATCGCTGAGCACCGGCCATCGCATCGAGGGACCGGTGATCGTGCAGGATCGATTTTGCACCGTCGGGGTTGACGCTGGCTGGGTCGGCACTCTTGGATCCGAAGGCACGTTGAAACTGGCTCTCTCTACAACCGTGCATGAAGCCGGGAACAGCGCGCACTCGCCGCTGGTCGAGTTGGAATTGTTCACAAACCGCTTCGGCTCGCTTGTCGAGGAGATGGGCCAACTGCTGCAGCGCACCGCCGTCTCGACGAACGTCAAGGAGCGACTCGACTACTCCTGCGCGTTGCTCGATCCCGACGGCCGACTCGTTGTCAACGCACCGCACATCCCGGTGCACCTCGGCGCGCTTGGCCTCTGCGTTCGCTCCGTTGCCGTTGGCCAAGCGCTTGGCCCGGGCGACATGATCGTCACCAACCACCCGGGCCACGGCGGCTCGCATTTGCCGGATATCACGGTGATCAGCCCGGTGTTCGATGAAGCCGAGCAACTGCTTGGCTACGTGGCCAACCGCGCGCATCACGCTGAGTTGGGCGGGATCAGCCCCGGCTCGATGCCGCCCCTGGCGAAATCGCTCGCCGAGGAAGGCGTTGTCATCCCGCCGTCGTTTTTGTATCGAGGCGGCAAGGCGCAGTTCGGCGAGATTAAAAAGCGGCTGACTGCCGGGCCGTATCCGACTCGTTCACCGGATGACAACCTGGCCGACCTCAAGGCCCAAGCCGCCGCCAACCTGCTAGGGTGCCAGGGGCTGCAGCGCCTGACAGCAGCGCACACGCCCGCAAAAGTCGCTGATTATATGGGACAAATCCGGCAACGGGCGGCCAACGCCATCGCCCGGCGTATCACCACGCTTGAACCGGGCAGGCATACCGCCACCGAGACGCTCGACGACGGCACGCGACTCGCCGCCGCGATCGAGATTGGCGGTGGAACAATACGCATCGACTTCAGCGGCACTGACGCGCTGCACCCCGGCAACTTCAACGCCACCCCGGCGATCGTCCAAAGCGCGGTGATTTACGTCGTCCGCCTGCTCGTCAACGAACCGGTGCCGCTCAATGAGGGGCTGATGGAACACGTCGAGATTATCCTGCCCCGCTGCCTGCTCAACCCCGTGTTTCCCGATGATCCCGCGGAATCTCCGCCCGTCGTCGGCGGCAACGTCGAGACGAGCCAGCGCTTGGTGAACTTGCTGCTCAAGCCGTTCCGCGTCGCCGCTGCCAGCCAAGGGACGATGAACAACCTGATCTTCGGCAACGAACGGTGCAGCTACTACGAGACCCTTGGCGGTGGCACCGGTGCCGGACCGGGCTTCGACGGCGCGGACGCCGTGCATTCACACATGACCAACACCGCCATCACCGACCCGGAGATTTTGGAGTGGCGCTTTCCGGTTCGGCTGGAGCGATTCGCCGTCCGCAAAAACTCCGGCGGCCAAGGTGAGTGCATTGGCGGCAACGGCATTATCCGCGAACTGGTTTTCACCGAACCGGTCTCCCTCTCGCTCCTCACCCAAAACCGAACCCAAGGCCCGTACGGTCTCAACGGCGGCCAAGCGGGGCAAGCAGGCGAACAGCGCTTGGCCAAGCGCACCGGTGATGTAAAGGAACTTGGCTCCGTCGCGCAGGAACAACTCGACACGGGTGACCGGCTGATCATGAAAACCCCCGGCGGCGGCGGCTGGGGCTAAGAGAGAATCCCGTGGACGACGCTGCCGTGGACGTCGGTCAGGCGAAAGTCGCGGCCGGCGTGGCGGTGGGTCAGTTTTTCGTGATCCATGCCGAGGATGTGCAAGATCGTGGCGTGCAGGTCGTGCATGTGAACCGGGTTCTCGACCGCAGTGTCGCCGATCTCGTCGGTTGAGCCGTACGAAAAACCGGGCCGCACCCCAGCCCCGGCGAGCCAAGTGGTGAACCCGCGCGGATTGTGGTCGCGCCCGTCCCCGCTCTGCGAGAACGGCGTGCGCCCAAACTCGCCACCCCACCAAACGAGCGTCTCCTCCAGCAGGCCGCGCTCCTTTAAGTCGGCTAACAGACCGGCAACCGGCTTGTCGGTGGCCCGGGCGTGGTTCATGTGCAGCGGCATGTTGCTGTGCTGATCCCAGCGCGGATTGGCGCTCTCATCGGCGTAATTCAACTGGATGAAACGCACCCCCGCCTCGGCGAGCCGCCGGCCGATCAGGCATTGCTTGCCAAAATCATCGCTCTCCTTTGTGCCAATGCCGTATCGCTCGCGAACCGACTCCGGCTCACCCGAGATATCAAAAACTTCCGGTGCGTTCATCTGCATGCGCCACGCCAACTCGTACGACTCAACAATGGCGTCGAGTGGGTCGTCCTGCGGTCGGCTGGCCAACTGCGCACGGTTTATTTTTTGCAGGAACCGAAAATTACGTTCCTGCTCGCTGAGCGGAGTAACGGAATTTAACGCATTGCGCAGTGTGGCCTCGTCCGCCGGTTGACCGGCCTTGCCAATGGCGGTGCCCTGATGAATCGCCGGCAGGAAGGCGTTCGCGTAATTGCGCGGCCCGCCTTTCGATGCCGACGGTTGCAACGTCACGAAGCCAGGCAGGTTTTGGTTCTCGGTGCCAAGCCCGTAAGTCACCCAACTGCCCACCGACGGCCTAACCAGGTTCGTCGCCCCGGTGTGCATGAACAGCGTCGACGGCCCGTGCGCCACGCCCTCGGTCTGCATCGACTTGATGAAGCAGAGGTCATCAACGAACTGCGCCGTGTGCGGGAACAACTCGGAGACCGGCTGGCCGCATTGCCCGTATTGCTTGAAGTTCCACAGTGGCTTCATCAGCCGGCGCTTGCTTTTCTTGCCGAACGTGCCGAACCGAACCCCGGTAAAGTCGACGTCCTTGTCGTGGTTTTTGATAAGTTCCTGCTTGAAATCGTAACTATCAACGTGGCTCGGCCCGCCAGCCATGAAAATGAAAATCACCCGCTTGGCCCGGGGCGCAAACATCGGCCGTTTCTGCGCCAGCGTCGACGACACGGCGGCGGCCCGGCCCTGGTCGCACAACCCCGCCAGCGCCAGTGAACCAAAGCCGCACGCGGCGGTTTTCAGGAGTTCCCTGCGACTCTGCAATTGCACCGGGGAAGGGTAGCGCATCATCCGATCCCGTCAATCCAATGTTCTGAAGTCGATGCTGGCAAACAGCGACTGCGCCAACGCCGGCCAAGCGCCCGCTTGCCCGGCAAACTCCACCGCCAAAGCCGCCTCGTCCGGCCGGGGATCCCGGCCAAGGGCAAGGCGGTAAGCCAAGCGCACCCGCACGGCATCCGACGCGGCCATCCCGGCGATCCGCTCGCCGGCCCGCTTGGCCTGGGCGATCACGAACGGGCTGTTCATCATGAACAGCGCCTGTGTCGGCAACGTGGTTTCCGTCCGGCGGCCGGTCGTTACGTTGGGGTTGGCCGCGTCAAACACCTCGAAAAGCTCCAGCGCCGTGTTGCGAAACATCGGCACATAAACACTCCGGCGCACGGTGTCAAACTCGTATCCCCAGTCGTACTGCGAGAATTTGCGGATGGTGTAGCCGCCCTGCCTCGTGTCCAGTTGGCCGCTGACGGACAGGATCGTGTCGCGGATCGCCTCGGCCGGAAGACGCCTGCGGTTGCCCCGCCACAGCAGCCGGTTCTCCGGATCCGCCGCCTGCCCGGCGCTGGCTCCGGTTGAAGCGCGGCGGTAGGCGCGTGAGTGAACCACCCGGCGGATCATCTCCTTCACGGACCAACCGTCCTTAACAAACTCCATCGCCAGCCAGTCGAGCAATTCCGGATGGCTGGGCAGATCGCCGGTCGTGCCAAAGTTGTCCGGCGTGGCCACCAACCCGCGGCCCAGAAGGTGATGCCAGATCCGGTTGACCATCACCCGGCTGGTCAGCGGGTTGTCGCCGCTGGCGATCCAGTCAGCCAACTGCAAACGCCCGCTCTGCCCGTCAGGAATCGAAGGGTTGCCATCGGCGGCCACCTGCAAAAAACCGCGCGGCACCATCGGTCCTTTGTTGCGGATCTCACCCCGAATGTGCACGTGCCAGTCGGCCGGGTTTTTTTGCTCGCGCACGGACATGGCCAAGGGCGACCCGGTCGGCGCCGCTTTCTTGAGGGCCTCCACGCGCTTGGCCAAACGGCTGGTCTCGCGCCGCAGCCCGACCAAGCGCTCCTCGGATGCCGGGTCTCGATTCAAGTCGCCCACCGGCAGGAACACAACCGCATCAGCAATCACAACATCGCTGGTGTTGGCATTCGAGATCGATACGGTTGCCCTGCCCGCCCCGAAGCGGAAACGCCCCAGGGTCTTGAAGTTGTCGTTGATCGGCGGTTGCTCGCGTTGGTTGAGGCGGATGGTCGTCGAGCCGTCCGCATGAACCACCGTCACCGGAGCCTCCCGGGCACGATTCGTCCCGGCCGTGTACCCGAAACGCACCTCGTACTCACCCGCCTCCTCCAGTTGTGCGGTGAAGATGACTTTCTTCAGCCCCTTGTCCTCGCCCTTGTCGTGAATGTAGTTGTCGCCGAAGAACGGCTTGTTGCTGGTGGAGCGCATCCATTCCCCGATTTTCTCAGCCTGCAGGTCGTCGACAACCAGCCCAAGCGCGTTGTTGAGCGCCTCGGCTTCGCGCAGTTTTTTCCGCGCCTCTTTCAGGGCGGTGTCGGCTTGCCTTGTTTCGTCAGCATGCCGCTGGATTGCCCTCTTCAACTCCGGTTTCGGTTCGAGTTTTGCAGCCACCCAGCCGGAGACGTTGCCCGGCACCAGCGACTCCGTGCTACGAAAAATACCGGCCAGCGCGTAGTAATCTTTAATGGAGACCGGGTCGAATTTGTGATCGTGACAGCGCGCACAGCCTAGGGTCATTCCGAGGAACGCGCGGCCGATGGTTTCGATCTGCTCATCGACCACCTCCATCCGCAACAATTCCTTGTCCTGTAGTTCATAGTTATGCGGCCCGAGCGCCAAAAAGCCGGCTGCGACAATCTGCTCGTTGCGCTGCTCGCGGCTCGCCGCCGGCAACAGGTCGCCGGCGATCTGCTCACGAATGAATTGATCGAACGGCTTGTCGCGGTTGACGGTATCGATCACGTAGTCGCGGAACCGCCATGCGTCCTTGAACATCAAGCTCCGGCCGCCGCCGCTGCTCTCCGCGAAACGCGCCACGTCGAGCCAATGCCGCCCCCAAGTCTCGCCGAATTGCGGTGTCGCCAACAGCCGATCCACCAGCCGTGCGTAAGCCTCCGGCGACGGGTCGGCGAGAAATTCGTCGAGTTGCTCCGGCGTCGGCGGCAAACCGGTCAAGTCGAAAACCAAACGGCGCAACAGCACCGTCGGCTTGGCCAAGCCGGCCGGCTCGATGCCCTCCTTGGTCAAGCGCGACAATATGAAACGGTCGATTTCTCCGAGGTTTTCAGCTTGGCCAAACGTTGGGTTCAACTTTGGCACAGCGTGATCGACCACTGGTCGAAATGCCCAGAATTCACGCCCCTTGGCCAAGTGGATGCTATTGGCTTTACCCTCTGTTTGGTGATCGCGTGGATCCGCCGCACCGGCCTCTACCCACTTGCCCAAGGCTGCACGCTCGTGCTCGGCGAGCTTGTACTTAGGTGGCATTTGCAGATCGCTATTCTCATAACTCACAGCGCGCAACAACAGGCTGCCTTCCACATCGCCAGGCACAATCGCCGGGCCGGAGTCGCCGCCAGTCACCCATCCGTGCCGACTGTCCAACAGCAAACCGCCCTCCACTTTCTCGGCCTCGGTGGAGTGACACTTGTAACAATGCTTGTACAGTAGCGGCCGGATTTCCTTCTCAAAAAAATCAAACTCCCCAACAGCCCGCACGTTGGGGAGCCCGACGATCACCAAAGAAAATAGGGCTGATTTTATTAAGGCCTTACCCATTCCGATATTCGTATCAGGAATCATTCCAACGGCGGGAATCTAAACAAGTCAAACGCTTCAGGTCACTCCAAATTCACTACATGCCAACAGAAACCTTTTGACGATTGAAAATCCGTTGCACCAACAGGTCGGCTGGGGTTGTTTCGATTACAAGGTGTTTCATTTCCATTCAGCTTTTCATTCTTTACCGTCTTGCCGCCGTGTTGGCGGAGGGGGGAGATACCACCATCTGAATGTGTGTAAGTAAAATAATCACAAAAATTGATTTACTAATTGAGCGGCCTCACCTCGGGTAAGAGGTGCATCGGGATTTCTGATTGGTCGTACATTTTTTTGCAATAGTCCAAAAAGGATTTTTGTTGCTTGTTTACTGCTTACGTTATTATCCGGACGAGCAAAAGCGGTTTTAAAGTCCTTACTCGGTTCAAAGTCAAAGAATGGTTGTTTAGACTGGGTTGAGTAATCGTAGAGCGTCTCGATATACTTGAAGGCGAAATGCCCACGGGGAACATCTTTAAAATGCGAGGCAGTAATGCTCAGGGGAATTTGAAGTCCTTTCACAACCATTTGGGAAAATTCCCCCATTGTGATCAATTCATTAGGGCGGAAGCGGTAGGCTGTCATGTCCAGACTGCTCAATCCTTGGGGACTCCCTGCCGTCTTAAAATTATCAATATCTGGCCCTGAAACTGCGCCAAGTAGACTCAGCTTCTGGGCAGCAGTAAAATAAGGCGAGTCTTTGGGAAGGTCAGTGTAGAAAAACAGAACGGAACCTTGGTACAACAGTTCATCCTGAATTTGTTTTACGGGTACATCTTTCAGTTTCTGCTTATTGTCGATCGCTAAGGCTGCGGCAACACCCGCAGCTTGACCCAGCGATGACCATACAGGCTCCATTCGAACGCTGCACATGGCAACATGAGTTGATGAAATACCCACTGGAAAAAGAATCCCATCGTGTAGTTTGGGGACTAGCGTCCCATAGGGGATCTGGTATGGCCCTGTAGAATCATGTAAGTGAAGTGTGCCTTCAGCGGCGCCTTTACCGTAACTGGGTTCATTTCGCCCATCAGGACCTTGAACACGGTGTGCATCAATTCCGTATATTCCGATGGCAATTGAATCTTGATGGAGCGGCCCGCGAAAACCGTCCCCACGAAGATCTTTGTGCAAATCACTTTCCGTTAAGGTGTAGAGTCCCTCAATGCGTCGGCCCTGACGAACATAAATGCGGTATGGGAAGTTGCCGTTGTCATGGAATTCATCGTTCGGTAGGCCTACGTTTGGAGAACCGCCCTGAGTCTGGATGTAGTAAAGGTAACCTAGCCTGACCTATTCATCCCGAGGCAATTGTCGGGCAGTTGATGTTGGAATGCGGAGC
>JACNJE010000111.1 GCA_014382705.1 Verrucomicrobiota bacterium | reverse complement strand
GGTGGTGCCCGTAAACAGTTCCTTCGTTAACCCGGGGTTTCGGTTGCTCGGGTTCCATGGGTCGGCGTAGGTGTAATCGGAGGGCTCGGCGGTGATCGCTTTGGTAAGCGGGGATTGGGGGGGGGGGGTTTCCGCCGTTGGGGTGGCGGATGGGAGTGAACCGTGAACCGTGGCCAAGGTGGCAAGGCAGGGCAGGAGCAGGAAAGTAAACGCTTTCGCGTGAAAGTTTAATTGCTCAATAAATAGCATTACTCGATTGCCAATGTTGGTTTGACTCTCGCTCACCGGTAAGTGTTGGCCGCTGGTTCCAATTTAAACATCATCTTTCTCACTTCATGATTCTTCAATTATCGGACTGACCCCGTCAAGTGCCATTCCGGACTGACTCTTTTTTCCCTTTTTGTGCGGCATGAGCGGGAAACCATTAGGTTGTTGAAAATACTCTATAGCTGGCAGTTTAACATTGTCAGGAAAAATATAAAACCGCCCGTCCTTGTCTATCCGAGATTTAATTTGTGCATTCGCAGGAGTGTAATAATACTCACGTGGCACTTTGTTTACCCGATAATGCCACTCGTCCTGATAAGTTTTAATCACAAGGATACAACCGGAGTTAGGGATATAAACCTTTCGTGTCCTCTGTGGTTTAATCGTAATAGTTTTTTTATCTGAAACAACAACGATCCTAACTCCAGTGTTGTTATAAACAATAAACCTAGCCCCCATGCTGCACGAAACCGTACATAAAGAAATAATAAATATAATATATCTCATAAAATTTACGGCCAAGGTTTGCCGGTTTTAGAGCCTTTCTCCATAAAGTTAGCAGGAGCATGCCAGGCGGTTTCAACAAGCTAAGGAATCATTAGACCAAGCGCCACAGAAAACAAAACCGCCCCACCCAAAAACACCCCACGCCTCTTTTGGCCAAGACCGGCAAAAAGGCTGAAAATCTTTTGATAAATAAAGCGTATCGTGTTCACAAAGCGAACCCTGCGGCCATTACCCCCCATTAAGAATAAAAACGAAAAAATTATATCCGACTAACCGCTGCATGCCTGACGCACCAACGATGGCGCAATCCCCACCGCCGGGCAAGGCGCAAGCGAGGCGCGACGGCGTTGGTTTTTGTGATGTGACATGTAACGGGTTTTCACCGGCGTTCATGTCATGGGGGCGTTACGGCAGGAGCAACTCGACACTGCCGGCATTGATCCACCCCTTTTGGCCGAAGCCGGTCTCGATCTCGAGGAATTCCCCCTTGCGGTCGTGCACGCGCAGTTCCGACCCGTCCGGGGCCTTGAACGATTCCGGCGATTCCTCGAGCGGCCCGTTGCGGACAACCGCCATCGGCGCAATCACAAAGGCGCGCCGGTCGAGAAAGTAATCCGCCGCCGCCATTGCCAGCAGGAACACGCCGGCCAGTGCGGCGGCCGCGGGGAGGCGGATCCACAACGGCTTGCCCGCGAACCGGTCCGGCTTGAGTTGTTTTGCGGTCAACAACAGCAGCAGCAGGGTGATCGCCGTCGAGGCGAGGGCGGTCCATTCGCCGATCGAGAGCCGGCGCAGCCACCGCTGGCGCAGGGTGAGCGGCGGCGGCTGGATGCCGGCCTGCTCGCGGGCAAAGCGCAGGTTGGCCACCGTCTCCGGGTTGCGCGGGTCGAGCCGCAACGACCGCTGGTAGGCGGCCATCGCCCAGCCGAGCTGGCCGGCCTTGAAGTGGGCGTTGCCAAGGTTGAACAGGAGATTGGCGGAGACGCCGTTCGTGGTGGCGGCCCGGTACAGCCCGGCGGCCTCGGCGAATTGCCCGGTCTCGTACAGGCGGTTGGCCTCCTCAAACTGCGCCTCGCTGGCCGCGCCCGTGGTGGTCGCGAGCAGCACCCCCCCCAGCAGGCCAAGCGCTTGGCCAAGCCAGGTGATGATGGATCCGCTCCCGCGAATGCTGCCTCTCCCTCTCCCAGCGGGAGCGGGTTGGGGTGAGGGAGAAAACAAGGCGTTTGCAAAATTGCGTCCGAGAGTTTTCACCCTCATCCGGCCTGCGGCCACCTTCTCCCTGAGGGAGAAGGAATCGAGCGGGACGCACTTGGCCAAGCGCCGCTTGCCGGCGGGTGAGGGAGAACGCAAGACAACCAACGGAGCATGAGGCACACTCTTAAACTGCCGGTTTAACAAAGGGCGGCGCGGGTTCATTTGAGGGCGGAAACAACCTCCTTGAGCAGGGCGAGATGCGTCTTCATCTCCCCGGTGGTTTGCGAGCCGGCGTAGCTGGCCTGGTCGCTTGCGGTGAACAGTCTCCGGATGTCGCTTCGGGTTTCTTCACTGAGCGAGTTGGCGGCGGGACTGTGGACGATGTCACCGGTGATGCCCTCGGCCGGGATGTCGAGCCGCAGGCCAATCTGCTCGCGCAACACCTCCGCCAGCTCGGCGTGGAATCCCCCGGCTTCGCCGCTCTCCGCCAAGGTGTCGAGCTTGGCCAGGCCGACCCGGGTGCGTCCGGCCACCTGTCGCTCGCGGCGCAATCTCGGGTTGCTGGCCAGCGCGTTGGCCTGCCGGCGCCACGCCAGCGCGCCCAGCCAAAGCAGCAGGGGGATGGACTGCAGCAGCCAGTAGCCGGGCCGGGCAATGAACGGTGCCGCTTGGCCAAGCGAGCCGAGGTGGTGCTTGATCGGCAGGATGTCGGTCTGCGGCTCCGGCTCCCCGGTTTCCGGCGCCGGGCCGGCGGCGGCACCCGTGGCGACCGGCGGGTCCCCGGGGTTGACCTTCAGCGGAAACGGCCCCTTGGCCAGCACGCGGTACCGGCTTGCGACCGGGTCAAAGTAGGGAAACTCAACGCGCGGCACCTCGGTGATGCCGTCGTTCTCGGGAATCACGACCTGCTCAAAGGTGCGCGTGCCCAGCAGGCCAAGCGGGTTCTCTTTTTTCGTGGTGACGGACGGCTCGTAGCTCTTGAACCCGGGCCAGTCGAGCTTGGGCAGGTTGAGCGCCTCGATCGCCCCCTGTCCGGTGAGTTGAATATTCACCGTGACCGGGTCGCCCACGGTCACCTCCAGCGGCGACGCCTTGGCCTGCATCGTGTACCGGCCGACGGCCCCGTTGAAACTGGCCGGCCGGCCCTCGGCGGGCAGCGGCTTGACGGTGATCGGCTGCGCCTTGGCCTCCAGGTTTCGCGGCACCTGCTGGTAGCGGTCAAAAAAACCGTCGAACGGGTCATTGAACGGGCTGCGCCGGCTTTGCTGCTTGCGGACGCGGAGCACCATGCTTTGTTTCACCGGGCCAAGCTGGAGTTGCCCGGCCTTGAGCGGCGTGGCAGCGGTGCGGAAGGTGAGCACTTGGTAGATGCGGTTGCCCTTCTGCATCCGCGATTGCTTGTGCTCGGGGAAGGGCGCGACGTTGAAGCCGTCGGCGGTCAGCTCCGGCATCTTCACGTTTCCGCCGTCGATGAAATGCAGCTGGATCTCCACCGGGATGGCCTCGCCCACGTAGGCGGTGGTCTTGGTCGGCAGCAACCGGACGTAGCCGTATTGCGACAGGCCGTCGTCGTTCGCGGGTCGCTGGCCGGCCGGCAGCACGCGGAGCGTGAGCGGCGCGGGTCTGAGCAGGCGCGTCTTGGCGCGAACCTGGATCGGGGAGATGGAATAGTTGCCCGGCTTGAGCGGCGTGACCTGGTAGTTGAGCGTGTACGACGTGGTTCGTTTGCCGTTGGCGATTTGGAACTGCCGGGAGGTGCCGGCGCTGGCAAAGCGCAGCCCGGGAATCGACGGCATCACCGGCTGGGACGACGGCGAAAAGTCGGTGCAAACGATCGCCAGGTTGACGCTTTCGCCGACCGACGTGGTGGCGCGGTCAAGGCTGGCGCTGACCTGCTGGCCAAGCGCGCTGGCTGCGAGCATCAACACAAGACTGAACGTGACAATTCGGCTCATCTCACCAGTTTTTTATGATGCCCCGTTTGTCCGCCTTGCCTTTTTGGACGGGGCGGTAGATCAGCGAGCGTTCCTGCTGCTTGAGGGTGTCGAGAAGCTGGCGAACCTGCTCCGGGGTCATCTTGCCGTCCGGCTGTGCCTGGCCGGCTTCCGGTGGCTCCTCGCCGGGCTTGGGCTGTGATGGTTCCTTTTTCTCTTCCCCGCCGGAGCCGTCCTGTTTTTGTTGCTCCTCTTTTTTCTCCTCCTGCTCCTCTCCGGATTGCTGTTGCGGCTGCTGTTCTTTTTTCTCGTCGTCGCCCTGTTGCTGGTCCTGCTTTTGTTGCGGGTCTTTCTGTTGTTGTTCCTGCTCCTGTTGTTTTGGGTCGTCTGGTTTTTGCTGTTGCTGCTGGTCTTTTTGCTGCTCGTTTTTGTCCTGGTTTTCCTTGTCCTGCTGATCGTCGCCCTGTTGCTGTTGCTGCTGTTGTTGGTTCAGTTGCTCAAGCCGTTTTTTGACGATGTCGGTGTTGAACTGGGCGTCCTTGTCGTCGGGGGTGTCTTCCAGTTTTTGGCTGAGATTGAGCGCGCCCTCGTATTTTTTCAGGGCGTCGATCCACTGCTTGGCCTTGTCGTCCGGGTTGTCGGTGGTCTCGCCCAGCCGGAACATGGCGTTGCCCAGGTTGTAAAACGCCTTTTGCTGCAGCGGGAGCGGCGCCTCGGGCGAGGCGAGGGTCGAGTTAAAGTGGGTCTTGGCCTTTTCAAAATCCCCGGCCTGATAGGCGGCGGCCCCGGCGTTGTAATGCAGCCGGGCGTCCTCGGGGTGTTTCTCCAGCAATGCCTCGTAAAGGTGCAGCGCCCGCGCAAAATCATCCTGCTCCATCGCGCGCCGGGCGTCGGCCGGCGTGGCTGAGGCGGCCGGTGCGAGGAGCAGCAGGCCAAGCGCGGCCAGGGCGGCGGCCCCGTTTTTGTTCGGTTGGCGCCGCCCCTCGCCGAGGAGCATCTCGGTGAGCAGCAGCAGGATGGCCAGGCCAAGCGGCCACTGGAAGCGTTCGAAGTAGCGTTTGGTCTCCCGGTTCTCTTTTCGGTTCGGCGTCAGCCCGGCCAAGCCGGCCTCGTAGAGCCGTTCCATCGTGTCGGCCCCCTGCAGCGGCAGGTAGAACGCCCCGGTGTCGGTGGAGAGTTGGCGCAGGAGCGGCTCGTTCAGGCGCGACTTGACGACGTTGCCGCTTTCGTCCTTGAGGAACTCGAGTTGGCCGGAATTCGGGTCGGGCAGCTGGATCAGCTCTCCCTTTGCGGAGCCAAGGCCGATGGTGAAAATCTTCATGCCGATGTCGTTGGCCTTGCGGGCGGCGTCGGTCACGCCGGCCTCGTGGTCCTCGCCGTCGGTCATCAGCACGAGCACCTTGTGGTTGTCCTCCTCCTTTTTGAACGTCCGCAGCGCCTCGTTGACCGCCTCGCCGATGGCGGTGCCGCCCTGCGGGATGATGTCGGTGGTGAGGGAGTTGACGTTTTGAATGAAGGCGTTGCGGTCGATCGTCAGCGGGCATTGCAGGAACGCGGTGCCGGAGAAGGCGATCAGGCCAAGCCGGTCGCCCTTGGCCAAGCGCATCAGGTCGAGCACGGCCAGCTTGGCCCGCTCGAGCCGGTTCGGGCTTTGGTCGGTGGCCAGCATGCTGCGCGAGGTGTCCACGGCGACGAGGATGTCGAGGCTGCGTGTCTCGGTTCTCTGCAGTTCGTAGCCGCCCTTGGGCCGGGCCAGCGCGACGAAAAGCAGCAGCACGACGCCGAGCAGCAGGCCAAGCTTGGCCTTGCGCCGGGCCGTGGAGAGGCCCAGCGTGAGCTGTTCCACGAGGTTGGCGTGGATGAACCGCGCCACCCGCTCGCTTCGCCGCCGCCACGCCCAGCCGAGGAAGAGGCCGAGCAGTGGCACGACCAGCGCCGTCAGCCATAAAATCTGGGAATGTTCAAAATGCACGGGGTTGCGTACCAAAAACGCGCGGGAACCTTAACCGCGCCGGCGGCTCTCGGCCACGCGAAAATGCGCACCCACGGCCGGACCGACTTTGACGGCAACTGACTGCCGGTGCGCCGGTTCCGTTCAAATCCGCCGTCCTTTGTCTTGCAGTTGAACGCCGGGACGGCTTTTCTTCCTGCCGCCGCTTTTTCGCGGCTGGACGATGAAGACCAGTTCGGAGATTAGACAATCCTTCCTCGATTTCTTTCAGGACAAACAGCACACCATCGTGCCGTCGGCCAGCCTGATGCCGGACGCGCCCAACCTGCTCTTCACCAACGCTGGCATGAACCAATTCGTGCCAATCTTCCTCGGCGAGCTGACCTGCCCGTACACCCCCGGCCGCGCCGCCGACACGCAAAAGTGCATCCGTGCCGGAGGCAAGCACAACGACCTCGAGGACGTCGGGCTGGACACCTACCACCACACGTTCTTCGAGATGCTCGGCAACTGGTCGTTTGGTGATTACTTCAAAAAGGAGGCGATCGAGTGGGCCTGGCAGCTGCTCACCGGCGTCTGGGGTTTCCCGAAGGAACGCCTCTACGCCACCGTCTACCAGCCGGGCGACGGCGATCCGGGCGAGTTCGATCAGGAGGCGCACGACTGCTGGGCGGCCATCTTCACCGCCGCCGGGCTCGACCCCGCCGTGCACATCGTCAACGGCGACAAGAAGGACAACTTCTGGATGATGGGCGACACCGGCCCGTGCGGCCCGTGCAGTGAACTGCACATCGACCTCACGCCGGACGGCGACACGAAAGGCAGCCTCGTCAACGCCGACAGCGGACAGTGCATCGAGATTTGGAACCTCGTTTTCATCCAGTACAACGCCAATCCGGACGGCTCGTTCGCGCCGCTGGCCGCGCGGCACGTGGACACCGGGATGGGCTTCGAGCGGGTCGCCGCCGTCATGCAGTCGACCAACGGGTTCACCGACTTCAGCCGGCCGGTCTCCAACTACGACACGGATGTGTTCCGTCCGCTCTTTGCCGAGCTGGAGAAAATGAGCGGCAAAAAATACGCCTCCACGCTGCCTGCCGCCGAGCCGACTGAACAGGAACAGGTCGACGTGGCGTTCCGCGTCATCGGCGACCACATCCGCACGCTGAGCTTCTCGATCGCCGACGGCATCCTGCCCGGCAACACCGATCGCAACTACGTCCTGCGCCGCATCCTGCGCCGTGCCGTGCGCTACGGGCGCACGCTCGGGTTTCAGGAGCCGTTTTTTTACAAGCTCGTCGATGTGCTCGTCGACGCGATGGGCGACGTCTTCCCCGAGCTAAAAAAACGCCGGGAGATTGTCCGGCAAACGATCCAAACCGAGGAGCAGTCGTTCAACAAAACCCTCGACCGCGGCATCGACCTCTTTCGGGATGAAGCTGGAGGGTTGGGGGATGTTAAAGAATTGACCGGCGCGTTTGCGTTTAAGCTTTATGACACGTATGGGTTTCCGCTGGACTTGACGGAGTTGATGGCGCGCGAGACCGGCTTGACGGTGGACACCGCCGGGTTCGACGCGTTGATGGAGCAGCAACGCGACCGCGCGAGGGCCGCGCAAAAGAAGGAGGTTATCAGCGTCTCAAGCCTCTCCTCCGGTGCCACGACGGAGTTTGTCGGGTTCGACCAACTCAAGGTCACCGCGACCGTTGCAGAGGTTGTAGAGGAAAAGAAACGAACCGGCGTCGTGCTGGATCGCACACCGTTTTATGCCGAGATGGGCGGGCAGGTCGGCGACACCGGCACGCTGGCGCTTGGCGGCAAAACGTGGACGGTCACCGGCACGCAGAAGGTTGGCGACGCGTTTCTGCATTTCGTCAAGGGCGACGGTGTGCCGGAGGCCGGCAGTGTAGTCGAGTTGGCGGTGGACGCCGACCGTCGGGCCGCGATCCAGCGGCATCACACCGTCACGCATCTTTTTCACTGGGCGCTGCACGAGGTCACCAGCCCGGACGCCTCGCAAAAAGGTTCCTACGTTGGCCCGGAAAAGTTGACGTTTGATTTCAACAGCCAAGCGTTGACGGCGCAGCAGTTGGACGAGATCGAGCAACTGGTCAACGAGCGCATCGTTGAGAATACCCCCGTGAGTTGGGCCGAGGTGCCGTACAGCGAGGTCAGCGGCAACGACCGCATCCTGCAGTTTTTTGGCGACAAATACGGCGACACGGTGCGCGTGGTGCAGATCGGCGGCGGGGCCGACGCGCTCGACGGTTACTCGATGGAGTTGTGCGGCGGCACGCACACGCGCGCCACGGGGGAGGTGGGCCTGTTCCGCATCAGCGCCGAGTCGGCGATTGCCGCCGGCGTGCGGCGGGTGGAGGCCGTGGCCGGTCTCGTGGCCGCCGAACAAGCCCGGGCGGACGCCGGGCGCATCGCCGCCCTGGCCGAGACGCTCAACTCGCCGGTGCGTGAGATTGAAAAAAAGGTCGAAGCCGCGCTTGGCCAAGCCAAGAAGCTGGAGAAACAGTTGAAGGCACTCCGGCAAAGCCAGGCGGCCGGGACGGCCCGGGAGCTGTTGGCCAAGGCGGAGACGGTCGCCGGCGTGCCGCTCGTCACGGCCCACCTTGGCCAAGCGGACGGGGATTACGCCCAGGCCGTCGCCGACGCGATGAAGGGCGGGTTCGACGGTGTCATCGTGCTGGGCGCGGTCGATGACAGCCGGGTGGTGCTCCTGGCCAGCGTCGCCGACTCGCTGACCGATCGCCTCCAGGCCGGGAAGATTATCCAAGCCATCGCGCCGGTTGTTGGGGGCAAGGGGGGAGGCAAGCCGACGCAGGCGCGCGGCGGCGGCAGGGATGCCTCCAAGCTGGACGACGCCTTGGCCAAGGTGGCCGGGCTGGTGGCGGCGGAATGATTTTTGCGGGATGGCGAACTCTCTGTCATTGACGCGGCCAAGCGCTTGGCCCGAAGCTTGGCCAAGCGGACGGGAGATCCCGATATAGATTGATTCGTGAAAAAAGGAGCATTATCCATTCGAGGCTGGTATTTGGCGTGCGGCATCCTGGCGTTTCACGGCCAAGCGGTCGCGCAAACCATTTCGTCGGTGGCGATCGATTTCCAGATCCTGACCGAGATCAGGCCGGTGGCGCACCAGCCCGGCACGCTGCTTTTCGAAAGCGACACCTTTTCGCTGCAAAACAAATACAACACGGTCACCATCCACGGGCTTGGCCTGGACCTGCCGGAGAGCACGTCGGAGGTGACTTGGTCGGTCGAGTTCCTGAACCTCGGCGTCGGCCGGGCCGGCCTGCTGCTGTACGACCCCCCGACGCTTGGCGACAACCACGACGACTTTTGGGAAAAAGTCAACGGCGAGTGGAAGTTGAAGTCGACTGAGGACGGCTCCAACTTTGCCGCCCGTCTGGCCGGGGTGCCGTTGGGCAAGGAGGAGGACAAGGTGATTTACGAGAACGCCAAGACCTCCCTTGGCAAGGTGTATCTCACCTCGAAGGAAGTCGGGGACACGGTGATCCTGGACGGCGACAACAGCGAGCTGACGGCGATCCAGTTCGAGTATTATGCCGCCTTGTCGCCGTTCGGCGACATTGCTAAGGGGAAAGTTCGCCTCTACCTCAATGACGGGAAAAGCCAGGCAACGGCGGAGGTGCCGGTCGACCCACGGGGCGAGTTGATCCTGCCGCCCGGAAGCTCGGTGGTGTACGACAACCCGCGCGGCGTCAAGGGCGACATCCAGATTGCCAGCGGCGAGATTGGCGACGCGTTTACCCTCGATGACAGTCGGCGGATGATCAACCAGATTCAGTTCGAGTATTACGCCGCGTTGAACCCGTTCGAGTCCACCCAGAAAGGCGTGCTCCGTTTTTATGCCAACAACGGCGCGGTGACGGGGGAGGGCGGGGTGAGAAAACCGGGCGATCTGCTGTTCGAGAGCGATCTCTTCCCGCTGCGGGCCGGGTACAACATGGTTACGGTCAGCGACCTCCGCGTGCGGGTGCCGGAGGAGGTCACGTCGGTGACGTGGTCGCTCGGATACACCGGCCTGAGCAACATCGGGAAGGTGGGATTGCTCCGGCACGACCCGCCGGCCAAGGGGGACAGCGCCAATACATTTTGGCTCAATGCCGGGACCAGCACCAAGCCGGATTGGCAGTTGCAGACCCCCGACGACGGGCGCGGCAATTTCTCGGTCCGCATCGCCGCGCAGATTCCGCCGCCCGTGAGCCTGTCCGTCGGCGGCGAGGTGTACCAGCTGGGAGAGCCGATCGAGGTGGCGTTTGGCAACGGCCCCGGCAACCCGAAAGACTGGGTCGGCATTTACCGGCCGGACGCGATCCCCGGCTCCGCCGCCGCCCCGGCTTGGGCCTATGTGAACGGGGCCAAGACGGCGGGGCAGGGCCGCACCGACGGGACAGTGGTGTTCGATGAGGTCTTGCCGTCTGGCAACTACGTGGCGCGGCTTTTCGAGAACGACAGCTACAAGCAGCTCGCCAGCGCGGTCTTCTCTATCGCCGAGCCGCCCGGTGTCACCACCGGCAGCGAGTCGTACCTTCCGGGAGACTCCATAACGGTTCAATTCGCCAACGGCCCCGGCAATCCCAAGGACTGGATCGCGGTGTACCGGCCGGACATGGTCCCGGCCAAGGTGCCCAGCCTGTTGTGGGCGTTTGTCAACGGGACACAGACCGCCGGCGAGGGGCTTTCGGCCGGTACCGTCACTTTTGCCGATGGCCTGCCGGCCGGGGCGTATGTCGCGCGATACCTCGAGAACGACGGCTACAAACAGTTGGCTGAGGTTTCGTTCATCGTGAAGGATATCATTCCGCCGGTGATCACGCTGAACGGGCCGCCGACGGTCACGATCGAAGTCAACGAACCGTACACGGATGCGGGGGCGACGGCGCTGGACAACGCCGACGGCGACATCAGCAACTCAATCCAGGTGACTGGAATAATTCTTACCGACATCCCGGGCGTTTACACGAGGACATTCAAGGTTCAGGACAGGAGCGGCAACGCCGCCGAACCGGTGGTGAGAACCATCCGGGTGGTCGATTCCGGCCCGCCGGCGCTGCGGATCGCACGAAACGCGGACGGCACTCTCACGGTCACGTTCAAGGGCGAACTCGAGGCCGCCTCCGGGGTGAATGCCCCGTGGAAGCCGGTCGCCTCGGAAAGCCCCGTGGTGTTGCCGGCCGACCAGGCTGCCGCGTTCTTCCGTGCCGTCCGTGATTAGTCCGGCTCCAGCCTCCTCTCCAGTGGAGAGGGGCGGGGAGAGGGAGAGCGCAAAACGATGAGCAGCCCGCCGGCCAAGCCAACGATCAACCCGTGGGTCTGGGTGGCGGCATGGATGGGCGTCATTTTCTTTTTCTCGACTGACCTGTTTTCCGGGCCGCAAACCTCCCGCATCATCGGGCCGATCCTGAAGTGGCTCGTGCCGGGCATTTCCGATGACGCCGTCGCCGCTGCCCAGCTTGCGGCGCGAAAAGTCGCGCACCTGGCCGAGTACGCGATCCTGGCGGTTCTCATCTGCCGCGCCTTGGCCAAGCGCGCCGGGATGCTCCCGCTGCCGTTGGCCGCGCTTGGCCAAGCGGTGCTGATCGCCGCGGCGTACGCCGCGTTTGACGAATGGCACCAGTCGTGGACGGCTGAGCGGTTCGGGTCGGCGCTCGACGTCGGCATCGACTCCGTCGGAGCGGTGGCGGGCGCTGCGTTTTTCGCTTGGCTTTCGTGCCGTAAACCCGCGACAAACAGCCCATGAAGCGGCCCATGGTACGGGTGGCGGTGCCGTACATACTCGGCATCGCCGTGGCCGATGCCGGGGGGGTGCCGTTCTGGCCGCTCCTCGCCGCCTGTGCCGCCGCGACCACGCTGGCCGCCGTGTCGAAGGCGGGCCGGCCGGTGCTGCTGCTGCCGTTGCTCTTTGGCCTTGGCCTGGCCAACCAGTCGTACCACCTTCACCGGATCCCGGCGGACGACCTCCGGAAGCAACTCGGCGACGGGCAGCAGCTCGTCACCATGACCGGCCGCCTGGCCAGTACGCCGGAGCACCGCGTCAGCGAGGTCAACGGGGAGGATTATTGGCGCTCGATGGTGGAACTGTCGGTCACCGAGGTCGAGACCGATACCGGCCGCTTGGCTGCGAGCGGCACGGTGCACGTCTCCGCGTCGTTCCGTCTGGCCAAGCGCTACTACGCCGGGCGGCAGGTGAGCGTGACCGGCGTCATCAAGCGCCCGCCAGTCGCCGCAGCCACCGGCATGTTTTCCTACCGCGACCACCTCGCCCGGCACGGCATCCACTTTCAGCTTCGCACCAAGACAACGAGAGATTGGCGGCTCCTCGACGAGGCCGAGCCGCCCGCGCCGCCGCTGTCCGTCCGCTTCCAGCGCTGGGCACGCGACACCCTGGCCAAGCCGCTTGGCGGGGAGGACGACGTCGTCCGCCTGCTGTGGGCGATGACGCTCGGCTGGCGCACATCGCTCAACGGCGAAGTCGCCAAGCCGTTCATGCACTCCGGCACGATGCACGTCTTCGCGATCAGCGGTCTGCACATCGCGATGATTGCCGCAATCCTCGTCCAGTTGATGCGTTTCGCCCGGCTGCCGCGTGCCGTATGTGGCCTGTTGTTAATCCCGATGCTTTGGTTTTATGTCGCCGCCACCGGCTGGCAGGAGTCGGCTGTGCGTTCGTCGGTCATGGTGACCATCGTGGCGCTGGGCTGGATCCTCAAGCGCCCCGGCGACCTCGTGAACTCACTGGCCACGGCCGCTGTGCTGATCCTGCTTTGGGAGCCACAGCAGTTGTTCCTGACCGGTTTTCAGCTTTCGTTCTGCGTCGTGTTGTCCATCGCGATGTTTGCGCTGCCGCTTCAGGAGCGCATTCAAAACCGGCTGCAACCCGATCCACTGTTGCCGCCGGAGCTGTGGTCGTGGGGGTCGCGTTTTTTGGTTCGGGTGGGGACGCCGCTGCTCGCCGTTTCTGCGGCGGCTTGGCTGGGGTCGCTGCCGTTGGCGGCATCGACATTCAACCTGTTCACGCCGGTGACCCTGCTTGTCAACGCGCTCATCGTTCCTCTCGCCGGCTTGGCCTTGGCCAGCAGCCTCGGTTGCCTGATTTGTGCCGCTTGGTTTCCGTTTGTTTCGGGGTTGTTTGCTTACAGCGCCTGGCTTTGGATGTGGTTAATGCGAGGGCTCAGCGAGGCGGCGGCGGCATTGCCGCTGGGGCATCAGTACGTCACCGCGCCGCCGACTTGGCTGATGTTGATTTATGTGGCGGCACTCGCGTTGTGGGCGCTGCCGTTGGTGGTGAAAACCAAGCGGCTCGGGACGCTGGCACTGATCGGCTTGGCCTTCGTTTTGTTTGCGGCGCAGAGCTTGGCCAAGCGCGGCGAGTTCAGGTTGACCGTGTTGCCGCTCGACAGCGGTTCGGCACTGTTCGCCAAGCCGCCCGACGATGCGCCGCTGCTCATCGACTGCGGCAGCGACTCCGGCGCCCGGTTCACCGTGGTGCCGTTTTTGCGGACGCGCGGCTACGACGCGCCGCCGTGGGCGATGGCAACGCACGGCGACCGGCATCACGTGCAGGGCTTCGGCAGCCTGGCGGCGGAGATGGGCTGGCCGGTGATGTTCATCAACCCGACCCGGTTCAACTCGCCGTACTTCAAGGCGATGTTGGAGGGCTTGGGAGGGTCCGGCCGGCCGCCAGTCGTCGTCGCGCGCGGCAACTCGATCGCTGGGTGGGAGGTGCTGCATCCGCCGAGCGGCGATCGCCTGCCCAAGGCTGACGACAACGCGACCGTGCTCGCCCGCGAGGTGCACGGTGTGCGCCTGCTGCTGCTCTCCGACCTGGGCGAGGCGGGGCAGGCGGACCTGGCCGGGAGCGGCTTGGATTTGCGGAGCGACATCGTCGTGGCCTCCATGCCCGGCGTCGGCGAGCCGCTTGGCCAAGCGCTGCTCGACGCGATCGCGCCGGGGGCGATCGTGCTCAGCGCCGGGACGTTTCCGTACGCGGAGATTCCGTCGGCCGCGCTGCTGGAGCGCTTGGCCAAGCGGGGCGTGCCGGTGTTCAACACGCTGGCCGACGGCGGCGTCCAGCTCAAAATTCGCCGAACCGGCGAGTGGCAAATCGAGTCGATGCACGGCCGCGAAGCTTCAAACTCAAGCGAATCCGCGAAAAATTGAATCCGCAGATGACATAGATTTTCGCAGATAAATAAGCGGCGCACAGCGGGCGCTCAACAAGACGCTCCCGCTCAGCGGCCGAGCAATTTGCCCATGCCGGGCATCGCGCCCATGCCGCCGCCCATCTTGGCCATCATCTTCTGGAATTTGCCCATCTTCTTCATCATTTTCTGCATCTCGCCGAACCGCTTGAGCAGGCCGTTGAGCGCGGCGACCGTGGTGCCGCTGCCGGCGGCGATGCGGCGGCGGCGGCGCGCGTTGAGGATCACCGGGGTGCGGCGTTCCTGCGGGGTCATGCTGCAGATCATCGCCTCCATCTGGCGGAATTCCTTTTCGCTCTTGCCGAGGTCGGAGCCTTTTACAGCACCCCCGCCGCCGGGCAGCATCTCGACGATGCTCTCGAGCGATCCCAGTTTTTTGAGCTGACGCAGTTGCTCGAGAAAATCCTCGAGGGTGAACTGGCCCTTCTTCATCCGCTCCTCGAGTTTGCGGGCGGTCTCCTCGTCCACCGACTCGGCGGCCTTCTCGACGAGGCTCACCACATCGCCCATGCCGAGGATGCGCGACGCCATCCGGTCGGGGTGGAACGGCTCGAATTCGTCGAGCTTCTCGCCGATGCCGGCGTACTTGATCGGCTTGCCGGTGACTTCGCGGAAGCTGAGCGCCGCGCCGCCGCGCGCGTCGCCGTCGAGCTTGGTCAGGATCGCGCCGGTGATGCCCAGCGCGTCGTCGAAATGCGTGGCGACGCTGACCGCCTCCTGCCCGGTGGCGGCGTCGAGCACGAGCAGGATCTCTCGCGGCTGCACACGGTCGCGCAGCCGGACCAGTTCCTGCACCAGCGGTTCGTCGATCTGCAGCCGGCCGGCCGTGTCGAAAATGACCACGTCGATGCCGTCTGCCTTGGCCTGGGCCATCGCGCCGTCGGCGATCTTGAGCACGTCCTTTTCGCCGCGCATCAGGAAGCACGGCAGGTCGAGCTGCTTGGCCAGGGTCTCGAGCTGATCCATCGCGGCCGGGCGGTAGACGTCCGCGCCGACGAGCAGCGGCTTGCGTCCCTCGGCGGCGAGCAGCCGGGCGAGCTTGCCGCTGGAGGTGGTCTTGCCGGAGCCGTGCAGGCCGCACAGCATCAGGCAGAGCGGCTGGGCGAAGCCGCGCGGCAGGTCGAGCTGGCTGCGCTCGGCCCCGAGCAGCGCGACCATCTCGTCGCTGATGAGTTTGACGATTTGCTGTCCCGGCTGGATGCTGGCAACGACCTTCTCGCCAAGCGACTGCTCCTTCACGCGGGCGATGAACTGCTTGGCGACCTTGAAATTGACGTCGGCGTCGAGCAGGGCCATGCGCACCTCGCGCAGCGCCTCGGCGACGTTGGATTCGCTGATCTTGCCGAGGCCCCGGAGGTTGCGGAAGGTCTGCTGGAGTTTATCGCTGAGCGCGTCAAACATGGGTGCGGACGATAGAAACCCAAACGGGGTTTGACAAGCGCGTCACAATTTGGCGTAATCCGCCGCCCTTTTCGGAGGTAGGATACCGAAGCGGTCAAACGGGGCGGACTGTAAATCCGCTGGCTTAGCCTTCACAGGTTCGAATCCTGTTCCTACCACCACTTCTTTCTACTTGCCGCTCACTCCGAACCGGCCCCGGCCCCGGGGGTCGGGAGAGCCGCTAAACAGCTTGCCGGCCTGGCCAAGGCCGATCGCCTGTGCGGCGCCGAGGGTGTTGACGGCCTCCACCGTGTGGCCCTTGGCGCGGAGGGCGTCGATGGCCGCTTGGCCAAGCGCCTTCTCGACAAGCAGCCGATCCGGTTTCCATTGGTGATGAAACCGCGCCTGGCCAAGCGCCTCGGCGGGCGATTTGCCGAAGTCCACCACGTGGATGATCGCCAGCAAAACCTGCGTGATGATCGTCGGGCCGCCGGCCGCGCCGACGGTGAAAACCGGTTTGCCGTCGCGCAGCACAATCGTCGGGCTCATGCTGGAGAGCGGCCGTTTGCCGGGGGCGATCGCGTTGGCCTCCGCGCCGATGAGGCCAAAGGCGTTAGGCACGCCGGGCTGCGCGGAAAAGTCGTCCATCTCGTTGTTCATCACGATGCCGGTGCCGGGGAGGACGACGCCGGAACCGAAGGTGGTGTTCACCGTCGCCGTGCAGGCCATCCACCAGCCGTCGGAGTCGGCGGCGGAAAAGTGTCCCGTGTGCTTGCTGAACAAATCCGTATCGGCGTTCGGCGGGGTGGAGTGGGCATCGATCGTGGCCGCTTTGGTCGGGTCAATTTTTTTGGCGAGTTGGCGGGCGTATTTTTTGGAGGCCAAGCCTTTGGGCACTGCGGCGAAGTCGGCGTCGCCGAGCCAATGGGCGCGGTCGGCGAACGCCAGCCGCATCGCCTCGGTGACGAGGTGGACGAACTCGGCCGAGTCGGGTGCCATCGAGGCCAGGTCGAACGACTCGAGGATGTTCAAAATCTGCGCCACGTGCACGCCGCCGGAACTGGGCGGCGGGAAGCCGACGATCTCGTGTCCGCGATAGGTCGTCCGCACCGGCTCGCGCCGCTTGGCGTTGTAACCGGCCAAGTCATCGCGGGTGATGAGGCCGCCATTCGCACTCATCCACCGCCCGGTTTTCAGCGCAAACGGGCCGCGATAAAACCAGTCGGCCGTGTGGCGCGCGATCTTGCGATACGACTTGGCCAAGTCCGGCTGCTTGAGCTGGTGGCCGCTTGG
The DNA here is from genome assembly GCA_014382705.1 of Verrucomicrobiota bacterium. Lineage (GTDB taxonomy): Bacteria > Verrucomicrobiota > Verrucomicrobiia > Limisphaerales > UBA1096 > UBA1096. The sequence goes on along the minus strand of JACNJE010000111.1, from coordinate 5,630 downwards.
CCAGGCGTTGCCGTCGGGGTTGAGGAAGATGCGGGCGCTGTCCGGGAACTTGCGGAGTTTGTTCACCACTTGGCCAAGCCGGCGCAGGTAGGCGTCGTCGAGCGCGAAGCCCGTCTCCGCGATCGCCGCCGCTTGGTCAAGGTGCTCGGCGAGGTCGAGGTTGCCGTGTTGCCGGATCGCGAGATCGTACGCTGCCAGCGCGCCGGGCACGCCGACGGCCAGCGCGCCGGTACGGCTCAACTCGGGCTTGGCCTTGCCGTCGCGCAAATACATGTCGCGGTGGGCTGCGGCCGGGGCGGTTTCGCGTCCGTCGATCGCGACAATCGTGCCGTCCGGCTTGCGGATCAGCATGAAACAACCGCCGCCGATGCCGGAGTTGAAGCCGTCCACCACGCCCAACGTCAACGCCGCCGCGACGGTGGCATCGACAGCGTTGCCGCCCCGCTTGAACGCGTCCAACGCCGCCTTGGTGGCGACGGGATGAGCGGTCACCGCCGCGCCGGTTCGTTCCGCCGCTTGGCCGGTGGGCAGCGCGAGCAAAAGCAACAGGAGAGGACGAAGCATCATGTCAATGAAGGTTCCACCTGGCCAGGCGGAGGACGGCGCGGGGACGGCCGCTCAACTGCTCGTACCATGCGGTAAGGAGGGTGCCGCCGGGCAACTCGACGGTGGAGGGGTAGCCGAGGTCGCCGTTCGATCCGTCGCCGGAAACAGTGAGCGGCTCGCTCCATGTTTTGCCGTGGTCGGCGCTGACGCGGGCCTGGTTGCCGAACGGGTTGCGGCGGTGGCCGTAGCTCATCAGCAATCGATCATCCTTTAGGCGCAGCAAGTGTGACGGCAGCCCCCAGACGCCGATTGAGCGCGGCACACTCCAACTCTTTCCGCCATCGGTGGATTCGCTTTGCAACGTCTCGCGGCTATTGGCGGCGTTGTGATTCCGGATCTGCGCAACGATCGTTCCGTTGGCGGCCTCGACCGCGTGCAGTTCGTGGTATTCGGCGGGATCATCGCCGGGGCGGGTGGGGATCTGCGCCAGTTTTTGCCACGACTTGCCGTCGTCCGTTGATTCACAAACACCGATCCAGTTGCCGGTTTTCCACAAATCCTTCCCGGCATAAAGCTGCCGCCCGTCGGCGAGTTGAATCGGGCCGTGCGGACTGTTGACGATCGAGTCGTAATGAGTGGACCACGTGACACCGCCATCGGTCGAGCGCAGCATCCACGTGCCAAGCTGCGCCTTGCGCTCGGCCTCGCTGATACGGTGGTGCGCCCCGCGCCAGCGCGCCTGCCGTGCGGCGTCCCAGTTGTCGATTTGGCCGTTTCGAAAATAATGCTCGTAGGCGAGCGACGAAAACGTGGTGGCCAACAGCGTGCCGTTGTCGGTCTCGAGGATGCCGGCGTCGCGGTCGTCGATCGCGAGGTCAAGCAGCACGCGGGGGAAGGTCCAGGTTGTGCCGTTGTCGTCCGATCGCATCAACTCCACCTGGCCAAAGGGGCAAACGTGCCCCTCGCGTCCGCCGGTGCAGATCAGCAGCAACTGGCCGTTGCGCCGCAGGGCCAGTGTCGGCCAGCCGTGGTAATGGGCCGGGCGCAGGCTCACGGTTCGGATGTCGTGCACCTCGGCCAACGGCTTGGCCGCTCGGACACGAACGTGCGGCACAACGGCAGCAGCCAGGCCAAGCGCGGCCGATTGGCGGATCATGCGGCGGCGGGAGATGGGTTGAGGCTTCACGGCGGAGACGGTAGTGGATGTTGCCCGCTTGGCCAAGGGGATAGGGGATAGGGGTGAGGGGTGAGGGGTGAGGGGTGAGGGGTGAGGGGTGAGGGGTGAGGGGTNNNGGTGAGGGGTGAGGGGTGAGGGGTGAGGGGTGAGGGGTGAGGGGTGAGGGGTGAGCAGAGTGACACGGGGTTTTGCTCACTGTTATCTGCTTACTTTCCCGCGCTTGGCCAAGTACCCTCCGGGCATGGCCAAGTTTTCACCGGCGAAGCTGTACCACTACCGGGCCACCATCACGGCGGTGTACGACGGCGACACCTGCACGGCCGATGTCGATCTGGGTTTCAAGGTGACCGTGCGTGGCGAGAAAGTCCGGCTGGCCCGCATCAATGCGCCGGAGATCCGCGGCGCGAACCGCAAGGCCGGGCTGGCAAGCCGCGATTTTTTGCGGGATCTGATCCTCGGCAAGGAAGTGCTGCTCAAGACGATCCGTGACAAGCGCGGCAAGTACGGGCGTTACCTCGGCGAGATTGTCGTGAAACAGGGCCGCCGAAACGTGAACGCAAACGACGCCCTCGTCCGAGCCGGCCACGCGAAGTACGCGGAGTATTGAGCCGGTTACGCCTGCTTTTTGTTGCGGCGGTGGGCGATAAACATGGTGGTGCCGAGGCCGATCGGGATGGCGCTCAGGAGGGTCATCACGATGATGATGAGCGCCAGTTGCGCGTTTTCCATCGGGTGGGGTGCCGGTTTGAACTCCATCTCGGCCACGACCGGCAGATGATCGGAGGCGTCGGTGGTCAGAACGTACGCCCGTCGGAGTTTGAAGTTTTTCATGTCGGACACCCAGACGTAGTCGATGCGGCGGGTTGGTTGATCACTGGTCATGGTGAGGCCGGGGCCTTGGCCGACGAGGCTCCATGAGTCGGTCCATTTTCCCCTCATCCGTTTGTGCAACTCGCTGTCGGGGGTGTCGTTGAAATCGCCAGAGAAAATCGCGGGCAGTCCCTCATGTTTTGCAAACAACTCATCGAACTGCGCTTGGCTGAAGAGCCGTTCCGCCTGGTCGTTGGTGTGGTCGAGGTGGGTTCCGGCAAACAGCACACGGCCTTGGCCGACGTCGAGCACGGCCTGTAGGACGCCGCGAGGTTCGCCGTCCCGCGCCTGTTTGAGGACGTGGTTTTCGACTGAATCGATCGGGTGTTTGCTGAGGATGGCGGTACCGTATTTGCCGCCCTGAAAATCGAGATTGGCCCCGAAGGCGACGTGCATATTGGTGCGCTTGGCCAAGTCGGCCGCCATGTCGATGCCACCGGTGCGCTGGGTGTTTTGGTCGACTTCCTGCAGGGCGACGGCGTCGGCGTTGGCGTTCAGGATGACCTTGGCGACGCGTTCGAGATCGACCTTGCCGTCCTGCCCTTCGCCGTGATGGATGTTGAAGGTCATCACGCGAAAGATGATGGGCGACACCTTGGGTGGCTTGCAGCCGGTAAGCGTCAGCAGGCCAAGCGCAGACAAAAAAAGACAGAGGCGGTTAAACCTCTGTCTGAAAAGTCGAACCATCGCGAGAGCCTATTTCTTTTTTTCGCGCTTGAGACGGAAGTCGCGCGGCCGCTTGTTTTGCTCGGGCCAGTAGTCTCCCCGCCGAAAGCTGTATTCTTTCGGGTTGAACTCGCCGGGGAGATCCACCTTGGTGCCGCCCTTCGGGATCTCAAGATCGAGCAGCCAGTAGACGCCATTGACCATCATGCGGCGGGAGCCCTCGACCACGAGGTCGGTGGAGGAGCCCATCGTGGTGGTGTAGACACGGCCTTTTTTGCCGCCCGGCACTTGATAGCTCTTGGTCCAGGTGACCGGCATCATGGGGTCGTTTTTCTTGCCTTCGACTGCTTCGTCGTCGGTTGGTTTTAGACCGAAGTGGATGTCGTTGGTGCGGGGGCCTTTGCGCTTGGTCACTTGACCGAGGATGATGTGTTGTGAGCCTTCGGCCAATGGAAGGCGGACGCCGTAGACGTCGCTCGGACCCCAGATGTCGCCGTTTTTGATGCCGCGGGTGGTCGGGTGTTTTTCCGCGCCCGGGGCGATGATGCCGACGGTGCTTTCGGTTTTGTGGCCGCCGTGGTGGTTCTTCCAGAAGTCGCCGAGGACGAGTTTGCCGAAACCGCCTTGCCACTCTTTTTTCGGGCCGTTGTAGCCGTTGCTGTAGTGGGCGTAGGTTTTGTTTCCGCCGATGTTGAAGGCGTGGGTGGCGGTGCGCATGCCGATCACCGGTTTGCCGGTCCGGAGGTAGGCATCGATGTGCGCCATCTGGTCATCCGGCAGGTCGCGGAAACGGGTGCCGATGACCATCAGATCGGCATCCTTCAATGCCTCGAGGCCGGGGATGTTGTTGCGGTTGTTGGGATCGACGAGGCCGCTCTTGGGGTCGATCGCAAACACCACGCGGCAGTTGAAGCCGTGATGACGCGCGAGGATGCCGGCCAGCAGGGGCATCGCTTCCTCGGAGCGGTACTCCTCGTCACCGGAGATGAGGAGGATGGACTTGCCTTTGCCGGGGCCTTTTTTGCCCTTGTAATCCAGCCACTGCTTCGGCGCGGCGGAGGCGCTCACCGTTGCCACGGCGAAGAGGGCAACCAACAGTTGTTTTGATACGTGTTTCATGGTCTGAGAAATTGGTACTCGTGGCGGGGAACCGTACCGGATGCCGTGCCGATTGCAACCCCGCAACGGCCGAAATCACTCGTCGCTCGCCCACCGTTTGCCTACGGTCGTTGCTGACGGTGCTGGTGATGACGCCCGACAACAACTCTGTCAACCCGTGGATCGTGACCGGCATCGGCACCTATGTTGGCGGGCAAAAGGCTGTGGGCGCCATGCAGGCCGCCTTGGCCCTGGCCGGAGGGCTTTTGAGCCTGTGCCTCGTCGTGGTACTGTTCCGGTTGGCGATGACGCTGAATTCGGCTCCATTCGACACCGAGTCATTCATGGAGGCCAACGGCACGCTGCTTGGCTTGGGCGGGAGCGGCCTTGGCCTACTGGCGATCGCCTCGGTGTGGGCAGCGGTCAGTTCTTTCATTGTCATCAAAATCACAAACAGATCATGAGCAACGCGGAACCAGAAACCGTCCTCGGAAAACTGACGCGCCGTGAGTTTCGCGAGCGCATGGCCTCCGGCGAGTTGGCTGGCTGCCTCATCCCGGTCGCGGCGATCGAGCAACACCTCGAGCATTTGGCAATGGAGCACGACTGGCGCAGCGTTGGCCTGGTCACCCGCGCCGTGGCCAGACGACTGGCCCCGCGCCTGCTCATTGCCGAGGGGCTGATGTGCGGCATCAGCGAGCATCACATGCAGCATCCCGGCACGCTGACACTCCGGCCCGGGACGTTCCTCACCGTGCTGGGCGACCTGATCGACAGCATGGTGCGCGCCGGCTTTCGCAACATCGTCGTGGTCAATGGGCACGGTGGGAACATCGAGCCGATCCGCGGAGTGTGGGATCAGTTCCTGCGGCAGTTCGACGGCACGAACCTGCACTTTTTGTCGTACTGGGACAGGCTTGGCCAAGCGGACGCCGACGAGCTGCTGCGCGGCGGCAAGCGGCTGCCGGACGACATGCCGGGGCACGCGCAGGAGTTCGAGACGTCGTTCGCCTTGGCCAAGTTTCCGGAAAACGTCCGTGCTGACGCGCTCGCCGACCAGCCAGACCGAAGCCCCGCCTTGGCCACGGCGGAGCAGGGGAACGACTGGTTCGCGCGGGTGACCGGGCGCTTGGCCAAGTTCGTCGGCGAGGTGATCGACGGTGAGCGGCAGTCCAAGACTCCGCCGTACCATCCGTGACCGCTTGGCCAAGGTCGGCTCCTGTTGACTCATTAAGAAAGGACACCGAAGGGGAGGCGCTAGACTGTGGTTAGC